>JANTGH010000001.1 GCA_024763055.1 Desulfobulbaceae bacterium
TTGATGGCGTCGTAAAAACTTCGATCTACTGCGTCGTGTGTGTCGGGATGACTCAAGACATACTGCCTGTATAGTCATGACCCACCCCGACACACTACTCCTCGGAGTCTCCGCTCCGCTGCGCTTACCTGTATATCTGTGTTTTGTACTTAGCCATCTTTGAGTGAGTTGCGACTTTTTACGAGTTCATCAATGGTTGGTCTCAATGATTTTATTTTACATTGTTTTTGTCGATAAAAAGCATATATTTTACAGGGTAATAGTCATCCATGATAAGAGATGTCAAGCGGAAAAAGAAATTGCCTCCTCCGATCAGGCATGGAGTTCGCTTGCAGGGTTCAAAGGAATCTGTTATGCGGTTTGAGGTTACTTGTTCTCATTTGCTGCAGTTGTCCCCATGCGTCTTTTTATTGCCCTAAATCTCCCTGAATCAGTCAGAGAGCCATTGACCCGGATCTGCTGCGGTTTGCCCGGCGCTCGTTGGGTAAATCCGGAACAGTTGCATCTGACTCTGCGCTTTATCGGCGAAGTGGATGGAGGGGTGTTTCAGGACATCCGCGAGGGATTGGCCGAAATTGCGGGTAAACCGTTCATGCTCCAGCTTGACGGGGTCGGTTTTTTTCCGCCCCGGGGAAAGCCCCGGGTGGTTTGGGTCGGCTTGAGACAAAGTAAGGAGTTGTTGCAGTTGCGAAACCGTCTTGAGTCATGCCTGGTCAGCCTGGGATTGGAGCCGGAAAGAAGAAAATTTGCACCCCATATCACCTTGGCCCGCCTGAAAAATACCCCGGCTGCCAAAGTCGGTCGTTTTCTGGAAAACCACAGCCTTTTCCTTTCTGTTCCTTTTCCGGTCGATGATTTTTTTCTTTATTCCAGTCAGCTCGGCCGCAACAGGGCAATTCACCGTATTGAAGCCAGATATCCCCTGATCGTGACCTGAAATAAATTCAACCCATTGTGTCGCCGTCTATACCCGTCTATCTCTGGTACTTTTGTACGGCTCTGTTATGCTCTTTTAAGGTACTTGAGAAATGGTGGCTGCCGTTATTTTTTGAGACAAAATACAGGGCCGGGGAATCCGCTGGGCGCAAGACCGCTTCAATGGAGGCCTTGCCCGGATTGCAGATGGGACCGGGCGGTAACCCTTTAATGATATACGTGTTGTATGGTGTTTCCCGTTTAAGGTCTTTTTTGGACAGGTTGCCGTTAAAAGCAGGCAGGCCGTAAATAATCGTAGGATCGGACTGCAACCGCATGGATTTTTGTAAACGGTTGAGAAAGACGCGGGCGATGAGCGGCCGTTCGGTGGGGTCAGCTGTTTCCTTCTCAACAATGGAGGCAAGGGTGACGACCTGATGTCTTGTTAAAAGAGATTTATTTTCAGGCGCAACCTCCTTCCAGATGTTAAGGAACCGTCGAACCATGGTGGTAATGATGGAGCGGGTAGTGGTTTCACCCCGCACCAGGATATACGTATCCGGGAAGAGATAGCCTTCGAGGCTGGCCTCGTTTATCCCAAGGCCGTGGATAAACTTCGGATCATTGCAGAGAGCAAGAAATTCCTTTTCGTCAGCCCAGTCCGCCTGCGCGAAAAGAATCGCGATTCGGGCCATGGTCAAACCTTCGGGAATGGTCATCCTGTGGTGAATAACCTCTCCCCGCATCAGGATATCAAGTACTTCGGCCGGCAGCAGGTTCCGGGCAATGGCAAATTCACCGGCCCGTAGCCGGTCGCTGCTGCCGCTTAAGCGGGCCAGGATCAAAAAACGGGGGTCATCCCGGATCACTCCCTGCCCGGCAAGAATTGTCTCGATACGGCGAAGGCCGGCGCCTTTGGGGATGAACACCGTTGCCATGCCGGAACCCGTGGCCGGTGTGGTGACATAGATTTCATACCAGGCAATGAGGCCGAGCAGGAAGATCAGGCAGGAGCCCGCGCTCCACAGGAGAAGTGATCGCATCGCCGGATAAGCTGAACCCGCAAATTTCACAAGCGATCTGCTGCAAGGTCTGAAAATACCATCTCTGCTGCGTCACAGCTCCAAAAAGGATCCTTGAAATACGGCAGTATGCCTGCGGCCTTTTTGGTTCTGTTCCCCGAAGGTTTTACCTCGTTCGCTTTCTGCATCCATCGTGTTTTCCGACCTTTCACTACGATCTTTGTGAAATAAGCACTCTAACCGTTTCCTCAGGCCTTTTTCTTTTTACTGCGGCCAAGGGATTTTTTCTTGCGCCCGTTCTTTTTAATGTCGCCCAGCGCGATAGCAATGACCTCGTCCATGTGCTTGACCGGCATGAAGGTGATTTTTTTGCGCAGCTCCTCCGGGATTTCGACCAGATCTTTTTCGTTTTCATCGGGAATGATGATTCGGTCAATCCCGGCCCGCAGCGCGGCCAACGCCTTGTCCTTCAGTCCGCCGATGGGTAGAACCCGTCCGCGCAACGTAACTTCACCTGTCATGGCCATACCTTTCTTGACCGATTTTCCAAGAATGGCCGAATACAGGGCCGTGGTCATGGTGATACCGGCCGATGGCCCGTCCTTGGGAATAGCACCCGCCGGCACATGGATATGAATATCAATGGAGTCGAAGTAATCCGGCTCCACGCCAAGCATTTTGCTGCGGCTGCGGCAGTAGCTGAGCGCGGCCTGGGCGGATTCTTTCATGACATCACCTAACTGGCCGGTAAGGATCAGTTTGCCCTTGCCGGGCAAGATCGTAGTCTCGATGTGAAGCAGTTCGCCGCCAACCTCGGTCCAGGCGAGGCCAATGACCAGGCCGGGCTGGGAGACGGTGTCTAATTCGGTCTCAGGCAGATACTTGAGGGGCCCCAGGTACCGGGACAGGGTATTTTTTGAAACCGTGTATGGTCCCTTGCCGCCTTCGGCAATCTTGCGTGCGATTTTGCGGCATATTTTGCCCAGTTCCCGTTCAAGATTTCGGACCCCTGCCTCATGGGTATAATGACTGATGATCAGCTTTAAGGTATTGTCATCAAGCCGGATCTGTCTTACTTTCAGTCCGTTTTCCTTGATCTGTCTCGGCAGCAGGTATTTGCGGGCAATAACCATTTTCTCTTCCAGGCTATAGCCGGAGAGTTGAATCACCTCCATCCGGTCAAGAAGCGGACCCGGGATGGTGTCGAAACGGTTGGCTGTGGTAATAAACATTACTTTGGACAGGTCAAAGGGCAGGTTCATGTAATGATCGGAAAAGGTGTAATTCTGCTCGGGATCAAGAACCTCAAGCAGGGCTGAGGATGGGTCGCCCCGGTAGTCGTCACCGATCTTATCGATTTCATCGAGCATAAAGACCGGGTTGTTGGTTTTGACGTTTTTCAGGCCCTGCAGGATGCGGCCGGGCAGCGCACCGATATAGGTGCGCCGATGTCCGCGTATTTCAGCCTCATCACGCATGCCGCCAAGAGATAATCTGAAAAATTTACGTCCCATAGCCTTGGCAATGGCCTGGCCGAGCGAGGTTTTGCCCACGCCCGGCGGGCCGACAAAGCAGATGATCGGTCCCTTGGTGTCCGGATTCAGCTTGCGCACAGCCAGATATTCCAGAATGCGTTCCTTGATCTTGTCCAGACCGTAATGATCTTCATCCAGGACGCCGGCCGCCTCTTTCAGGTCCAACCGGTCTTTGGATGATTTTTTCCAGGGCAGGTCGAGAAACCAGTCGAGATAAGTGCGGACGATGTTTGCCTCAGACGCATCAGGATGCATCATCTCAAGCCGTTTGAGCTGTTTTTTTGCCTCCTTTTTTGCGTATTTGGGCATTTTTTTCTTTTTCAGGCTCTTTTTCAGCTCTTCAATTTCCTGAGAGTAGGCATCCTCGTCGCCAAGCTCTCGTTTTAAGGCCTGCATCTGTTCACGGAGAAAATATTCACGCTGGGAGCGGGACATCTCCTCCTTGGCATCGGACTGGATTTTTGCCTGGACGGTTGAAACCTCAAGTTCCTTGTTGAGCAGGTCGGCAACCAGCTTTAGCCGCTGGAGCGGATCTACGGTTTCCAGGATCTGCTGCGACTCGGCAATTTTCAGGCGCAGGTTGGAACCGACCAGGTCGGCTAACCGGCCTGGTTCCTCGATATTGTTGATGATCATCATCAGGTCGGCGGACAGGATGCCACGCAGGGACATGATTTTTTCGGTCTGCTCACGGACTGTGCGCATCAGCGCTTCAACCTCTACCGTGATTTTTTCCGTTTCCTGCTCAGGCACAAGATCAATGGCTACCCGATAATGCGGGGTGGTTTGTTCGTATTGACGAATTTTTGCCTTGGACAGGGCCTGCACCAGCACCTTGAGCCGGCCATCGGGTAATTTAAGAGTGCGCATGATCATGGAAACCATGCCGACTTCGTAAATATCATCGGGTTCGGGTTCGTCCTTGGCGGCATCTTTCTGGGTGACCAGCATCAGCAGCTTGTCGCCGCTCATGGCGTCATTGACCGCTTCAATTGAGCCGGGGCGGCCGACAAAAAGCGGAATAATCATATAGTTGAAAACCACTACATCACGGACGGCCATCATGGGCAGCGATTCCGGGATTTCCATATCCTGGGTATTTTCGCCAAAATCATCCATGCTTGTGGATAGTGTATCATCAAATTCCACAGTTTCCTCCTTGCAGCAGCGCAAGCGGCTGCAGAATTATTCCCTCCAGCAGGAGAGAATGATCACCCGTAATTACTTGATACAGAAAGAATTTTTAAATTTCTCTTTGCCAGTATTCGGGAAGAACGTATATTTTAAAACGGTATAATCGAAAGAAAGTAAACATAACAGCGGCACAAGTCAAGGCAGGGCTTAAATGAGGAATAATCATTTTTTTTCTTGAATAAATAGTGTCGGGTCAATATATGACGAGAATGTTTTTGTTTCATTGAGTAGTTTGCCACTAAATAACGAGTTGCCCGGTTGCATTGCGGTATGGATGAAAATACCCTGACTTCCGGTAGCGTTTTTCTTTCCTCCGGACGTGATCAGGTGTTATTATGCTGAGTGCCGATTCTTTTTTTGATCTGAGCGAATTTTCCCATCAAGAGATGTTTGCCGGGACGGCTTATGTCTGGGAAGCCCTGGCGAAGCTGAAAGCATATGTTGACGGAAATATTGATACCACGCTTACCCATTTTTCGTTGACATCCGGAGTCCCGCTTGAGCAGCCACTTGTCCTGCATCAAGGCATCCTCAGCTGCATGAGGGAGTATGATGTCAATTTTGGTGGTGCCACTAAAGGTACACTTGAAGTGAAGCAGAATGGACAATTGCTACGGGGGGCCTCGGTGATTATGGCCGGGGTGGTGCTTATTGGGCAGCGGATCAGTATCGGCAAGGGAGTGCTGGTGGAATCAGGCGCCTTGATTAAAGAACCCGCAATTATCGGCGATCAGACCGAGGTCAGGCAGGGCGCCTACCTGCGAGGCTATTGCCTGATCGGCAAGCGCTGTGTGGTTGGGCATACCACGGAGGTCAAGCATTCTATTTTTTTAAATGATGCCAAGGCCGGACATTTTGCCTATATCGGCGATTCGATTCTTGGAGAGAATACCAATCTCGGGGCAGGAACAAAGTTTGCCAATCTGCGATTTCTACCGGGCAATGTCGAGATAAAGACTCCGAACGGTCCTGTCGACAGCGGTTTGAAAAAATTTGGCGCCATTCTTGGTGACCGGACCCAGACCGGCTGTAATTCGGTGACTAACCCTGGGACACTTCTTGGACCGGAGTCCATTCTTATGCCCAATACAACCTCGCCTTCGGGCCTTCATCCGGAAAAGTCCGTGATACGGTAGCACGTTTTCCTCCTTTGTTTACATAACCTTTTCGTCCGATCATCGTATTCATTCAGGATAAAGTAAAAAGCAAAAAAGATGCCGGCAGTATGCATTATCCCGAGCTGAGAGCATATTGACTGATTGAATTGGGGATTGTGCAAAAATAACGTATGATATTCTGCTTGCCTTTTCGGAGTCTCGCAGATAAGCGGAACGTAGTGAAGACTTCGGGCTCGCTGCCCGCCTATTTCCTGTATTGCACAGAAGGTTACATAATTTGGCTATGCGCTCCTTGAAAAGGAATAATAATTTGGCGCAATATTATTTTACTTATTTCCTTACAGTTCCTTATCTCCGGCAACGTATTGCAATATAAGTGTAATTTTCACCCTGTTATTGAAATCATATGGAAAAAAAGATGAAAAATAAAAAAATATCGGCATGTATCTTTCCGGAAACGGTTCCCGGCGATGACATTCTTTTTCCCCTTGTGCAGATTTTTGCGCCGCTTGTTTATTGTCGGGCTGTTGAGGAAGATGAAATCCATGAAGAGTTGCAGTCTCCTTTCAGAAAGCAACTTGAAGATGCGGGACTCGCTCGAACCTATGTCCCGTCCCCTCTTGACAATAAGCAGCGGGAGCGGTTTCTTGCCTTGATGAAGGATTTGAGGACAAGAGGGGATGATTATGCGGCTCAGCTGAAAAATCTATCGATTTCCGGGATAGGGGGGAGAGGCGCAAGGCCGGAGTCAAAAAGTTCAATCATTGAAAATCTGCTGAAGATGCAAGCTGTGATTAATAAAAAACAGGAAGAGCGCGACATGCTGCTTTGGCAGGCACGACTGCTCCTCAAACTTGGTGAAATTTTTGATGGTGACCAGGTTGCCCTGCGCCGGGAACTGAAGCAGATACACAGGAAGGAGCAGGGGGTTTTTTCCGAGTTGCGCAAGGGACAGGAAAAACCGTTTGCATTGCCTGCCGGCGCCGGATCCACGGACAGCCGACCGGATGGTTTGCCGCGCCTGCGGCTTAAGGCCTGGACCAGGCTAGTCTGTCTCAATGCAAAATTGTTGAAGGATTTTAAATGTCTTGTTACCACAAATCAGGATGCAGTGGATTTGCTTGTTGAGGAATATGAACGACTCGCTCAAAACAATATCCAGCCGTTTGTACATGTTTTGCTGCCGGCACATTTTGAAGGAGAATTTTTACCGGATAAGCTGCAGGATATGCAGGAGCAGGGCAAAGACTTTTTTTCCGGACTGCAGGGGATTATGAACGACCCCTTAGAGTCCTCAAAAGAACAGACAGCTGATTTTGCAGATGATAACGGGGAATGGGCACAATTTCTGGAAACAATATATCCAGTAACCGGGTATGGAAGATGTCGGCTGCATCTGTATTTTTTTCCGTTGATTAATGGCTGTGAACTGTTTATGGAAACCTTTGGCCGGGATGAACATCATGTCCGGCAGTTACGGCAGGAAGAAGAGGGCAGCGGCCGTATCGTTGGCTGGTTGGAATTGCCGGCGTAGTCGTCCGGCAATAAAAAGGATTGGCCGCATGTGCGGACAATCCTTTGGATAAACTGGAGGCGACGAGCGGATTTGAACCGCTGAATAATGGTTTTGCAGACCACTGCCTTACCACTTGGCTACGTCGCCTTGGAGTTTGTAGCGGCACTTTATACCATAGTTACACTTTTTGACAAGAGGAAATCGTACGCATGGGGACCACCCTTCACGCCTTGATTCAGGACAATGAAGAAAGCCTGCTGGCGTTGCAGCAACGTATTGGCTATCATTTTACAAATATTGAATTATTGCAGGTTGCGTTAATCCACAGCTCCTTTGCTTTTGAACGGCTTGACGGTGGACGCCACAACGAAACCCAGGAGTTTTTAGGTGACGCGGTGCTGGACCTGGCCGTCGGTTATATCCTCTTTAAGCGTTTTCCCAGGATGCGTGAAGGAAAATTGACCCGGATTCGTTCCGCACTGGTTAACGAGAGTGGGCTTGCCCAGATGGCACGGGCCATTGGTCTTGGCAGTTATTTGCTGTTAGGCAGGGGTGAGGAGGGGTCAAATGGGCGGGAAAAATCGTCGATCCTGTCCTGTGCCTATGAAGCAGTGGTGGGCGCTCTGTTTCTTGATGGAGGCTATGACGAGGCCTTGGATTTTGTTCAGCGCTTTTTCGGTCCCTTGATTGATAAACGGTGCAATGAGTTGATGCTGTCCGATGCAAAGTCCAGCCTGCAGGAGTTGTTGCAGGAGCGCTATAATGAAGGGCCGCAATATGTGCTCGAAGGAGAGGAGGGGCCGCCCCATGCCAGAAATTTTTCCGTTTCCGTCAGATTCCATGGTAAGGTGCTTGGGACCGGGCAGGCCGGCAGTAAAAAAGAGGCGGAACAGCAGGCCGCCGGCGCTGCATTGAAAAAGCTGGCGCAGGAGAACACCGGCAATTGAATTCCGCCCTTTCCACCGCCGGTGCCATCCCCCTTGTTATTCCCGTTTTTATTCCCCACGAGGGATGTCCGCATAGCTGTGTATTTTGTAATCAGCATCGGATCAGCGGCATCCAGGGAAAACCGCTATCAGCGGATGATGTCACCCGGATTACTCGAACCTGGCTTGAACGTGATCGTAAAAAAAACCGATGCCGGGTGCAGGTAGCTTTTTACGGAGGCAGTTTCACCGGTCTTGCCCTTTCACGTCAGCAGGAACTACTTGCAGCGGTTCTGCCCTTTATTCGCAATGGTGCTGTACAGGCCATCCGTTGTTCTACCCGACCAGATTCTATTGATGCTGTTATTGTCAATTTTCTTTACGCCCGTCACGTCAGGGTAGTTGAATTAGGGGGACAGTCCCTTGATGATTCGGTACTGCAGAACAGTCGCCGGGGACATTCGGCCGCTGATGTCGTCCAGGCTTCAACAATGCTTAAAAATGCGGGTATGGAGCTGGGTATTCAGTTGATGGTCGGTTTGCCGGGGCAGAATTTTTCCAGCCTGCGCGGGACCACGGACCAGGTTGTCTCCCTTGCCCCTGATTTTGTCCGTATCTATCCTGTGCTTGTTGTTGCCGGCAGCGGGCTTGCGCGTTGGTATAAGCGCGGCGAGTACCGGCCGCTTACTCTTACCCGGGCCGTATTGCAGACAGCCTGGATGAAGAAAAAGTTGATGGCGGCCGGAATCAGGGTTGTACGCATGGGGTTGCAGCCGGGCCGGGACCTGGAAAAAGCGTTGCTTGCCGGACCCTATCATCCCGCTTTTGGTGAGTTGGTCAATGCCCGTCTCATGCTGCAGCAGACACGAAAGCTGCTGTCCGGGGTCGGACCGGGACAAAAAGTGCTCATTGGTATTTCCAACCGGGATCTCTCTGTATTTAAGGGGATACGACAGGCAAACATACAGCGGTTGACCAGGCTGGGACTCTTTGATAGATTCACCCTGCAAACAGATCCACAACAACCTCGCGGTACAATGAAGCTGATTACTCCTGACTGATTGTTCCTGGTGGTGAATTTCGGATCATAACAAAGTATAAATAGATGCTCAGTATTAATAATTTCAGCCTCCAATACGGAGCCAAACATATCTTTCGTGGTATTTCCGCCCAGGTCCATGCTGGTGAACGTATTGGTCTTGTGGGTGTAAATGGGACGGGAAAATCCACGCTGCTCAAAATCATGTGTGGGGCGCAGGAAACCGACCCCGGTGTTGTCAGCCGTGCCTCCTGGTTTACGGTGGCCTATCTGCCCCAGGAAATTACTCTTGAGTTGGACAATCGCAGTCTTTATGAGGAGGCCGAGACCGCTTTTGATGATATCCTCGCTCATCAACAGGAGGTCGAGCAGATTGGAGAGCAGCTTGCCGGACTTGGGCAGGACGATCCGGAGATGGACGCACTGCTTGAACGCCAGGGGGATCTGCAGCATCTTCTTGAAGGGCAGGATGTTTTTCGTATGCGACCCGAGATCGAAAAAATCCTTTTTGGTCTTGGATTTTCCAAGGCTGATCTTTCACGGCCGGTGGCAGAATTCTCCGGTGGCTGGATTATGAGGCTTCTTCTTGCCAAATTGCTCTTGCAGAAACCCGCCCTTCTTCTTCTTGATGAGCCCACCAACCATCTTGATCTTGATTCCCTGACCTGGCTTGAAGATTTTCTCAAAGGGTATCAAGGGGCCATGATTATTATTTCTCATGATCGCTCCTTTCTTGACCGGGTGACCGAAATCACCTGGGAGCTGAGTCTTGGTCGTCTGACGGTTTATAAGGGCAATTATTCCCATTATCTCGTGGAAAAGGAACAGCGTCTGCAACTCGAACGGGCCGCCTATGACAATCAGCAGGCCATGATCAAACAGAGTGAGCGTTTTATTACCCGGTTTCGTTCCAAGTCCACCAAGGCGCGCCAGGTGCAGAGCCGGGTCAAACAGTTGGAAAAACTGGAGCGGATTGAGTTGTCGGAAACCGAGCGCTCGGTTCGCTTTTCTTTCCCTCCGGCGGCGGCCTCGGGACGGGATGTCCTGACCTTGAACGGTTTACACAAGGCCTTTGGGGGAAAAACAGTTTTTAAAGATATCAGTCTTTCCCTGCAGCGGGGTGACAAACTGGCCGTGGTCGGTGTTAATGGAGCGGGGAAATCGACTCTGTTGAGGATACTTGCCGGTCTGGAACCGGCGGAAGGTGAGAAACGGCTGGGTCATAATGTGATCCTTACGTATTTTGGCCAGCACCAGGCCCGGGAACTTGCCGGCGAACTGAGTCTGCTTGATACCGTGTACCATGCGGCCAGAGACATGACCATTACCCAGGTCCGTTCCCTGCTGGGCGCTTTTCTCTTTATCGGCGATGAGGTAGATAAGAAGGTGCAGGTACTCTCCGGTGGAGAAAAGAGTCGGGTGGCTCTGGCAAAAATGCTGGTTCGCCCTGCTAATCTGATGCTCCTTGACGAGCCGACCAACCATCTTGATATCAGTTCTCAGGAAGTCCTGCAGGAGGCCATGGCTCAGTATGAGGGTACTATTATCGTGGTTTCCCATAACCGTTTTTTTGCCAATTCCTTTGTCAACAAGGTCCTGGAGATTCGAGATGGTCGAGGCACTCTGTATGAGGGAAATATCGATGATTATCTAACCCGTCGCAAACGGGAAGAGGCGGCAGCTACAGAGTTGGCAAAGGAAGAATCACCGGATGCGCCTTCTGAAAACCAGCGGAAATCAGGAGATAAAAAAGCACAGCGCCGGGCGCGGGCTCAGGCCCGGCAGAAGCTTGGCACCATGATAGGGCCGTGGAAGAAAAAAAGCGCGGCGGCGGAAGAAGAAATTGAACGCCATGAGTCTCGAAAGTTCGAGCTTGAACAAAAGATGGCCGATCCCGAACTCTATGGCGATCAGGCAGCCTGGTCGGCGACCAGCCAGGAGTACGGCAAAGTACAGCGGCAGCTTGAACGTGCATACCGGAGATGGGAAGAGGCACAGGGAAAGATAGAGGAAATTGAACGGTTACATGCTTGATCGCTTGATCTCACATGCCCTGCGGAGGGAAAAGATGAAAAAAATTGGACTGTTATTCCTTGGCACTTTTTTATTAGGTGCGGGTGTGGCATATTTTTTCTTACGCGCGCCGGTTACGGCAACCGACACGGCTTATGCCGAGTATCTGCCTGCTGATACCCTGGCAATTATGAGCCTGCGTGACCTGAGCGGATTGACCGATCTCTTTCCCGGGACCGCCCTGGGACATTTTCTTTCCAAGGAAACCATGGCTGCCATCCTCAATGATATGCAGGTAGGGGCCGAGGCTGTCGTTGATTATGAAAAGAGCTGCGATCAGGTGTTTTCTGTTTTGCATAATCCAGCCTTTCGCATGGTTTTTGGGGATGATGTCGAGTTGGCCTGGCTCACCGTTGACCCGGAAAAAATGTCTGCCGATCCGCAAGAGTTCATTGAGCAGTCACTCATCATTCTGGCAACCACCACCTCAGGCAAGGCCCTGGAAACCTTTGCTCATGCCTTGCTGCACAAAGATGTCGATACGATAAAAAGCGGTGACTTGGAGCTGACGAGAATTCGTCTTGATGCCGGAAATCATGTTTACGCCTATAGCGAGGGCAGCCGGTTGCTGCTCGCCCTTGATCCTGTTGTTATCTCGCGCTGTGTTGCCGTCAAGGATACGGGGAACACCCTGCAGCAGGAGAAAAACTTTATCGCTGCCGTTGAGCTTTGGCAGGCTTCATCTCTGCAAAAAACCTATAGTCGGGAATTTGTTCAGCTTGACCGGTTAAGTCCATATCTGGGCAGGGCAAAGGACAAGGACCTCAGGCAGGTCGGTCGTTATCTGCAGGGGATGGAGTTCGTCGCCTCAACGGGTGGCCGGATTGCAGGGGGCTGGAAGGTTGAATCCACCGGCAGATATTCTTATGATGAGCTTGATCCGGCTGTCAGGGAAGTGATAGATGCAAAAAGCGACAAAAATACCAGTCTGCATCTCCTGCTGGGTAATCCTTTGTTCTATAGCTGGTCGTCGAGTCTTGGGGTTTCTAACCTTTTGCAGGGCCTGTCTGCCACTGATGCTGCGGAATATAAAAAACTGGATCGCAGGCTGCAGAAGGAGTTTGACCTTTCTCTGGCTCAGATTACAGGCGCCTTTGGTCCCCAATACGGTATGGTTTTAAAAAAGATCGTCCAGGGAGGCCTGTTTCCGTTGCCCAGGATCGTTCTTTTTGTCCAGATCAGGGATCATAAGGTTGCCGGGGCCCTGCTTGACCGAATTCGACAAAAGGCGGCGGATCGGGGTATGAAAGGAGCCCAAACGGAACAGGTCGGCCCCTACACCCTGTATTCCTGGGCGTTGCTCCCCGGTGAGGCCACACAGCCGGCCTTTGTTTTAACAACAGATATGCTGTATTTCGCCAATGGCCCTTCAAGTCTTAAACAAGTACTTGACATGGAAAAGGACCGGGCCAGGTTGCCGGAACAGGTTGCCGCAAAACTCGGGGCTCCACTTGCCGATCAGGTACGGCAGGCCAATAACGGTGCTTTTATCTTTTGGCCTGATCGTTTTGCCGCCCAGGTGAAAGGGGCTGCTGACTGGCTGGCCGGAATTGTTGCCGCGTCGCAGGGAAAATCCATAGCAAGATTGAAGGATGAACTTCTTTTATTGATGCAGTCGACGGAGAAAGCGGTTTTGGTTTCGGATATTTTTGTTGATCATGGCAGGGCGATGATGACATTTAAGGAAAAAAAGAAAAAAGAGGCGGCTGTTCGATGAAACGCATTTTCTCTGCGAAAAATTGTTGCCCGGTGGTGGGGTTTTGGAGTAACTATGCGAGATTATGAAAAGGTGATGTGATTCTTAATGAAACTCAGTAAAAAAATGACTTTTTCCTTTTGACGTCCCAGTAGAGAATGGATTCCCGCTCAACAGACTGCGGGAATGACTAAGTGGGGAATACAGTGGGATGACAATTAATCAACCCGGCGTCACTCCCCGCGCAGGCGGGAGTCCGGAAGGCTATCAGCTGAGTTTGGTAGAGCCACTAAAGGTGATAATGCTGCCGGGCGTTGAAAAAATAATGTTCCATAAAGGAGAAATCTGTGGCTTTTGATGAAAATGACAATAAACTCTGGTTGTCGGGTAACGAGGCAATAGCGCTTGGTGCCTGGGAGGCTGGAGTTACAGTAGCCTCCGGCTACCCCGGTACCCCATCGACAGAGATTATGGGCAACCTGGTTAAATATGACGGGGTGTATGGTGAGTGGGCGCCCAACGAGAAAGTAGGGCTGGAGGTCGCCATTGGCGCCTCTTTTGCAGGTGTCCGGGCCTTTGCCACCATGAAGCATGTCGGTCTTAATGTCGCTGCCGATCCTCTGTTTACCGCATCCTACACTGGTGGCCGCGGAGGTCTTGTGGTGTTGACCGCTGATGATCCGCAGATGCACAGTTCGCAGAATGAGCAGGACAACCGCAATTATGCCTTTGCCGCCAAGCTGCCCATGCTTGAGCCTTCCGATCCGGCAGAGGCCAAGGTCATGATGCGTACGGCTTTTGAGCTGTCGGAGCGCCTTGATACTCCGGTTCTGCTTCGGACAACTACGCGAGTCGCCCATGTCAAGGGGGTTGTTGAAAAGGGAGAACGGGTGGCAACGGCATCCGCTTCGTTAGAAAAGATGCCGGCAAAGTTTGTCATGTTGCCCGGTAATGCCCGCATGCGACGGGCTGAGGTGGAAAACCGGATGATTGCTGCTCGGGAGCTTGCGGAAACGCTGCCGGAAAATCGAATTGAACAGGGCAGTGGACCGCGTGGATTTATCTGTGCCGGCACCTCGTATAACTATGTCAAGGAGGCCTTTCCCGATGCTCCGGTTCTGAAGCTGGGCATGGTCTGGCCGCTGCCGGAAACCATGATTCGTGATTTTGCGGCCTCGGTTGAAGAGCTCATTGTCGTTGAAGAGCTTGACCCCTTTCTTGAGACCCATATCAGGGCCATGGGCATTGACTGCCGCGGTAAAGACCTGATTCCCGATCAGGGCGAGTTGAATTCCTTTATTGTCCGCAAGGCTGTTGATCCTGATTCGGTGGGAGATATCTTTGCTCCCCTTGATCTACCCATGCGACCGCCCAATATGTGTGCCGGTTGTCCCCACCGTGGCATTTTTTATGGTCTATCCCGGTTGAAGGAAGTTTTTGTTTCCGGGGATATCGGCTGTTATACCCTGGGCTTTCTGCCGCCGCTGTCTGCCATGGATTCCTGTGTCTGCATGGGCGCCTCGGTGACCGTGGCCCACGGTATGAGCAAAGCCCTTGGCGAAGAGGGCAAAGGCAAGGTGGTGGCTGTGCTTGGTGATTCAACCTTTATGCATTCGGGTATGACCGGCCTGCTTAATACTGTCTATAATGAGTCATATGCGACCGTGATTATCCTTGACAACCGAACAACTGCCATGACCGGTCATCAGCAGAATCCTGCTTCCGGCAAGAACATCAAGGGTGAGCCGGCTCATGCCGTTAACCTGGAAAAACTCTGCGAATCCCTTGGCGTGCCAAGGATCGTTGTGGTCAACCCGCATGAAATAAATGAAACCCGCAAGGTGCTCAAGGAGGAGATCGCTTCTCCCGATCCTTCGGTGATTATCAGCAGGGCGCCCTGTGTACTGCTGCCGGAAATGGTTAAAGCCAAAAAACCGGTTTATTGTACAAATCTTGATAACTGCAGCGGCTGCATGGCCTGCGTGCGATTGGGCTGTCCGGCCATAAGCTGGCATCCGTTGACGCCAACGCAGGCAGTGGATCGCGGGTATAAGAAAAAACAAAAAGGTTATGCCGAGATTGCCGAGGTACAGTGTAACGGTTGCGGGCAGTGTGCCGAGCTCTGTAAGTTTGAGGCAATCAGCAAAAGGGAGGAGAACTGATGAAACAGAGTGGAAATATTCTCTTCTCCGGAGTCGGTGGCCAGGGTATTCTGCTGGCCAGTGAACTCACGGCTTATGCCCAGCTTGAGGCAGGATTTGATGTGAAAAAGAGCGAGGTGCACGGGATGGCCCAACGGGGAGGCTCCGTTGAAGCGCATCTGCGTTATGGTGAGCGGGTGTATTCACCCCTGATCGATCCGGGCACGGCCGACATCCTGGTGGCCTTTGAAATTCTGGAAGCGGCCCGTTACCTGCCCTATCTGCACAGGGACAGTGCTGTGGTGGTCAATACCCAGAAGATTCTGCCGCCGGCGGTGGCTCTTGGTAAAATGGCGTATCCCGACAATATCCTGGACGAATTAACCGATCGCGGTATCAATGTGGTGGCCATTGACGCCTTTGCGGTCGCCAAAGAGGTCGGTGAATTACGAACGGCCAACGTGGCCATGGTCGGGGCCATGTCCAATTTTCTTGCCGTCGGTCCTCAGGCCTTTCTTGATGTGATTGACGAAAAAGTCAAACCCGCTTTTCGCGAGGTGAACAAGAAGGCTTTCAAGGCGGGAAGAAAATTAGTTTATCACAATTGAATAAAGAGGGAAGCAATGAATATGATGCGGGTTGAGGAAATAGAAACACTGCCGCGGACCGGGCTGGAATCCATCCAGCTGCAGCGGCTGCAGCGTTTGGTTCATCGGGTCTATGAGACTGTTGCTCCTTACCGGGTAAAAATGGATGCGGCCGGGGTTAAACCCGACGATATCCAGTCCCTGGCCGATTTGAAAAAACTTCCCTTTACCACCAAGGATGACCTGCGGGACAATTATCCGTTTGGCCTGTTTACGGTGCCGATGGATGATGTCGTTCGGGTCCATGCCTCGTCCGGGACAACCGGCAAACCGACCGTGGTCGGCTATACCAGGGGCGACATTGAAATGTGGGCTTCGGTTATGGCCCGGGCCCTGTCCATGGCCGGGGTGACCAAAGGCGACATGATTCATAATGCCTATGGTTATGGCCTGTTTACCGGCGGTCTTGGCGCCCATTACGGGGCCGAATATCTGGGAGCCACGGTGATCCCCGTGTCCGGCGGCAATACCAAACGGCAGATTACCATTATGCGCGATTTCGGCTCCACGGTTTTGTTGGCCACGCCTTCCTATGCCCTGAATCTGGCCGATGCCATGATTGATGTGGGTGTTCATCCCGAAGAACTCAAACTACGGGTTGGCATTCATGGTGCCGAGCCCTGGAGTGAGAACATGCGGGAAGAGGTGGAACGAAAATTAGGGATCAGAGCTGTTGATATCTATGGTCTTTCCGAGGTGATTGGGCCCGGGGTGGCCATGGAATGTCTCGAGACCGACCGGGGTATGCATATCCTCGAAGACCATTTCCTGCCGGAAATTGTCGATCCCGACACCTTTGAGCCTCTTCCCTATGGCGAGTCCGGAGAATTGGTCTTCACGACGCTTACCAAGGAGGCCTTTCCGATCATTCGTTACCGGACCAAGGACCTCTCCCGTCTGATTGTCGAGCCCTGTAAATGCGGACGTACCCTGGTGCGGATGGAAAAGGTCACCGGTCGTACGGATGATATGTTGATCATTCGCGGGGTAAATGTCTTTCCGTCCCAGGTTGAGCATGTACTGATGGGGATCAAAGGTGTGGAACCCCACTATCAGATTGAAGTGAATCGTGAGGGTAACCTGGATACCATGGCCGTATTGGTCGAAGTCAGTGATCAGGTTTTTTCCGATGAGGTCAAGGTTTTGGAAAACCTGACTAAAAAAATTCAGGTAGAGATCAAGGATCTGCTTGGGGTTACCTGCAAGGTTAAACTGGTTGAGCCTCGAACAATAAAACGTTCCGAAGGTAAGGCTCAGCGGGTCATTGATAATCGTACATTGTAAACACGGTATTTAAAGATCAGAATTCAAACCCGGAGGGTTTGTCCATGCGTGTAGAACAGATTGCAGTTTTTTTGGAAAACAAATCGGGCCGTCTTGCTGAAATAACCGGAATTTTGGCGGAAAATGAAATAAATATCAGGGCGTTGTCCGTGGCGGATACCGCTGATTTCGGCATCCTGCGTCTTATTGTCAACAAGGTGGATCTGGCCAGAAAGGTTTTAAAAGAAAATGGTTTTACTGTGGGGAAAACCAATGTCATTGCCGTTGAGGTTCCTGACCAGGCTGGTGGTCTGGCCGGTGTCTTAAAGACTGTTGAAACGGAAGGACTGAATGTGGAATATATGTATGCCTTTGTCAATAAGACCGGCGAGAATGCAGTCCTGATTTTTCGCTTTGATGAAATGGACAAGGCGATACAAAGCCTGCAGAAGGCGGGACTGACGCTTTTGTCCGGCGAGCAGGTTTGTGCGCTGTAAGACTGGAGAACAGAAATTAGAGGTAGAAGATAGGGTACAATGTGCCGCCTGTGGCGGATGTTTTTAATATTTACGAAAAGGGGGAAGTGACGTGAAAAGACTTGGGACAAAAATTATTATAGGCGCAGCAGCTTTTTGTATGCTGGCCCTGCCTGTTCAGGCTGAAACTCTTAAAGTCGGCGCTATTTTTGCCGTAACCGGCGGTGCTTCGTTTTTAGGCGGTCCTGAGGCCCGTTCTGCGGAGATGGTTGTTGAGGCGGTCAATAAGGCCGGCGGCATCGGTGGCAAAAAAATTGAATTGATTGTTAAGGATTCAGGCGCCAACCCGGAGAAGGCCATCTCTTTTGCCAAGCAGTTAATCGAAGAGGAAAAGGTACTGGCCATCATCGGACCCTCCACCTCCGGTGAGTCCATGAAAATTAAAAAAATAGCCGAACAGGGGAAAACAACCCTTATTTCCTGCGGCGCTGCCGAGGTCATTGTTAATCCTGTGGCAAGTTATGTGTTCAAGACTCCGCAGAAAGACTCCTTTGCCGTTAAAAAAATCTATGCTGAAATGAAGAAGATGGGGATCAGCAAAATTGCCGTTGTTGCCGGCAACACCGGGTTCGGCAAAGCCGGTAAGGCCCAGCTGACAAAGATTGCCCCGGAATTCGGCATTGAGGTTCTTGCCGCTGAAACCTATGATAAAAAAGCAACTGATTTGACCGCCCTGGTGGCCAAGTTGATGGCCAACAAGGATATTCAGGCCGTGGTCAACTGGTCAATCGTTCCTGCCCAGGCCATTATTGCTAAAAATATGCGGCAGGCGGGCTGGCAGGTTCCCTTGTTTCAGAGTCATGGTTTTGGCAATATAAAATATGTCCAGGCAGCAGGTGCTGCCGCTGAAGGCATCATTTTTCCGGCAGGTCGCCTGCTGGTTGCCGATTCCCTGCCCGACTCCGATCCTCAGAAAAAGATGCTGTTGAAGTACAAACATGATTATGAATCCAGGTATAAGGAAGCCGCCTCCACATTTGGTGGCCATGGATACGATGCCATGAATATTCTGATTGCCGCTATTGAAAACGGTGGCGCTGATCGAGCAAAGATCCGTGAGGCTATAGAAAAACTGAACGGATTTCCGGGAACCGGCGGCGTGTTCAGCTTTTCCCCGGAAGACCATAATGGTCTCGATATCAATTCTTTTGTCATGTTGACTGTAAAAGACGGTAAATTCGTCCTCTACAACAGTAAATAAATTGAGGACACAGGAAGTGATATGACGGGCAGCGCTTTCTCTGCCCGTCTTTTTTTTGATCTTTTTTATTTTTTTTTGATTACCATCATTCCTCAGAAACAAGGGATAACATCGCTGTTTTCATGATGCGGGCTCAATAGACACAGTGTTTGCCTTTGAGTTTATGTTGATATTTTTTGTATTGGAGTGATGTTATCCCTGATTCCGGCTCCGCTGAATTTTGGTGGTAATCATGATTATTTTTTTATTACCTAAATCCTGCAGTTATTCGTGCACAGAGAACGTTGAGACAGATGCAGATACAAGGAGGCAAGCGAATTTCGGCACAGGTGTACTGTTGGTACATCGAGCACGAAATTGGTGAAGCCGACACAGTAGATGTGCCTGTATCGACGTTCGAATGCCGGATGACTGCAGGATTTAGGTATAATGCTTCTTCGGCTTCCGTCTTCTGACTTCTGTTTTCCACTATGACCCAGGCCCTGTTTTTTCAATATCTGTTTGCCGGTATCAGCTATGGCGTTATTTATGCTATCGTCGCCATCGGTTTTAATATTATTTATAATACCACCGGCATAATCAATTTTGCCCAGGGCGAATTCGTCATGCTTGGCGGTATGATTTCCATTTCTCTTCTGCAGTTTGTTCCTCTGCCGGTTGCCATAGCACTGGCGGTTTTAATTACCATGCTGGTCGGAGCCCTGATAGAAATTGTTTTTATCCGCTGGCTTGACAAGCCGTCCGTTTTACGGATGATCATTATTACCATCGGTCTCTCCATTCTTATTCGCGAGGTCGCTCTCCATATCTGGGGGGAATCCATCCGTTCTCTACCTTATTTTGTCGGTAACGAACTGACGACTGTTTCCTTTGGTGCTGTGCGCATTTCTCCACAGGTACTCTGGGTTGTCGGTGTTTGCGGAATCATGGTCCTGGGACTCAGTCTGTTTTTTAAGATGACTTCAGTCGGCCGGGAAATGCGTGCCTGTTCGGCCAACCGAACGGCAGCAATGCTCTGCGGTATTAATACCCGCAACATGGTGACTCTTTCTTTCATTCTTAGTGCCGGTATTGGTGCCCTTGCCGGCTGCGTCATGTCGCCGATCACTTATACCCAGTACGACTCAGGAACAAGTCTGGCCATCAAGGGGTTTACAGTGGCAATTTTAGGAGGTTTGGGTAATTCCATGGGTGCGGTGGCCGCAGGGATTCTCCTTGGCATTATTGAAGCCTATTCCGTGGCCGTTGTGCCGCTGGCTTTTCAGGATGCTATCTCTATTGCTATTCTGCTGATTATTCTCTTTGTCCGTCCCTACGGCATTTTTGGTTCAAGCACCGCAGCACGCCTGACGGAGTTTTAGAAATGAAGAGCTCAAAACTCTTGAAAATAGGTTGTCTGTTCGGTCTGGTGATCGGGATCCAGGTTCTGACAACGCTTACCGATACCCGTTTTTATCTGACCCAGTTGACCATGTCGGCTTACTATGCCCTGCTGGTTATCGGCCTTGCCGTGGTCATGGGCTATGCCGGGCAGATTTCCCTTGGCCATGCCGGTTTTTTTGCCATCGGCGGTTACCTGTCGGCGGCCCTCACTACCCATAATCTGGTCGGTTTACAGGGAAATCCAGTGATTCATGGACTGGGCAACCTTGGCATGCTGGTATCCGGCCAGGATATTTATGGGGAGCAGCTACTGGTGATGGCACCCTGGGCGGCCTGTATTCTTGCCGTGTTCATGGCGGCCATAATCGCTTTTATTATCGGTATCCCAGTCCTCAAGCTGAAAGGGCATTATCTGGCCATGGCCACTCTGGGTTTTGGGATTATTATTTTTAGAATCGGGCTGGCAACAGAATATTTTGGGGAGGCGGATGGTATCTCTGAGGTGCCCGGTTTTACCCTGTTGCCGGCCATTGGATCGTTTGGGCCGATCAGTGTCAGCGGCGATTTCGGTCTGCGGGTGGAAAATTATTATGTGGCCTGGGGCCTGCTCTGCATTGGCTTATGGCTGTTGCTTAATTTGATTGATTCCCGAGTCGGCCGGGCCCTGCGTGCTATTCATGGATCGGAAGAAGCTGCTGAGGCCGTCGGGATCGACACCGCCGGGTTTAAATTGAAGGTCTTTGTCCTGTCGGCGGTGTATGCCGCCTTTGCCGGGGTCTTTCTCACCCATTACAATGGTGGAATTGGTCCTTCAGAGGCATCAGTGATGAAATCGGTTCGTTATGTGGCTCTGGTTGCCGTCGGCGGAATGGCCAATATCTGGGGCACCCTCATCATGGGAGTCGGTTTGACTTTCCTGTCCCTTCGCGGTGTTTTTGGCTCTTTTGATGATGCTGTTTTCGGCGCTATTTTGATTGTGGTAATGCTTTTTGCGCCGGACGGCATTTTGAGCATGAACGTGAAGGCATTGTTTGCCGGCAAGGGAACCACGGATGAACACTGATAGAAAAATTACCTCTATCGTACCTTGCAAAGATCTGTAAATTAAAAAAATAGACAAAAATAAATGGAAGAGTTATCATCTGTTCATAATTTTTTAGTTTTCGCGGGCATGGAATAAGTGGCAAAACAAGAGATAGATTTCGGACTTGAAACACTCTTACAACTTGATGGGGAAATATTCCCTATGGATAATGGATTCTGGGTAAAATTCAAAGTTCATATTACCCCAAAGAATATACATATCCCTCATGGCGTCAAATATTCTCTCACCTTACATGATGGAGATAACAGAAGAATAGTAGGGTATGACAACGCTCACGGAATAAAACCGCCCAAGAAGAAGAAATTCTCAGGAACCAGGCAAATATGGGATCACAAACATCAAAAAACAACTGTGAAGCCTTATGAATTTGAAAGTGCGTTTCAATTACTCGAAGACTTCTGGGCTGATGTAAATAACGCTATAATAAAATGAGGGTATACTATGCCGACAAGAGTAATGAAAATAGGGATAATGTCCAAAGAAGATTACATCAAACGAACCCTGGCAATCGCTAAAGGTACTTACAAACCAAGAAAAGATGAACCTAAGGTATGGTTTGAATCCACAAAATCAATGTCTCAGATTTTAAGCGCTGAGAATCAAAAATTATTACGTGCTATTATCGAGAACAATCCCCATTCCATTACTGAGCTTGAGAAAATAACAAACAGAAAGAAATCGAACCTTTCTCGCACCCTGAAGACATTAGAGAAGTATGGTATTGTTGAGCTACAAAAAATAAAAGGCAAAATTTCACCAAAGGTAAAAGCAACTGATTTTCGAGTTGAATTTGGCCTTCATTACAGCGCTCCGGTCCCTAACCTGCTAACATCCCGAATAAATTAATTAACGATGACTTGGGTTGCATCTGTTTTTCAAATGACCATGGTACGTCATTCAAGTTTATCGTTTTGCATTCAAGTGGCCGGGTTTACGCTTGGGGCAGGTGAGTTCAGTCGATAAACACGGAGCAAAGAATGCTTGAACTGAAATCCGTTCATAAAAATTTCGGCGGTCTGCAGGCGGTGCAGAATGTCTCCTTTTCCGTTGCTCCCGGCAGTATCAAGGCCGTTATCGGTCCCAACGGTGCCGGTAAAACGACGCTTTTTAACCTGATCTCCGGTAACGTAAATGTTTCGTCCGGCACTATTCTTTTTCAGGGTCGGGAAATTCAGGGATTGAAGCCGCATAAAATCGCGGCCATGGGTATGGCGCGCACCTTTCAGAATATTAATCTCTTTCATGGTATGACCGCTCTTGAATCGGTCATGGTCGGCAGGCATGTCCGCAGTCGGGCAGGGTTCATGGCCGGTATGCTGCGCACCCCGGCCACCTGGAAGGAAGAACGGGAAATCCGGGAAAAATCCATGCAGTTGCTGCGCCTGCTTGAAATTGAAGAGTTTGCCGATGTTGATGCCACCAGCCTCGCCTTTGGTCAGCAGCGGGCGGTGGAAATGGCAAGGGCACTGGCCACGGAGCCGAAACTGCTGCTTCTTGATGAACCGGCGGCAGGCTTAAATATTTATGAGACCGCCGAGGTCGGCCGTCTGATTACTAAAATTCGGGATATGGGTATCACCGTGCTGCTGGTTGAGCATGATATGTCCCTGGTGATGGATATTTCAGATGAGATCGTTGTCCTCAGTTTCGGCTGTAAAATTGCCGAAGACGTGCCTGCAGCCATTCAACGAAATCCTGAGGTAATTAAAATTTATCTCGGCGAGGATGAGGAGGCCGTAGTCTGATCATGCTCAAAGTACGCAACCTGGATAGTGGTTACGGGAAACTGCGGGTCCTGAAAAATATCTCCCTGCATGTGGATGCAGGTGAGATCGTGACCATGATCGGCGCCAACGGCGCCGGAAAAACAACCCTGCTCAGCACTGTTATCGGTCTTGTCCCGGCAGAATCGGGTGAAATCGTTTTTCGGAATCAGGACTGTACGAAAAAGGCCGCCCGCTGGATCGTTGCCGCCGGTTGCGTTCTGGTGCCGGAGGGCAGACAGGTGTTTGCCACCATGAGCGTTGAAGAAAATCTCATTCTTGGCGGCTACGTGCTGCAGAAAGCAGAGGGGAAACGGGCGGTGGACAAGGAGATTTGCCACCAGTATGAACTGTTTCCCGTGCTCAGGGAGCGCAGCCGGCAGCTTGCCGGCACCCTGTCCGGCGGCGAGCAGCAGATGCTGGCCATGGGCCGGGCGCTTATGTCCAGGCCCAGGTTGGTGATGATGGATGAGCCTTCCACCGGGCTGGCGCCGTTGGTGGTTCGTGATATTTTTCGGGTGATCGCCCGGCTGCGTGATGAAGGCTCCACCGTTCTTCTTGTGGAGCAGAATGCCCGGGCGGCGCTGGCCATTGCCGATCGCGGCTATGTACTGGAAACCGGCAAGATTATTGTTCAGGGTCCAGCTGAAGATCTGCTGGCCAACCGGGATGTGCAGCGGGCCTACCTCGGCAGGGAAAAAATAGAGTGATTTTTGCCCTCCAGGGTGAACCATTCAAAACAGAGGTGGGTAGGAGCGGGTTGTAGCCACAAATTTTATGTCGTATCTATTGCGACTGAAGCAATGTTCGCGGCTGAAGCCGCTCCTACGCTTTTTTTGTAACCGTTCACCAAGGGCAACAAGTTGCTAACGAGCTCAGGTCTGTAAGCGTTTACCAGTGCTCCAGGTTCGTTCAAGCAGGCTTGCGAATCTATAGCCCGCCTATGTGAGCAAGACTGATCGGACGAAGATGGGGTGCTGGTGAACGCTTACCTTTTTTTTATGATGGAAATTCAGGAGGAAGGCACTTATGTATTGGGAACCGGAAAGAGAATGTATGCCCAGGGAGGACCTGGAGCAGTTACAACTGGAACGTCTGCAGTCCACCCTGTACCGGGTGGGGACCCATGTGCCGTTTTATAAGAAAAAATTTACCGAGCTCAAACTTGATTTTGAGGATATCCGCAGCCTGGATGACATTCGGCGTCTGCCTTTCACCGTCAAGCAGGACCTGCGCGACAACTATCCCTACGGGCTCTTTGCTGTGCCGCTCAGGGATGTGGTCCGGGTGCATTCTTCCTCCGGAACCACGGGTCTGGCCACGGTCGTCGGCTACAGTCGCAACGACATAAAAAACTGGTCCAACCTGGTGGCCCGTGTCCTTACCGGCACCGGAGTGACCAAGGATGATGTCATCCAGATAGCTTTTGGCTACGGCCTGTTCACCGGAGGGTTTGGCCTGCATTACGGCGCTGAACGTCTTGGCGCTTCGGTTATTCCGATTTCCGCCGGCAATACCAAAAGGCAGATTCAGATCATGCAGGATTTTAAGACCACGGCCCTGGTCTGTACCCCTTCCTATGCCCTGATTATTGCCGACACCATGATGGAGATGGGCGTTAATCCAAATGGTCTTTCCCTGCGCTACGGACTGTTCGGGGCCGAGCCCTGGTCCGAGGCCATGCGGAGGGAAATTAATGAAAAACTGGGTATTCGGGCTACGGATAACTATGGGCTGTCCGAAGTTATGGGACCTGGGGTTGCCGGTGAGTGCGAGGAGTGTAACGGACTTCATATCAATGAGGATCATTTCCTCCTGGAAGTGGTTGACCCCGAAACCCTGGAGCCGGTACCGCCCGGCGAGGTCGGCGAACTGGTGATTACAACGCTCACCAAAGAGGCCTTTCCCATGATCCGTTATCGGACCCGCGACTTGACCCGGCTTATCCCCGAACCCTGTCCCTGCGGCCGGACACTGATGCGGATGCAGCGGGTTATGGGGCGTAGTGATGATATGCTGATCATCAAGGGGGTGAATGTTTTTCCCGTCCAGATTGAAAAGGTTCTCTTTGAGATCGAAGGAACCGAGCCCCATTACCAGATCATTGTCGAGCGGGAAAATCACTCCGATAAGGTGACGGTCATGGTGGAGGTGAATGAATCAATTTTCTTTGATGAGATGAAAAAACAGCGCCAAATGGTTGACCATATCAAGGCCCGCCTGGCCTCGGAATTAGGGATCGGTGTTAACGTTAAGCTGGTGGAAGAGAAAACCCTGGAACGATCCGAGGGGAAATCAAAACGAGTCATTGACAAACGGAAATTATAACGATGCGTTTACGTGCCGATGGTCGGGCCGATAATGAGTTGCGTCCGGTCTCTCTAAAATATGATGCCCAGCCCCATGCCGATGGATCGGTCCTGATCAGGATGGGCGGCACTCATGTCCTGTGCGGGGTATCCATAGAAGACAAGGTGCCGCCTTTTTTGCAGGGGCAGGGTAAGGGCTGGATTACCGCCGAATATGGAATGCTGCCCTGCGCCACTCACAGCCGGGGCAGGCGTGAGGCTGCCGTGGGCCGTTCCGGCCGCACCTACGAAATCCAGCGGCTCATCGGCCGTTCCCTGCGTATGATGGTTGATTTGACCGATCTGGGAGAACATACTCTGCGGGTGGATTGCGACGTGATCAACGCCGACGGCTCCACCCGTTGCGCCTCCATTACCGGGGCTGCTCTGGCCCTTAAGCAGGCCCTGAAGAAGATGGTTGCGGCAGGGAAACTGATCGCCCTACCGCAGATCATGCCGGTGGCGGCGGTCAGCGCCGGGGTGGTGGCCGGTCGTGCCGTCCTTGATCTGGATTACAGCGAAGATTCGACCGCCGAGGTGGATGCCAACTTTGTCATGAACGGCGACGGACGATTTATCGAGTTGCAGTGTACGGCAGAAGGAAAACCCTTTGATCCGGACATGCTTGCGCAGATGAGCGGCCTTGCCCGCCAGGGAATTACAGAGCTGCTTCACCTATGGGACAACGGGTAATCAATAGCGAATCTTTCTTTGCAGCGTAGGAGCGGATTCAGCCGCGATTTTATGCTTTCTGCTCATTCGTCAACCGCCGCAATATTTCCAGTCCATCCGGGGTGAACGGTTCTTTTTTGCTTAAATGAAGGGCCTTGTCAATGGGCATAAACCATCCGTCTGCAACTTCTTCCGGCTGGAAGGTAAACGGGCCTTCATGGATGCAGGAAAATATCCTCCCCCACACCCGGTTGTCCGTATCTTCGTAATACTGATCAAAAAGAAAGCGTAATTTTATCCTGATGCCCAACTCCTCATCCAGTTCCCGCTCGGCCGACTGTTCGTAACTCTCTCCGGCCAGGACCACGCCGCCTGCGGCCACATCAAGATAGCCGGGATACATGTCCTTGTTCATGGTCCGCTTCTGGACGAAAAGCTCCTGCTTGTTATTGAACACCAGGATATACGAGGCCCGGTGGATCAGTCGCTGCCTGCGCATGATGTGGCGGGCGACCGCGCCTATTTCGTTGTCGTCCGCATCAACAATCTGGACAATTTCCTGGTCGGGATGGGTGATCATGATGCATCTTCCTCCAGCTCATTTCGGTGGCGAAATTCAAAACAGCGGTGCGCGCTTCCCTTGTGTTTAAAATCCATCGGCAGGGTCTGGTCGGTGATTTCCTTAACACCAAAGTCACGCAGCAGGCCCGGCGCCAGGGAAAATTTTTTGAAATTGGTGGAAAAAAGCAAAATGCCCTCTCTGGAGAGGTGTTCCATGGCAAGGCGAAGAAGCTCCTCATGCTCGTCCTGGATGGAAAAGGACTGTTTTCGGTGCCGATTATTGGAAAAGGTCGGCGGATCAACAAAAATCACCCCATACCGTCCGCGTTCGCTTTTCAGCCACTGCATGCAGTCGGCACAGATGGTGGTATGGAGCGGCCCGCCATACCCATTAAGCGAAAGATTAGCCTGGGTTCGGGTCAGGTATTTTTCAGAGATATCAACAGTCGTCGTTGAGGTTGCCCCGTGCATGGCCGCATACACGGTGGCTGAGCCGGTATATCCGTATAAATTGAGAAAGGTGTGGCCGCGGGCAAGCTCACCGATGCGGGCCCGGGTCTTCCGGTGATCTAAAAAAAGACCGGTATCGAGAAAATCCGTAAAGTTGACCAGAAATTCGGCTCCGCCCTCATGGACGACAAAGAGTTTTCCCTCTCTCTGTTTTTTCTGGTACTGGCTTCTGCCCTTTTGCGGTTTCCTGGTTTTTATAAAGAGTTGGCTGCGTTCAAGGGAAAACAGCTGACGAAGGACCTGCAGACCGGTGGTGAACCGCTCCGAGGCCTTTTGGGAATCAACGGATTTGGGCGGTGCATATTCCTGGACATGGACAAATCGTTCATAGATGTCAATGGCCAGATTATATTCGGGCATGTCGGCGTCATAGAGACGAAAACATGAGATATCATTTTCTTGTGCCCAGGGGGAAAGCCGGTCCCAGTTTTTACGCAGACGGTTGGCCAGCTCACCGCCCGGACCGGAAATATCTTCATCTGATATCCGCAGCCTGCCGGGCGGTTGTTTGGCGCGCGCCTTATGATCACCGACCATAAGGCGGCATTTGATCGGACCATTATAGAGCGGATATCGTCCGTCCCATTTGAGACCGACCAGATCGGCGAGATCAGGATTGGCAGAGAAAAATCCCATCCGCCATCCGGGAAAGTCTTCGGCAAAGCGCCACCCTAAAAACCGATACAGGTATTTCACGGCTTCTTTTTCGGAAAGCCGCTCACCATAGGGCGGATTGGTAATTATTAGGCCGTTTTTTCCGGGACAATGGAGTCTGGCAAGCTGTGCCTGTTTAATGATGATGTTGTCACCAAGTCCGGCCCGGGCAACATTTTTTCGGGCGGCAGCCACGGCCAGGGGATCGGCATCATAGCCGATGATCTGCGGCCAGGGCCTGCTCTGGCCCGCTTCCTCACGCTCCAGCGCCTCGGTGACAAGGGCGTCCCATATCTTTTTACTGTGCCGTTTCCAGTACATGAATCCGAAATTTTTCGTGTTCCTCTGCAGTCCCGGCGCTGAATCACTGAAGATGAGGGCCGCTTCAATCAGCAGGGTGCCGGAGCCGCACATGGGATCGAGCAGGATGGTGTCCGCCGGAAACGCGTTGTCAACCCCGCTTAAGTGGGCAATGGCGGCGGCCAGGGTCTCCTTGAGCGGGGCCGGGCCGCCCTGTTCCCGATAGCCGCGCCGGTGCAGGCTGTCTCCGGAGAGATCAAGAGCCAGGCTCGCTTTGTCACCCCTGATATGCAGGTTGAGGCGAATACCGGGTTTGCGGACATCAATATCTGGTCGTTTTCCGGTTC
Source organism: Desulfobulbaceae bacterium (assembly GCA_024763055.1). Lineage (GTDB taxonomy): Bacteria > Desulfobacterota > Desulfobulbia > Desulfobulbales > Desulfobulbaceae > DRLX01. The sequence continues at coordinate 28,466 of JANTGH010000001.1, forward strand.
GCCAGCGAAAGTAGTCGACAATACCATCTTTGACGCGCAGAGAGGCGAAGTGAGAGTGGGTGATGGCGGAATCGGAGAGAGTGCAGTAGACGGCAAAAGTGGCCGTCGGTGAAAAATGGATATCCCATTCAATAGCATTCACCTGGTGGTACAGGGCATCGGTATCCGGAGCGTCAAAGCTTGCTAACTGCAGAAGTATGCGTGAGGAAAATCTGGACCAGAGGCAGGCCCGGTAGGCTGTTTCCAGTTTACCGTTCCAGGAAACAGCGCCGGGCGCCGTGGTGATGTTTGTACCGCCGAATTCCTGGATTTCCGCCTTGACCAGATCTTCCAGGCCGGCGCTGCAGGTGGCGGTATAAAGTGGTGCTTTCTTGGCCGCGTTGCGTTTACGTCGGGTTGTTGTCAATGGTCAGACTCAATGGGAAAAGATTTATAGATGCACCTCGAAGGTGAGGAGATTCTTCAATGGGGGAAACTATCCGAAACCGATATTTTGTACAAGGGGGTAAGTGTTCACCAGTACCTCACGGAGTCTACGCTTACCTCTTCGTCCATTTTGAACTTCTCGAATAGCACCAGTATGCTTCAAAGTCAAACCTAAATCCTGCAGTTATCCGGCATTCGAACGTCGATACAGGCACATCTACTGTGTCGGCTTCACGAATTTCGTGCTCGATGGACCAACAGTACACCTGTGCCGAAATTCCCTTGCCTCCTTGTATCCGCACCCGTCTCAACGTTCTCGGTGCACGAACAACTGCAGGATTTAGGTCCAAAATGAACAAATCTAAGGCACTGGTAAACACTTACAGGTCTGAGATATCCGAAACGTTGTAGTCCCGCTGAACGGTTACTACAAGAGAAAGGTCGTGCGGTTGATTTGCCGAATTTTTCTATATTTCTTGCCATCGTTTTTTACACAGCGTACAATAGTAAATATTCGGTCAATGTTTCATTAACTCTAATGAATAATTGACTAATTATACGGAATAGATCAAATAAATTGAAGAGGAAAACGCATTGAGTCAGCCGAAAAAATGTTCGTATGACGAGAGTTGTGAGGATCTCAGGCAGAGGTTTGAACAGTTGCGCCGCAAGGAAGAACTTTTCAAGATTATGGCCGAATCTTCAGTCGATTGGGATGTCTGGTATGGTACCAGGGACCAGGCCGTTTATATTACCCCGAGTTGTCTGGATATCACCGGATATTCCCGGGATGTTTTCTATGATGACCCTCATTTCATTTCCTCCATCGTTCACCCGGATGATTTGGAGATTTTTCAGGAGCATCGGCGGCTTCATTATGTCAAGGCAACCGGTCCCGCCGAGGTAACCTTCCGCATTTTTCATAAAAATGGTGAGGTCCGCTGGATCTGGCACCAGTGTCAGGCGGTGTATTCCTCCGATGGCACCTGGATTGGACGACGAACCACCAATAGGGATGTTACAACCCTTAAACAGGCCGAGGAACAATTGCAGCGCCTTTCAACAACCGATCCGTTAACGGGTGCCTATAACCGGAGGATGTTCATGGACCTGCTGGTCAGGGAGCTGCAGAGGGCCAGCCGTTACGGAGAGCCGTTTTCTCTTTTGATGTTTGATATTGATCATTTTAAGAGGATCAATGATCAATATGGACATAATGCCGGGGACCGGGTTCTTCAGGAGGTTGTCCGCTTGAGCATGGAAACCATACGGCAGGCTGATACGCTGGCCCGCTGGGGAGGCGAGGAGTTCATGGTGTTATTGCCCCGCACCGGTGGCGATATGGCGCATGCTCTGGGGGAACGGTTGCGCTTGCGTATTGCCGAGCATGCCTTTGTTGACGCCGATCATTTGACGGTAAGCGTCGGCGTGACCAGTCTTGGGCGGGTTGATAGCATTGATTCACTGCTTAAACGCGTTGACGAGGCACTGTATACGGCAAAGGAATCCGGTCGCAACCGGGTTGTGACCGGGTAACATGAATGTGAGAAGTCGAAATCGACGATGATTATTAAAGAACAGACCTGTCAACAGTTTTTAGACAAGATCGGAGTGATGGTGATTGCCCTTGATGGCCGAGGCAGGATTTCTCTCATTAATACAGCTGGTTGTGTGCTGCTTGGATATTCCGCTGAGGAATTGGTCGGTATCAACTGGTATGATCGTTGTATTCCTCCTGAAAACCGGCAAGTATTGCGGGATCGTTTTTTCCGAATCATAGCCGGAGAAGAGGAGACACCGGAATCCCATGAAAACAAAATATTGACCCGCAACGGCGAGCAGCGAATAATCGGCTGGCATAACACGGTATTAACCGATCACGAAGGCAGGATCAACGGTATCCTCAGTACCGGTGAGGATATTACAGCCCGGGTGCAGGCCGAAGAGCGAATTCGCCACAGTGAGGAGAGAAATCGTCGTTTTGTTGATTATGTTTCGGATGCTCTGTTTATTTATGATGGTCGGGGACGTATTGTTGATGTGAATGAGCAGACCTGCGCGAGTCTGGGGTATACCCGTGAAGAATTATTGGCCTTGAATGTTTCCGATATCGATCTTGATTTTCCCAAGGACAGGGTTGAAGCTGTGATAGGGAAGACCCTTCTATCCGACGACCCCTTGACTTTTCAGGGGACGCATCGTCGTAAAGATGGGCATACTTTCTCTGTGGAGGCCAAAGTAAATGTGCTTGAGGAAGGTGATGAACCGCTTTTTATTTCCGTGGCCCGGGACATCAGTGATCGTCTGTATCAACAAAGAAGACTGCAGGACAAACGGGATTTGCTGCGGGTGATTATCGATTCCATTCCCGATATTATTTGCGTAAAGGACGGTCAGGGAAGGTGGCTGTTGGCCAATACCTCCGACCTCCGACTCTTTGGCCTTGAAGATGTTGATTATCGAGGAAAGACCGATGCGGAACTCGCTGAATACACCTCATCATTGTACAGGGATACTTTCCTTACCTGCGAGGCAAGTGATGAGAGAGCTTGGAAAAAAAAGGAAGTAAGCCGAAACAACGAGATTATTCGTGTCGTTGATGGAAAGTCCCATGTATTTGATGTCTATAAAATTCCTTTATTTCACAGTGATGGCAGAAGGAAGGTCCTTGTTGTTATAGGCCGGGATATTACAGAGCAGAAGCAGATCGAGGAAAAATACAGGAATCTCTTTGAACAGTCACCTCTGTCCTATCTGTCCTCTTCTCCCACAGGAAAAATTTGGGCTATTAATCAATCGGTTACAGACACATTCGGCTATCTTCCCGAGGATGTTGTCGGCAGAAATCTGATAGATTTTATGACGCCTGACAGTCGTCTGCTTTTTAACCGTCATTATCCGCGGTTTCTGCAGGGAGAAGCGTTTTCCGGTAATGATTATGAGTTGTATAAAGCGGATGGCACCCCCTCTCTGGTTCAGGTCACGGCAACAGTCATTCAGGATGATGCCGGAAAACCTGTTGCCGTGCAGAGTGTAATAGTTGATGTCACCAGGCAGCGCTCCATTGAAGAGCAGATCCGTGCGAGTGAGGAGCGCTATCGTCTGTTGTTTGAACGGGCGCCGGTGGGGATTGTTCATTTTGACACCAGTCTTCATGTGACGGATTGTAATGAGAATTATCTGCAATTAATGCAGGTCGACCGTGACCAGGTGATAGGCTTTAATGTAAGAAAACTGAAGGACAAGAGAATACTGCCGGCCTTGGAAGAAACCCTGGCTGGAAAGGAAGGATGGTGGGAAGGAGAGTATCGCACAACAATCAGAAGGATGACAATATTTATCTCGTTACGAACCGCTCCCTTGTATGACGGGCATGGGAAAGTACGGGGTGGAATGGCTATAGTTGTTGATGTTTCACGGCAGAAACAGGCAGAGACGGAAAAAATTCGGCTTATGTCGGCTATTGACCAGGCTGCGGAAGCGATTGTCATCACCGATGCTGATGCCTTGATCGAGTATGTGAACCCGGCCTTTGAGCGTTTGACCGGTTATAGTGCCGAAGAGGCCTATGGCAAGAATCCGAACATTCTGCAAAGTGGTGTTCATGGGATTGATTTTTATAAGAAAATGTGGCAGGTGCTTGTTAACGGTCAGGTGTGGAAGGGACATCTGATAAACAGGCGCAAGGACGGAACGCTTTTTGAAGAAGATGTAACTATCTCTCCTGTTCGCAGCCTGAATGGTAAGATCACAAATTATGTCTCGGTGAAGCGCGATGTTACCCGGGAAGTTGCCCTGGAAAAACAACTGAATCAGGCAGTGAAAATGGAGGCTATCGGCACTCTCGCCGGCGGCATTGCTCATGATTTTAATAATATCCTTTCTGCGATCCTTGGCTATGCGGAAATGGTTGAAATACAACTGGCCGAAAATGATCCCGCCAGGCAGGATGTGACCCAGATAATTATTGCCGGTAATCGTGCAGCCGGTCTGGTCAAGCAGATTTTGACTTTCAGTCGTCAGGAAGAAGAGGACCTCAGATCGGTTAAACTGCAGTTTGTTGTGAAAGAGGCCTTGAAACTGCTTCGTTCTTCCCTGCCGGCTACCATTGATCTACAGCAACATATTGAGAATAAATGTGGATCCGTACTTGCCGATCCTATCCGTATTCATCAGGTGTTGATGAACCTGTGTACCAATGCAAAACAGGCTATGGAAGGGCAACGAGGGGAGCTGCGGGTCAGTCTTACTGAATTCGATATTGGTTCCTTTGATCCAAGTGGTTTCTCTCCGCCCATTCAATCGGGACGCTGGGTTGATTTAACGGTAAGCGATACCGGCAGTGGTATAGAACCGCATATCAAGGGAAGGATTTTTGACCCCTTTTTCACCACCAAGAAAAAGGGCCAGGGAACAGGCCTTGGCCTGTCAGCTGTTCACGGAATCGTGAAAAGTCATGGCGGAGAGATTACCGTTACCAGTGAGCCCGGTCAGGGAACGACCTTTCATGTCTATCTGCCGGTCATTGATCGGGAAAAGGAGGAAGAACACCGCCCTGCTAAACAGGTGCCGCTTCCTCGGGGAAATGAACATATTCTACTTGTTGACGATGAACCGTTGCTGGTGGACATCATGGAGCGGATACTGGTAGGGCTTGGTTATATTGTGGACAGCTATACGGACAGCAGGGAGGCTTTCGACTGGTTCAGCACCCATGGGGACACCATTGATCTTGTTATAACCGACATGACCATGCCCCATCTGACCGGGGCCGAGCTGGCCGGGAAGATTTTAAAAAGAAGTCCGCAGATGCTGATTATTCTCTGTACCGGCTACAGTGAACTCATTGATGAGGAGCAGACAAAGGTTATCGGAATAAGAAAGTTTCTTCTCAAACCTGTTGACAGTAGACTCCTCGCTGAGGCAGTTCGGACGGTTCTCGACAATAAGGAGACAGGGCGTAAGAAATACGAAGCGCAGTAATTCAGCAAACAGGAATTTTTATTAGGAGAATATATTTTGGTTGTACAACCAGTTGAACATCGTGTCCTGATTGTCGATGACGAGCGGGATTTACAAAATATTTTCAGCCGGTTCCTTGAGATTGAGGGGTTTTATTGTCAGACGGCATCCGGTGGAGAGGAGGCTCTGGAGGTGCTCGGACAGAGTGACTTTTCCCTGATGATCACTGACATCAATATGCCGGGTATGGGTGGCATAGATCTTTTGCGAGAGGCGAGAGAGCAGTTTCGGGATATGGCAGTGATTGTGGTGTCGGCGGTTGACGACCGCAAGGTAGCTGTCAAGGCCTTGGAACTGGGTGCCTTTTCCTATATGATTAAGCCCGTGAGTCGAAATGAACTGGTGATCAATGTTATCAATGGTCTTAGAGGACGTTTCCTTGAGATGGAACATCGGCGGCAGAACGAAAGGCTTGAGGAGCTGGTTCAAAGGCGTACCCGGAATCTGCAGGAAGCCAAACAGGAACTGGCTGTTGCCAGTGAAGAAACAGTGTTACGTCTGGCAAAAGCTGCGGAATTTCGCGATGATGAAACTGCTCAGCATACCCTGCGCATGAGCCATTATTGTAAGATCATTGCCCATGGTCTCGGTTTTGATCGTGACCGCTGCGAGTTGATTCGTCTCGCAAGCCAGTTACACGATGTGGGCAAGATCGGTATCCCCGATGCCATTTTACTCAAACCCGGCAAGCTGACCGCAGAGGAATTTTCTCTTATGAAAGAACACGCCCTTTTTGGATTTCGTATTCTTGCGGATTCCAAAGCGAAATTGTTACAGATCGGCGCAGTTATCGCAAGAGGGCATCATGAGAAATATGACGGCAGCGGCTATCCCGATGGGATCTGTGGTGAGCAGATTCCGGTGGAGGCCCGGATAGCGGCAGTGGCCGATGTTTTTGACGCCCTGACGACAAAGCGGGTATACAAGGATGCCATGTCGATTACCCAGGCGGTTGATATCCTTCAACAGGGCGGAGGACTTCATTTTGATCCCGGGCTGCTTGATATTTTCCTGGGCAACATGGATGATGTTGTACGGATTCGAGAACGGTTTCGTGACACTGGCGATCAGCCGGGAATTAAGAGCATGCTCCGGAAATAAGCTTGCCGGCTGACATTGTCGGTTTCGTAAAAAGACACAAAACCGACGGTGGCAAGCTACCAGGTTGCTGTTTTTACGTTTTCAGGTAAAACCGTTTTGGATTTTTCACGAGTCCATCAACATTGGCCGGGAGTGGTGGTTTTCAGGCCTTTTGTTTCAGTTCCTTAAAATAACGGACATCCGTTTTAACGATATGATGAGTGATCCAGTCAAGAAGGAAATCGACAACGGTATGAATATCTAATTTTTCCGCAGAAAACTGTTCCATGAATAGTTTAGTTTGACCGATAAAATCAGCATGGATTTTTTTATGTTCTTCGATAGTTGGATGTGCTTGTAGGTAATTTTCTTCATTGGAGAAATGAATTTCTACATAGTCAAAGAGTGAAAGCAGGGCCTGCTCAAGAGAAAGTTTGTTATCCGATTGGTTTTTCATTGAATCGAGCATGATCCAGAGCTCAAAGAGGTACCTGTGCTGCTCGTCAATCTCCTGGTGTCCTACGCTGTATTCAGGTTTCCAGATGGCGGTAATGTCCAATTTTTTCCTCTTTATGGCTCGACCTTATCCCAAGGGGTTAGGCCGATTTTTCCTGTATTTTTTCTCCACGGCGCTTGACCATATAGTAGAGCACCGGCACGGCCATGCGGCTGATAAGAAGGCTTGCAATTTCACCAAACATCAGTGAGATGGCAAGTCCCTGGAATATGGGATCGGCTAATATGACCGATGAGCCGACGACCACGGCCAGCGCGGTCAGCAGCATGGGACGAAAACGGACGGCGCCGGCCTCGACCACGGCTTCTGCAAGCGGCAGACCGTGGCTGCGGCGCAGTTCAATAAAATCAACCAGGATTATGGAATTACGAACGACAATTCCGGCACCTGCCATGAAACCGATCATGGAAGTGGCAGTGAAAAACGCACCCAGCGCCCAATGCGCGGGCAGGATACCAATGAGGGAAAAAGGAATGGCCGCCATCACTACCAGAGGAGTGATGTAATCTTTGAACCAACCCACCATCAGCATATAAATCAGGATCATAACCACGGCAAAGGCCAGGCCCAGGTCTCGAAAGACTTCAAGGGTAATATGCCATTCCCCGTCCCATTTCATGGCCGGTTCGGTTTCGGTAAACGGCTGGTGCAGGTTATAGAGAACAATATTTTCTTGTCGACCGCCAAAGTCGCGGCCGTCGAGAGCGGTAAGTTTTTTATTCATAGCCAGTATAGGATAGACCGGACTCTCCGCCGCTCCGGCCACATCCCCGGTGACATAGATGACCGGTTTCAGGTTTTTCCGGTAGATTGGCTGCTCGACCGGCCGTTCTTCAACCCGTACCAACTCTCTGAGTGGAACCAGTGGACCTGCCGGATTTTTATCCGGGCGCAGGGAGATATTGAGGAGGCCGTCAATGGTTGAGCGCATGGCCAAGGGCATTCGCAGCAGGATATTGATCTCTTCCTTATCCCGGGATTGATGAAAAAGATCAATGGAGCGGCCGTGCAGCCCAAGCTGGATGGCCCGGTTGACAGCCCCTTCTGAAATACCGTTTAAGGCCGCTTTTTCCTTGTCTACCAGGACAACGAGCTTGCTGCGATCCTTTTCCCGGTACCAGTCAATATCCACCACCCCGTCCGTGTCGGCGAAGATTTTTCTTACCTTTGTTGCCAGGGACACCCGGTCCTTGTCGGTCGGACCGTAAATTTCGGCTACCAGGGTTTGCAGAACCGGCGGTCCGGGCGGCACCTCGGCTACGGCAACAGCGGCCCCATATTTCCCGGCAATGGCGGCAATGGCCGGCCGGACCCTTTTGGCAATATCGTGGCTTTGCTTGTCCCGTTTGCTTTTCGGCAGCAGGTTAACCTGGATATCGGCCACAGTCGGGCCTGAACGCATGAAGTAATGGCGGACCAGACCGTTGAAGTTATAGGGAGCCGCTGTGCCCGCGTACACTTGGTAGTTGACGACTTCCGGTTCCACCCCGACAACAGCGGCCATTTCCAGGGCGACCCTAATCGTGTGCTCCAGTGTAGACCCTTCGGGCATGTTCAGGATAACCTGAAATTCAGATTTATTATCAAAGGGCAGCATCTTGACCTTGACCAGCTTGAAATAAACCATGGAACAACTGGCCAGGAGCAGGAATATGATGACGGCGAAAAACAGCAGGCGCCAGAAAGCATGGGCCAGCAGCGGCTCCATGAACCTGTGATACAGGCGGGTGAAAAAATCATTCTGGGCATGGTCGGTGTCGGTTTCTTCCTCAATGGCGCATTCTTCCGGGCTGCAGTCTTTTTTAAGAATATGAATCGCCGCCCAGGGGGTGATGGTAAAGGCGATAAACATGGAGATGAGCATTGCCGCAGAGGCGCCCACCGGGATGGGGCGCATATAGGGCCCCATCAGCCCGCCGACAAAGGCCATGGGCAGAATGGCCGCAATGACAGCCCAGGTGGCCAGGATGGTGGGGTTGCCCACTTCGGAAACCGCTTCGATCGCTACAGTGAGCAGGGGTCTGGTTTTATTATAGGGCAGACGCATGTGGCGGACGATATTTTCGACAACAACGATGGCGTCATCGACTAAAATGCCGATGGAAAATATCAGGGCAAAGAGGGTGATTCGGTTTAAGGTATAGCCGTGCAGGTAAAAGACGAGCAGGGTCAGCGATAAGGTGGAGGGGATGGCCAACAGGACAATAAGTGACTCGCGCCAGCCTAAAAAAAGAAGGATAAGTATCGCCACCCCGATGACGGCAATACCCATGTGAAACAGCAACTCGTTTGATTTTTCAGCAGCGGTTTCGCCGTAATCACGGGTAACGGTGACTTCAACATCTTCAGGAATCACGGTCCCCTTCAGGCTCTCCACTTTTTTTAAAATGGTTTCCACAACATGAACGGCATTGGCTCCGGGACGTTTGGCAACCGAAAGTGTTACCGCAGCCTCTTCCGGTGTGTTTTTGCCGTGGCCGAACAGGACGTAGTTATCCGGTTCCTCGGGTCCGTCAGCGATTTGGGCAATTTCGTCGAGATAGACGGGGTTGCCGCCATATACTCCAACAACAATTCTGCCGATTTCTTTTGTCGAGGAGAGAAAGGAGCCGGTCTGCAGGAGTATTTCCTGGTTGTTCGTCATCAGGTTTCCGGCAACTGCCTGTCGGTTGGCCTGCTGCAGAGCTGGGATCAGTTGTTGCAGGCCCAGATTTCTGGCGGCAACTTTCAGGGGATCGAAGAGAATCCGCACTTGCCGTCGGTTGCCGCCGATCAGTTTCGTCTCCGCGACTTCAAAAATATTTTTTATCTCATCGTCAATCTGGGCGGCAAGCCTGCGCAGGGCGAAATGGTCATATTTTTTTGAATGAAAAGTCAGGGCCAGGACAGGCACATCGTCAATGGTGTGCGGTTTGACAAGCGGCTGCGAGACCCCATGCGGGATCCGGTCAAAGTTGGTAGCCAGCTTCTGGTTGAGGCGAACGATGGAGTTTTCCAGGTTTTCACCCACATAAAAGCGGGCAACCAACAGGGACCTGCCCTGCATCGAGGTGGAATAGATGTATTCAATGCCCGGGAGTTCGTAGAGCAGCTTTTCCATGGGGATGGAAACACGCTCTTCTATTTCCCTGGGACTTGCGCCGGGCATGGAGACCATGACATCAATCATGGGAACCTTGATCTGCGGTTCCTCTTCCCGGGGCAGCAGGTAAACGGCAAGCATTCCAAGAAGGAGTGAGGCAAAAACAATAATCAGGGTGAGCTTGGAATCTATGAAAAAGGAGGCCAGTTTCCCGGCAAACCCTTTATAAATTTTTGGCGTATTATCCATCAGTTAATTATAAAGTTATCATCGTTTCGCACCGGCGTCTTGAAAAATACACTGCAATATCGGGCCATTCATCGTTCAGGTGACATTCTTCATGCCGGTCAATTGTTGGTAAGCAGTCGTTGTCCGCTGATGAGGTGACGATTATTGCCTGTAACGATTTGTTCACCGGCCGCAAGGCCTGAGAGAATTTCAATCCGGCCTTTTTCGTGTATTCCCGTTCGGACCAGTCGAAGCCTGGCTGTATTTTTTTTCACCACAAATATCTTTTGCAGTTGACCAAAGGGGATGACGGCCTGCTCCGGAACCATCAGAGTAACGGCCTTTGTTCCCGGCAGTTCGATCCGGGCAAACATGCCGGTACGCAAGCCTGTTGTCGAGGTAAGATTAATTTTTATCGGCAAGGTTCGCGAAACAGGATCAATGACCGGAGAGATTTCCGCAACCGCACCTTCAATGGTAGTTTTTGCCGTTGGTATATGCACCTGTAATAGTTGATGCTGTTGTATCCGCGATGCAATGGTTGCCGGAATGGAAGCCACCACCTGCAATTGTCGATCATTTTCAAGGGAAAGCAGCGGCACGCCAGGGGTGGCTAAGTCACCGTTATGAGCAATTTTTTTGGTGATAACACCGGAAAACGGTGCGGTTATGGTCGTAAAGTCCATGATGCTCACGGCCTCTTTATACCCGGCCCTGGCAATTGCGAGCATGTCGCGCATGGATTTAACGGTCTCAGGAGTCGAGGCATGTTGCTTGAGTAATTTTTCCTCTCTGTTGAGATTTCTTTTTGCCTGCGTGAGCTGGGCCTGGGCCTGCAGCACCCGGGCGGAAATTTCTTCAGCGGCGATTTTAACCAGCAAATCCCCTTTCGTTACTCTTGAGCCTAAAACCACCGGCAGTTCGACGATGGTGCCGGTGATTTTAGCGGCTATGACGGCCCGGTCTACGGCCTGCACCGTTCCGACGACTTCAACTTTTGAGTTGATCTGTTCTTCGTGGACGGTGATGGTTTGTACTTTGACCGGTGCATTTGTTCCCGTTGATGTTGTCCCTTGAGCGAGGATCGGAGAAAGACTGCAGCAGGAAAAAAGGCAGATCAGGGCAGCAAATATTGTAGATGGCATGGGCTTATTCAGGTTGTGGAGAGGGGAATTTTTCTGCAGGCTGTGGGTTGTTTTTGGGCTCTGCGTCGGGAAATTGGGGGAGGCCGGCCGCCCGGCGCAGGTCTGCTATGGCTATCATTCGCGCGGCTTTCGCCAGAGACGAGTGAACCCGGGCGTCGGTCAGCCGGTTTTCTGCATCAATCAGGCTGGACGAGAGAATGACGCCCTCACGAAATCGTTCCCGGGAGAGACGGGCGCTTTCGTTGGCAAGCGTAACCTGTTTGTCGGTGACGAGGAGTCGCTCCTCGGCCTGCTTGAGCGCTAACTGCGCCTTTTCAATTTCATAGGTAATGGCCAGGCCCATTTTTCGCTTCATTTCTTTGGTCCGGGCCAGGTCCGCAGTGGCGGCGGCGACGGCGGCCTCGGTTCTGCTGCCCTCATACAGGTTGTAGTTGAGCTTGACACCGGCCATCCAGGAGTTGCCGCTGTTCTCTTCATCAATAAATCCCTGGTCCACCTGATAACTTCCGAAGAGATCGGTCGTGGGGTAATAATCTCCCTTTGCTCTGTTTAACTGTTCTTCCGCCGCCTGAATCAGAGCGTTCAGACGTTGTATTTCAGGGCGCCTGTTTTCATCCGGGTTGTCGGGAACCTGTTGGGGAAATTGCTGGGCAATATCGATGTCGATATCAGGCAGCCGAAGGCCGAGCAGATTGAGAAAACCGCGTTTGGCTAAGTTTAACCCGTGTCTTGCCTGGATAAGCTGTTCATGGGCGGAAGACTGCTGTACCTCGATATCAAGGAGACTTGCCTTGAGCAGGTCACCAGCATCATAGCGGGCCTTTGCCACTGTAAGAGATGCCGTAATAGCGGTAATGGCGGATTTGCGGGCTTCGACGATTTCTTCCGCCTGAACAATGGTATAAAAACTGCGCACAACTTCGTCGGCTAAAATGGACAGGACGGCTTGCCGGTTTTGTTCTTCGGCCTGTTGCCGCGCTTTTGCCGCATGGACACCAGCCCGGTCCCGGCCGCCGTTGTAGAGACGATACTTTACCGTGGCGGCAAGACGGAGATTATCGGTCGTTCCCGGATCATTGAAGTTGATATCGTTGGTGAAAGAACCATGGTTTAAGATATTGCCGAATGAAAAAATGGGATTGTTGGTTTGGCCGTATTCAGCGCTGAGATCAAGACGTGGATAAAAAGCCGCCCCTGCCCGGGTGATGGCAGCCTTGGCTGCCTCTATTCGCCGGCGGGCAATGCCGGCATCCGGATTTCCCTTCAGCGCCTGCTGTACCGCTGCAACCACTGTCCATTTTTGCGGGTAAGCCGTCTGTGTATCAGCGCACCACGTCGATGAGGCGGATTGAAGGAAGAGAAAATATGTGAAAGCGCAAATTATTTTGAGAAGATGAGAGCTGTGCATAAGCAGAAATATACCCTGAAAAACTTGATGGAGAAAGAAAAGTATAGAGTATCTACCGGCTGTTGTCCATTTTTTTTGTGTGAATGGGTGGAACGGATGTATACTGATCGACGCCCCTGACCAATTACCCCGTTGCTACAGTGGTCATGGCCAGATCGGATCTCCCGCATGTATTTCATCGTTGCATGAACCAGCTTATTTATTATAACCTGCCTTTTATGTCGACTGCATCGGTATTGATATTCCAGGCGTACGAATAACCGGAATTTGGCGATGAAAATTTTTCGATTTCGTTTTTCTACAATATGACGGTTTCCTCCATTATAATGGCGCAACAGTAGAGCGATGGCTAAAAAGAAAAGAAGAAGAAAGAAAAACAGCGGTGCAACCCGTGGGGCAAGTCAGCCCGCCAAGGGGAAAAAATTTCTGTCCACCGGACAATTCAGCCAGGCCATTAAAATCTTTCGTCGTCTGTATAAGGAAACGGGGGATGACCAGTGGCGGCAGCCGCTTCTCGCCGCCTTTTCGGGCCGGATCAATCAGCTGACGGCCAAGATGATGCATAAGGAAGCACTTGGTATTTATCAAAATGCCAAACTCTTGTTTCCCCATTATTCCCCCGGGCTTCATGTCTTTCTTCTTCTCAAGGCAGGAAAGATCAATGAGGCTGCGCAGACACACAGGAAGGCGGCAGCCACGCTGGCAAAAAAGCAGAAACATGTCATTGAGGAAACCTTTGCCGCATTACTGCTCAGCGGACAGGAATCGGCCGACATCTTGACGGCTTTTCCTGACGATTCAGCCCTGTTGATGCACTTTCCCCATGCCGATCGGGCCTTACGTGCCTACAGCCTGAAACAGGATGCCGATGCCCTGGCAAGTTTGCAACACATTCCCTTTCGTTCCCCGTACAGGAATTTCCGGTTGGCGCTCAAGGGGATGATTGTCTTTCACTCCCGGCCCGATGAGGCGGTGTCCCTTTTTGAAAAAATTAATCATGATTCGCCGTTTTTCCGGATAACTCTTCCCTATCGTCAGTTACTGCCGGGAACAAATGAACGTACGAATCAAAAAACGTTTTCTCCTTTTGATAGAAAGATTATTCAGTCTCTTACGGGGTTGAATGGAAAAACCATCATCTTGCTTGATTCATTGAGAAGGTGCGGAAAGACACCATCTTCTCTGTATCAGTGCCTGGTAACCTCGGGAAAATGCCTCGGCCATAAAAAGTTACGAAAAATCTGTTATCATCTTCTGCCCCATGCGCCGGAAAAGTTTTCAGATTTTCTCCGGAGATTCGGCGGGATACGAGACAGGTTTGAAGCCTGTCGGCTGCAGGCGCTTGCCATGGAAATTGAGGCTGAATATGCGGGTGTTGCCGAGGCATGGGAGGATGCCTGCAAAGAACTTATCCAGAAGAAAAATCCTGCGGACAATCTGAAAATTGCCCTGCTCTACCGGCATGTTGCCGAGGTGATGGAGAAGTACCCCGGAGAATATGATGTTCGTGAAATCCGGGAAAAATTGCAAAAAAGCCTGCAATACGACCCCGACGACAGGGAAACCTGTCTGCGGATTTTTCATTTACTGCAGAACAGCCCTGCGGAGCAGTACAGGTATCTTAACGAGATGCTTGAACAATTTCCGGGAGATACGGATATTCTTCTGCTCGGGGTCGAGGCCGCGACCAGGCGAGGCGCCTTTAAAAAGGCAAGCAGGCTCGCCCAGCAACTGTTGAAGATCGATCCGATCAACACCAGGGTGCGACATCTGCTAATTGATGCCCATCTTGCCCATGCGCGAAAACTTTCCGGTTTGCAGAAATTTGAGCTTGCCTGCCGGGAATGTGAAGCGGCGGCTTTGTATGATCGGGCCAATCTTGGCCGTGGGAAAATAGAAATATGCCATGGATTGATCGTTCTGTTGTCAGGTGATGAGGCCGGCGGCATGGAACTTGTTGCCGTTGGTGAGGACAAGGCCGAGAGCCCGCTCCTCGCCCGTTTCCGATTATATACGGAGGCTTTGTTGCTGGGGTTGCCGAAAAAATGGAGCAAAAGCTTTACCTCCCGCTTGAAGACCGAGTTACGATCAACCCTTGATCAAAATGGAGTGTTGCAGATTGTTGACCAAATAAAAAACCTTGAGGGAGAAAAAGAGAAGACCCTGCAATCGATTGTCTCTGCTGTAATCCCCTGGTTGAAAAAAGGGGCAAAACTGAACTGGCCTCGGGATGCCATACGAAGTCTCTGTCATTTCTTTTATCACAAGCGCTATCATGATTTGTTGTCGGCCTATGCGGAAGCGGCGACAAAAAAGAAGTTTGAAGACCCCCTGTTGCTCTTTTATTCCATTTACGCAAAGACAGCGGGAGGTAAAAAACGATTAACGGGGAAACAGTATAACCAGCTAAACCAGGCTTGGAATGACGCCAGGCTGAGCGGGGACAGGGAATCAGCTGGTTTAATAGATGATTTTCTTATGGACAATCCACCCGTCAGGGGGATTGGGCGGGGAAATCCTTTTAAACTGCTTGCAAAGCTATTGGAGACTGAATTTGAGGACCACCTTGCCGACGGCACGGAACCAACGGATGATGAATATGACGAAATTATTTCCGAGATTCTATCCGAGAGTTCTCCAATTGGTGGAATCCCCTTGCCTCATCCTCAAAAACAACAGCCTCGGAAGGCAGGAAACACGTCAACGGAAAAAGCCGATGATGACGCAGACAAGAACAATCCAACCCAACTGAATCTATTTCCATGAAAACTCCTTTTGAGATTTTGAACATACCAGGGGACAGCGGTGATGACGCCGTGAAAAAGGGCTATCTTGCCATGGTCAAACAATTTCCGCCCGAACGATTTCCGGATGAATTTCAGCGCATCTGTTCCGCTTATGAAATGGTTAAAACCGAAAAGAACAGGCTGAAGTACGCTCTTTTCGATGCCGGTGTCCCTGATGTAGATGAATTGATACGAGATATCAAAGATGATGCCCAGGGGGACAGGCCCGATCTGCAGACCCTGCAAAAACAGTTGCTCTCTGCAGTTCATCAAACCATGATAGTGGAGTAGTCTGTGGCAGAATTCAGCAATGATCAGCTCCTTAAACAGTTTGCAAACTACCTTGAAAAAGCTTCTGAAAGCCGGAATAAACCGGTTGAAAAACTTGATCTGTTTTCATTTTACAATGAAATCACGGCGCTGAAAAATGAGGTCAAGATTGAATCCCGCCTTATCAAGCAGGGACTGGATGATTTTAAGGAAACCGCCGCAGTTATTGGGCAGGTCAATACCAGGCTTGATGCCGGATTTCTTGAAAAAGACAGGGAGCTGAAAAACAAAGCCGAACGTTCGGCTTTGCGCCCTGTGCTGCTTGGATTGATTGATCTTTATGACAGGATTCATGCTTCCCTGCATACCGTATCCGTAAAGCGACCGGCAGGATTTTTGTTTCGGTTGGGTTTGTGCCGGAGCAACGATGGAAAAGTTATCCGTTCCATGCGGGAGGGACAAAAGATGACCCTGGAGCGAATCCTTGCCTTGCTTGCCGATTGCGGCGTTCATCCCATAGAAGCTCCTGGGTGCCGTTTTGACCCGCAGACAATGCGCGCCATGGGCACGGATACGGTTTCGGAGATTGAAGAAGGCATGGTCAGCCAGGAATTGCGGACAGGGTTTACCTGGGATGATGAAGTTCTGCGTCCGGCGGAAGTGCGGGTGAACAGACGCATGGACGCAACTGATTAAGTCCCGGCTCCGGGTTAATTTTTTCAAATTTTATATTGGACATGACATGATGAAAGAAACAATTGTCGGCATTGATCTCGGCACTACGAATTCGGAGGTTGCGGTATTTGAGAATATGCAGCCGGCATTGATTAAACGGAATAACACCGCTATTTTTCCTTCTTATGTCGGAATAGACCAGGACGGTAAACTACTCGTCGGTGAGGCTGCCCGCAATCAGTATCCTGTATATCCCGAACGAACGGTCAAGTCCATTAAACGGTTGATGGGCAGTGGTGAAAAAGTAACTATGGCCGGTAAACAATATGCGCCCCAGGAGATTTCAGCAATTATTCTCAAGTCACTCAAGGAAATCGCGGAAGAACAACTTGGTCACGCGGTCTCCAGAGCGGTTATCACCGTGCCGGCCTATTTTTCCGATATTCAACGCCAGGCCACCCGGGAAGCGGGAGAGGTTGCCGGTTTTGAAACAATAAAGATGATCAATGAGCCGACCGCCGCCGCTCTTGCCTACGAAGGAGCACAGCATGACGGCAAAACAATCATGGTCTATGATCTCGGCGGCGGTACCTTTGATGTTTCGGTGGTACGGATCGAGGACGGTGTAATCGAGGTCGTGGCAAGCCATGGCAACAATCAGCTGGGCGGAGATGATTTCGACCGCAAGATCGTTGACTATGTCCATAAGCATCTTGCCGAAACACACGGCGAAATAACCCTTTCCCCCGAGGCCGAAGCGCGTATAATCCGGGCCGCTGAACAGGCAAAACTGACCCTGTCCGACAACCCGTTTGCCGAAATCAGGGAGGAGTATCTTTTTGAAAAAGATGGGGTGCCGGTCCATCTTGCCCTTGAACTAAGTCGTGACACCTATGAAGAGATGATTACCCCGTTTATTGATGAAACGCTTGACGCCATCCATATAGCCCTGCAGGGAGCCGATCTGACCGCATCGGATATTGAAGAGGTTCTGCTGGTCGGTGGATCATCCCGCACTCCGCTGGTGCATGAGTATATTGAACGGGAGTTCGGCATCCTGCCGCGCAGCGAGGTGGATCCCGATCTCTGTGTTGCCTGTGGTGCGGCCATCCAGGCCGCCATGATCGCCGGCGAAGAGGTGTCAGCAGTTCTTGTCGATATCACTCCCTATACCTTCGGCACCGGCAGTCTTGATTTTGACATACAGCGTATGGGATATAAAGATATTTATGTGCCGCTGATTAAAAAGAACACGCCGATTCCGACCAGAAAAAGTGAGGTTTTTTATACCATGTACGATAATCAGGAAAGCGTGCGGGTTCGCGTCTACCAGGGAGAAAACAGTAAGCCGAATGAGAATATTGAAATCGGCGAATTCCTGATCAGCGGTCTTTCCGAGGTTCCGGAGGGAAATGAAATCATCACCACCTTTGCCCTGGATACCGACGGTATCCTCCAGGTTACTGCCACGGAAAAGTGCAGCGGTCTTTCAAAAACGATTACCATCGACAATGCAATAGGCCGTTTTCAGGAGGATGAATTGGCCCGGGCCAAGGGCAAGATTGTTGAACTGTTCGGGGATGACACGGATGACGCACAGCCGGTGGTGGAAGAAGGAGCTACGCCGGAGCCGGAGTTCCAGGAGGCGGAAAAGACGTTGGTAAAAGCGGAACATTTGATGGAAAATGCCGAACCCGAGGATCGGGAAGAGATGGTTGATCTGGCGGAAACGATTAAAGATGCCATGCGGAACAATGACGCGGATCGACTTGCCGAGGCTGTCAACGAGCTGAATGAAATTATCTTTTACCTGGAATCATAAATCATGGAGCGATGTCCTGTCTGTCGCGCCCGGGTAAAGGAGAATCCTCTCTGCAGGCGATGCGGTTCCGATCTCACCGATCTTTTCGTTCTTGAAAAGCAGGCGGAGTATATGTTGGTCAGAGCCGTGCAATGCCTTCAGGCAGGAAAAGTAACCATGGCTCTTCGTTTTTCCGACCATGCTAATACTTTAAAAAGAACGGAATTCGGCGAATTGTTCAGCGGTTTTCTTCGAGATGTTTTGACAAGGTAGCTGCTTCATGTCACCGGCAAACTACACGTCAACCAAGGCGGGTGGAGAAGGCCTTTCGGTCAAGCAAGAATGGACCATGGAGTTGAAGGCGAGATCCTTGATTTCATCCAAGCCGTGCTTTACCGGTAATCAGAATTCTTTTTATCATCCCTGATGAAATCTTTTGGAAATAGAACATATCCTTGGTCCCTTCAATATCATCCCGCCGGGAAAGAGGACCTTGTCACGAAGCTGAATCCGTCGCAACGGATTGTAATGCAATAACATAGAGAAAATAATATAGAGAAGACAACGCGGAGATATGCCACTTTTTCAGGAAAAAATAATAGCAAAGGCACTGGGACCGAATATTGGACATATTCCGGAGCAACATCGCCTGATTCTGGAGAACTGGCGTGAAAAGATTGAATCCGACAGTCTGCTCAGACAGACGGAAGTGGCAATCCATGCCCCCTTTATGCAGAAAATTATGGTGGAGGTGTTGGGGTATACACCGTTCGGCGCGGGAGATTTCTGGACGATCGCCCGTGAATATGGGGTTGCCGGCGGAGCTGTTGATTTGGCGTTGGGACATTTCACTGACGACAAAGCCGGGGATCGTGTTCTTGCCCCCTTTGAACTTAAAGGGGCAAGAACCAGAGACCTTGACGCCATTATGCCCGGACGCCACAAAACCCCTGTACAACAGGCTTGGGATTATGCCCGTGATATCAAAGGGGCCCAGTGGGTGCTGCTCTGTAACTATGTGGAGCTTCGCCTGTCTGCCGTCAGTGAAACCTCACTGGTGTACGAGCGGTTTAATATGGCCGAACTCGCCGATCCCCGGCAATACGCACGATTTATCCTCCTGCTCCATGCCGATAATCTTCTCTCCGGCAACACGGCAAAACTGCTCAATCAGAGTCTGCTTGCCGACAAGGAAATCACGGCCCAACTTTATGAAGACTATAAATTACTGCGTGAGTTGTTGATTTCCTGTCTGATCAGGGATAATCCGGATATTGCCGCCGCCGATCTCATTGCCCCGGCGCAAAAGCTGTTGGATCGTTTTCTTTTTATCGCTTTTGCAGAAGATAAGGGTTTGATCCCGGAAACCAGCATTCAAAAAGCCCATAAACACACCGATCCCTATAATCCGCGTCCGGTTTATGAAAATTTCAAGGGACTGTTCCGGGCCATTGATCAGGGCAGCGTCGAACTTGCCATTTCCGCGTACAATGGCGGCCTCTTTGCCGAAGATGCTGTGCTGAACGGACTTAAGGTCGCCGATGAAGTCTGTTTTGCTGTTAGTGAACTTGCAAGCTATGATTTTGATTTCGAGATTTCCGTCACCGGAGGTTTTCTCGGCGCAATGCGATGTCGTCTGACACCCGACGGTAAAAGGCGCAGAGCACCCGAAGTTGTGCGTTACATCGCAGAGCGATGTAACGAGTGTAACAACGCAGTGTCGGTAGAGTTCATGGTCGGTTGCTATCCTATGTCAAATTCCTGGTGCAGGGTGGGCATTTCCACGCGGGTATCTTTGAGCAGGCTGCCGAAGGTGGTCATGGCCTTTTCCTCACCGTGGACTAAAAAGGTGGTTTCCGGTTTGGTGTGTGAGTGCCAGTCCAGCAGGACCTTCTGATCACCATGGGCGGAAAAGCCGCCGATGGTATACACCTGTGCCCGGACCTCAATTTCCTCTCGGAAGATGCGTACCTTTTTAGCGCCGTCGATAATCTGCCTGGCTAATGTTCCCTGGGCGGCATAGCCGACAAAGATGACGGATGCTTCCCTGCGCCAGAGGTTATGCTTGAAGTGATGCCTGATCCGGCCGCCGGTGGCCATGCCCGATCCGGCAATGATGACCGCACCCTTTACCTGTTTCAGGCCGATGGAGGCGGCGGTATCCCTGGTGAAGTGAAGGCCCGGCAGGGCAAAGGGATCCCTGCCGTCCTGGAAAACCGCCCAGGTCTCGGTATCAAAGCACTCAGGGTGATGCTGGAAGATTTTTGTTGCGGAAATTGCCATGGGCGAGTCGAGAAAGACCTGGGTGTGTTCAGGGATCACTCCCTGCTCGATACCCTCACGCAGATAATAGAGAATTTCCTGCGTCCTCTCCAGGGCAAAACTGGGAATCATCACGTTGCCGCCCCGTTTCCCGGTTTCGAGGATGGCTGTGTAAAGCTCTTCTATGGAGGGTTGCAGTTGTTTGTGCAGCCGGTCGCCGTAGGTGGTTTCCATCACCACAATATCCGCTTTGGGCGGCATGGAGGGATCCGGCAGAATGGCACGGTCTCCGTACCCGAGGTCTCCGGAAAACAGCACCCGTCGGTGGCTGTGATTTTCTTCAAGTTCAAGGAGGATAAAGGCCGAGCCGAGAATATGTCCGGCATCATAAAAAGTTCCCCGGATGCCGGGAGCGATATCGAAGGGATGGATGAGAGAGCCGGCGTCTTCAAAATAATCGAGACAGTTTAAGGCATCAAGGGTGTCATACAGGGGTTCAATCGGTTCGCTGTCCTCATCCTTTTTTTGCGCCTTCTTACTGCGGTATTCCGCCTCTTCCTCCTGGATACGGGCGGAATCAAGCATGACCAGCCTGGCCAGTTCCCTGGTTGCCGAGGTGCAGATTATTTTTCCCTTGAATCCCCGTTTAACTAACAGGGGAATGCGACCGCAATGGTCAAGATGGGCATGGGTCAGCAGGAGAAAATCAATGTCGGCGGGATCAAAGCCGAAATTGTTACTGTTTTCCTCTTCGAGTTCTCTGCGGCCCTGATACATGCCGCAGTCAATCAGCAACTTTGTGTCCCTGCACTGGACAAAGTGACATGAACCGGTTACCCCCTGGTCTGCTCCGTGAAAGGCAAGTTTCATAATGTTTATTCCCTAATTAAAATATTGATGGCGTCGTAAAAACTTCGATCTACTGCGTCGTGTGTCCTGTGGCGATTCGTAGGCATACTACATGTCTAATTAAGACCCGCCACAGAACACTGCTCCTCGGAGTCTCCGCTACGCTGCGCTTACCTGTATATCTGTGTTTTTACTTAGCCATCTTTAAGCATTGTCTGGACTTTTTACGAGTTTATCAATATTGGTAATAATGTTTTTCCGGAGGGGAAAATAATTTATTTGTCGCGCAGGGTGATGCTAACCCGTCGGTTGAGCCGTCGGCCTTCGGGCGTGGCATTGTCGGCCACCGGATCGGCATAGCCATACCAGTAGGGTAACAACCGTTTGGCAGCGATATGAAATCTGTTGCGCAGGTAGCGGCGAACACTTTTCGCCCGCCTTTCAGAAAGCCTGATATTATACGCTTCGGTACCGATATTATCGGTGAATCCTGAGAGCACGACATAAGCATGCGGGTTCTTGTAGAGAAATGTTCCAAGCGTGTTCAGGGTTCCTCGATACTCTTTTTTTATCACATATTTGTCGAAATCAAAGAGTATGTTGTCAAAACCATTTTTTTTATCGAGGTAGAGCTTGCCAAGCAGATGTTCGGGATGTTCGGCTATTGTATCGAAATCTATAACCTGGGAACAACTGTTGACCGCTGCCATGTCCGTGAGTAGCTTTTTTTCAGCCGCATCCTTGGCGCTGCTGATGATGGTGAAGCATACGTCATAATTCTTAGCCAGTTTTTTTGCCTGGGCAAGGGGATCGGGTTCCTTTACTCCTTTAACCCTTGAATCTTGGCCGTTACTGAACAGAAAGACCTGGGTACGACCGGCAAGACCAAGCAGATATTCCAGTTTCATCAATGCGATCTGGAGCATGGGCGGGCCGGTGGCGTTGGTCGGCAGCCGGTCAATGGCCTGCCCGTATTGTTTTTTGTCAAAATTATGCAGGCGGTAATAGGGCTTAAAAGCCTTGGGAGAGCCATTCAACCAGAGACCGCCTTTCCAGTGTGGGTAAAGACCCGCCTGCCAGCCGAGTTCGGGCAGAGAGTCATTGCTTTTGCGGATAATTTTTTTTTCCATCTCCAGTCTGGTCAGACCGCTTTGTTTGTAGGGAACAGCCATGGCGGTGGAGGGGTCATAAATGATGAAGAAATTATCGGCCATCCGCAGATAGCGATCTTGTTCCTGTACAGTTGTTATTGATGTCTTTTGTCCGGAAAAGGCTTGTGGGCCGAGGGAAAGGAGAAAAAGGACAAGGAGCACTACAGTGGAATGACGAGAATTTCGCATGGGCCTGTTCCTTATAGATGTATGGGCCTGTTAATTTTCAGGCGATATTAAGGCGATTTGTCTGTTCTTTGAGTATACCTGCCGGAATTGATTACTGTCAAGGCAACATCCCTTTCGTGCTCGCATTCTCAATTCAGGATGATTAGTTCGCCATCTTTTGGGAGCAACAACCCGGGATGTTGTTTAAGTAACTCTTCGATTGCCGTTTTTTGCACCTGTCTTGTTGTCCGTTCTATGTGAAGGAGGGCAAGTTGTTTGATGTTTTCATCCTCCATGAGCTGCAGGCATCCGTTAATTGAGCCATGTCCGGGTACGGAGTTGTGCAGGGTAAAGGCCTCGTGCAGGGCAAGGTCACAGCCATGGATTAGTCGGCGGCTTTTTGCCGTTGGTCTGCCGTCGCCGCTGTAATAGAGCCGGTGGATGCCGTCATCGATAAGGAGACCGTAGTTGCGCTGGGAATGGGCGCTTTGTTCGGCCTGCAGCTGTAAGCCCTCAATCAGAAGAGGTGAGCCCGGTGTGATGGTGTGAAACTGCAGAGGAAAGCTCAGCTTTTCAGCAAAACCGGGATAGGCGAGCTCCAGGGCGGTAATGCTTTTTTCTTCAAGTTCCTGCTGACCGATCAACTGCAGGGGTTTATGCCTTCCCATTTCCCAGAAGCGCAGCAACAGGAGCGGCAGACCGAAAAAATGATCGCCGTGAAAGTGCGATACCCAGACAAAGTCGAGACAATCTGGTTCATCGCAATAGCCAAAAAAACGATGGGGTACGGAAAAACCGCAATCCAGCAGGATTGTCGAGTTTTTTGTAGTAATCAGGGCGGAAGTATTGCCGTGTCGACTGTCGCAGGCTTCACCAACGCCTAAACAAAGAACCTGCACTGGAATTAATCCCGTTCTTTTATCGGAATGTCGCCGGATATCGGGCTGACGGTTTCAACGATACCGGCAAAGACCCCGGCCTTATACCAGGGGACCTGCTGAATAAGCCTGCGCCCGGATTTACGCTCGGTGATGTAGATGTTTGTCTGCTGCGTCTGCAACTGTCTGCTGATGATGTTATTGGCCGGTTCCGGGTGGCAGTCGAACAGGCTGGTGCCAATCAGCCCGGCGCCGCCGCGCTTTTTAAATTGTTCTATGGAGCGATTGTTCATGGCGATAATAATACCTTCCGTGTCGCAGACCGTGACCGCTGCAGGATAGTCTTGTATCCAGTCAAAATTTTTTATATTTGTATTTTTCATGACCATGGATCATCTTTCTTTTTTTGTCGGCCCCTTCGGGAAGTGGACATGATACTCCAGCTCGACCGGTGTAAAGGGAAGAAGGGCGAATATGGCCTCTTCCATTTGTAGACAGCGTTCAAAGTTTTCCCGGATTAATGCATGGCGCTTCGGGTCATTGTTGCCGTACTGGTTGATAATATATTCAAGTCGCTGCTTAAGACTGACAATTTGCGCATGCCGGACCCGTTTATCGGCATAGTAGACAATTTCCCGGGCTGTGAACAGGCCGCTTTCGTACCGGGCCGGGTCATGCTCCTGCAGGATGACATGTTCTTTTACAATTCCGGCGACTTCAGGATAGCCGTGCCGCTTACATATTTCCGCTCCAAAGGCGGCATGGTCACAGGATCCGTCGAGGCATGGGGTTTTGGCAATATCGTGCAACAGCGCCCCTGCAAGTACAAGGGCCCGGTCAGGAACCGGCGTCGACCCGGATTCATTTTCAAGGCCGGCAACAAGGGTATCCGCCACCCGTGCAACGACGAGGGAGTGATGGCGGATGTTGTTTAACATCTTGTATTCGTCCATAAGACGGATACAGGTTACGGTATCAGGAATGGTCATCTGTTTATTGAATAATTATCTTCAGCGGACGGAAAATTCATGCACGGCATCCACGGCAATTCGTACCTGTTCCGGTGGGGTTTGTGGGACAACGCCATGCCCGAGATTGAAAATATGCCCTTTTGCTCCGCGCGCGTCTTCAAGGAGCTTTTTGATGCGGTTTTTAAGGTCCTTTTCAGGAAGGAACAGGGCAATGGGATCCAGGTTGCCCTGGACCGCATGATTGCCTACCCTCATTATGGCATTTTTTATGTTTATGCGCCAGTCAAGGCCCAGTACATCTGCGCCTGCAGTCACTGTATGTTCAATCAGCGTTGAGCCGTTGTTGGCAAAATAAATGATCGGCACATCAGTCATTCGCCTAAGATCGCTAATGATTGACTGCACGTAAGGCAGGGCAAAACGGGCATAGTCGCAGGGCGCAAGGATGCCCGCCCAGGAATCAAAGATTTGCAGTGCCTGAGCCCCGGTCTTTGCCTGGGCCTGCAGGTACAGACTGGTGCATCGGCTGATTTTTTCAAGCAGATGGTGATAGAGTTCCGGTGCCTGAAACATCATTTTTTTTGTTTGGAGAAAAACCTTGGAGGAACCGCCTTCAATCAGGTAGGTGGCCAGGGTAAACGGGGCACCGGAAAAGCCGATCAGCGGCACCTTGAGTTCGGCCCTGAGCAGTTTAATAGTTTTCAGAACGAAAGGCATGGTGGCCGTCGGATCGGGAATAATCAGGGCCTCTACATCTTTTTCGCTCTGTATCGGATTGGGAAAGACCGGTCCTCTTCCCTCTTGAAATTCCAGCGTCAGTCCCATGGCCTCCATGGGAATAAGGATATCGGAAAAGAGTATGGCCGCATCCATGCCGAAGATGTCGACGGGCTGCAGCGTGACCTCGGTGCATCGGGCCGGATCTTTGCACAGGTCGAGAAATGTACCTTTGCCGCGTGCCCGGACTTCAAGATACTGGGGCAGATAGCGGCCTGCCTGCCGCATGATCCAGATGGGGGTATAGTCGGTTTTTTCACCACGGCAGGCTTTGAGAAAGGTGTCATTCATGGCTGTTGGTTTCGGTTGGAGGTCTTTTTTACAAACGCTTAAACGCTTAAACGTTTGAACGCTTGAACGCTTGAACGCTTGAACGCTCGAACGTTTTTCACTTCGGCTGATAACTGCAAAAAGGTTCCTGGGCCAGGTAGTCTCCGCTCATGGCATAGGCCCTGGCCCGGCATCCGCCGCAGACGTTAACGTATTCGCAGCGGCCGCAGGTTCCTTTGTAACTTTTAAAGTCACGCAGTTCAAGAAACAGTTTCGAGTTTTCCCAGATGTCCTGAAAGGACTGCTCCCGTATATTGCCTGCGGCCTTGGGGAAGTAACTGCAGGGAAGGACATTGCCGTCCACATCAATCAGACAGATCAGCTGGCCGGCCAGGCAGCCCTTGGAGCCACCGGTGGAAAATTTCAGATTGCGGCGTTGGAATTTTTTTCCTTCTTCTTTTGCCCGCTGGAGAACAATCCGGTAATATTGCGGTGCGCAAGTGGGGCGAACCAGCATGTCCGATTCCCCTTTTTCCATGTCGTAATGCCAGTTGAGCATGTCTTCGTATTCGGATTCCGGAATTAACTCTTCCATGATTTCTTCACCCCGGCCGGTGGGCACGATCATGAAGAGATACCAGGCAGTTGCACCCAGTCCCTTGACTAGTTCATAAATTTTGGGCGCTTCTTTCTGGTTTCTTTTAGTAAACGAGGAGTTGATGAGAAACGGGATGCCATGTTCGTTAAAAAGTTTGATGGCATCCATGGTTCCGTCGAATGCCCCGGGCTGATTACGGAAATCATCGTGGATGGCAGCACTTGCCCCGTCAAGGCTGAGGGAGACCATTTTGACGCCGGAGTCCTTGATTCCTTTGCAGACCTCCTGATTAACCAGGGTGCCGTTGGTGGCCATGCACATCCGCAGGCCAAGGCCGGTTCCGTAGGTTGCGATATCAAAAATATCATCACGAAGCAGGGGCTCGCCTCCTGAAAGGACGATCACGGGGTCGGCATAGCTGTGGATATCGTCAAGAACGCGTTGAGCTTCATCAAGGGAGAAGTCCGGATGTCCGTTGACCTCAAGTTCCGAGGAAGAGCGGCAATGAACACATTTCAGGTTACAGCGGCGGGTGGTTTCCCAGGCGATCCACTTGGGTTCAAAATCCATGGTATTCTCCAAAAAATACAGCGTGCTGAGCACAATTATTTTTATTCCAGCAACGTGAAGAAATGAAAATATTACAACTATATTCTTCTTCTTCATACGGGTCAACCGCTTTGTAATTTCGACGGGAATTCCTCTTGTAAAGGGAGTACGCCTGTGTAACAATATCACAGGCGGCCTTGAAAAATTGTATTTTCGTCCACGTTTCCGGAAGAGGATTCGCAGATAAGGAGTGTAACGAAGACTTCGGGCTTGCTTGCCTGATATTGAACTGAAGTTTTAATTTTTGTAACTGTTCAGGAGCACCCCATCTTCACTCATTTCGGCCTTCTCGAATAGCACAAGTATGCTTCAAAGACCTAAATAAGCAAATATGTGGCACTCCTGAACAGTTACATTCCGGAGTAAGTGCAAGTTTTTTGCATCTATCTGAATAGTTACTAATTTTTCATGGTATCCGGAGAAGTTGGAGCGTCGTGCAAGGCAACGGAAGAATGTCTTCCGTCTATTTACTTTCTTTAATTAAGGAGGTTTTATATGCAGGAAATTACGACCGTATTGACCCCCATTGATTTTTCTGATAATGCCGGCAAAATTGCCAGGGCAGCAGCCTATGTGGCCGGAACCTTCAAAGCGGAACTCTATTTTGTTTTTGTGGTACAGAATTTTGAGGATTACAGTGGTTTTTTTGTGCCCCCGGTGAGTATGCCCAATCTCGAAGAGGAGCTTTTTCAATCTGCCCAGGAGCGGATGGACACCTTCATGACCGAGAATAAGACGATCCTGGAAGGATATGGTTTAAACGGGGTGAAGAGCAAGGTTTTGGCAGGGGATGTTGGTGAAGAAATTTTAAGTTTTGCCACCGAGATCAACTGTAATTTGATTATTATGGGTACCCATGGCTACAAGGGGCTGGAACGTATCATGTTCGGTTCTGTCGCCGATAAGGTTGTAAAGACTGCCTGTTGTCCTGTTCTGACTATCAATCCCTATCGGGAAGAATGCGAGGAAGAGGCAGAATAATTACCGGAAAGAATCAGTGTCTGGATTTGCATTCTGCAGGTCCGGATAAAAATTATCATCGGCAAACTGTCCATACCTATGAATCGGTACGATCCGGTCGAGGTGTTGACTGGAATCTGCAGCCGAAGGTTTTTAAACGATACCCTTCGGAGTTTGCGGAAATTTCTCTTACTGGCTTGCCCTCTCTGCGGGCATTTCTGCACCACTGTTGCGGCTTGACGAAAAAGAAGACCTACCCGGGTGGCAGTTATTTTCTTCGGGCCAACCCTTCGGCCGGCGCCCTGTATCCCTGTGAGGTATATTTACAGGCCAGGGGTATTTCCGGAATTGTTGATGCCATCTATCAATATGAGCCTTTTTCCGAAAAACTTCGGTTGCTTCATCCTCTTGGACCGAGAGAGGGGCTAGAAGGATACTGGCACCGGGATGGTAAGGTGGAAGGGTTGGTTCTGCTCGTTACTGCCATCTATTACCGGTCCAGTTGGAAATACGGGCATAGGGCGCTTCGTTATTGTCTGCTTGACAGTGGCCATCTGCTGGGCGGAATAGAGGCCGCTGCCTGCTGCAGGGAACAAAATTACTCATTTGTTACCCGTTTTAATCGGAATCGGATGCAGAAAGATTTTGGCTTTAAGGGTCGTGAACTACCTATGGCTATGGGAGTTTGTGGAAAAGAGAAGAGAGGACAAGTCGTTTGTCCGGATATTGACCTGCCCTTTATCAATGGAAGTGGTTCTTTTTGTCGGGACCCGGTTATTGAAGAGGGATTTGCGCAGGCCGCCGTACCCGCTAATTGCCGAAAAGGTGTTGGTGAAAGCCCATATTCCGTTCAGTCGGAAATCCTTGTTGATGCTATTCTCAGTCGGCGGTCCATTCGGAAATTTACGGGACAGTTAACCCTGCACAGGGAGTATGAGGCCGTGCTTCATACTGCCATGACAAGTCTTGCCATTGATTGCGATGAGCCGCTTGATATTTTTGCGTTGGTGAACCGGGTGAAGGGTATGGAGCCTGGTTTGTATAAAAATAATCGCTGCCTGCGTTCCGGTAATTTTTCCAATCGAGGGGGTTACCTCTGCCTGGAACAGGATCTCGGTGCGGACAGCGCGGTGACTTTCTTTCTGGTTGGTGATTCGAAAAATTACCTTCCCTTGATGCTTAAGGCAGGGCTGGTAGGTCAAAGGATATATTTAAGCTCTGAGTTGCAGAGGCTTGGCTGCAGCGGTATAGGAGCTTTCTATGACCGGGAGGTAGCTGATTTTCTTGAAACCGATGGTTTGGTTCTTTACGCCCTGGCCATTGGCCGGTAACTGAAAGAAGAGAGCCGAAGGACTCTCTTCTTTCAGAGTTGAAAACCGTTTATTACCTGGTGTATCAATGAGTAAGGGCCAACTTGTTTTTCAGGACAAACAGAAAAAAATGGGTAACAATACTACACTCGCCTGCAAGATTACGTAGCCTGTGTTGTATTGTCTTATACAGTGGTAACGGTGCGCCAGCGAGGGCCGTTTGGAAGGCCATTTGTCGGGCTGTCAGGCGAAATTCTTCCAAACTGTCCGCAGTTTGGCCGCTCATGGCTGCCATAATGGACGGCATGGAACAGGCAGGTAGCTCATAGCGTTTCCAACCGCCGGGAAGTTTCATAAAAAAATGAATTCCGCGCCGTTGCACCCTGTTGCCCATGACCACGGTCTGGGCAATTGTCTCGGCCGGAATTTGCGGCCGTGAAAAATCGATAATGGTTGCAGCCTTCGGAATTCGCCGGTGGAGACTGCAACCCATGAAATCTTTGCCTCTGGGCAGAAGATTGATAACAACATCCGCCTGTTCCAGCTGGCGGTCGGTTTCCTGCTCATCAGCTAATTTAACACTCCCTTTCCTGGTATACCTGACACCAACCATGGATAACCGGTAGCCGTCATCACCAAGATGGTGTTCCAGTTGCTCGCCGAGTTCTCCCCCGCCAAGAATGGCCACTGAGACCTGCCAGGGCATTTTTCCAATTGCGGTGGCCAAGTGACCGACTGCTTCCTGAATACTGAAAATATTGCCGTAGGTACTGCTGTAAAAGGGGGGAACCATGGGGATGCCGTGCCGTTTTTCAAATATCGGTCCTAACTGTCCGGCAAGCCCTATTGTTTGTGCCCCGGAGAGGTTTTTGATCCAGAGCATACGTCTGGTTATGTTGTTGACAAGGGACCTGTTTTTCTTGCGCATCAATTCCAGGGCCGGATTGGGGATAACAAGATACAATCCCACCGGCAGCCAGCCATTCATAATCAAGCCGGCCGGAGTGGGGCGTCCGGAAAAAAACCGTCGCAACCAGGGGACATCGGGACAGAAGTCAAGACATTCCGAACTATCCGTCGGATAGATGAGGAACACGGTTTTAAATATTCCGGTCCGTCCGGCGGTCCAAATCAACATCCATATCGGCCATCGTAAAAGAAGAGCATACACCAGAAAGCTCAACTGCCGCAGATACCTTTTCATTGTTTCCTCCTTTAATGCATATTCAGCCTTAATGCACCAGCAGTGCACGGATGATGGAAAACAACGTCCTTTTTATCTTCCAGTCAGTTGCAACACACCGTTCAAATTTATACCTTGTATCAATGTGTTGAGTTTTTTTCGTTTTTATTTTGTTCTTAAGATTTTCTTGCTCCTCTGCTTGAATGCATATCTATGTAAAAAGGGTGTATTGATTCCCAATGGAATCAATATTTTTTATAGCTCCGTGTGTTTTAACTATTTGTTTTTTCACCTGTTTGTTGACCGTGGCTCAGGAGTTGTTTTTTTGACGTCTCTTAATATTTACCAAAAATTTATGCAATAAAAAGACCAGTTTACATACTGATAACGCGGCTTGTGGAAAAAAACAACCATTTAATATGGAGTTGAGTTGATTTATTCTGAAAGTTCTTTGTGGATTGCTGATGCTATTGTCTGCAGAGTGTATGGTTTTTTAACGATGCTGCGCGCGCCAAGATCAACGGCCTTTTTCATTCTCTTGGTTTCGGAATAGCCGCTGACAATGATTACTTTTTGATCCGGGTGGATATCAAGAATTTTCCGATAGGTATCCAGGCCATCCATTCCGGGATCCATAATCATGTCGAGCAGGACGAGGTCAACAGGCCTTTTTTTAAGCAGTTGTATCGCATCCTCACCACTGGCCACCAGTTTCGGCCTGTAGCCAAGGGTTGTCAGGATGCTGTTGCCGAGAGATCGTTGCTCCGGGGCGTCGTCGACCAGCAGGATGACTTCCCCGTTCCCACGTTGCAGGGCCGTTGGTCCGGATTTTATCCGTGCCGCTTCGGTTTTGTCTTTTATGGCAGCAGGGAATAACAGGGTTATGGTGGTTCCCGCTCCAGAGGTGCTCTCGACATCAAGGTATCCGCCATGGTCTTTTACCGTACCCCAGACCACGGTCATGCCAAGTCCGGTGCCGCTGCGACCCATAATTTTACTGGTATAAAACGGTTCAAATATTTTATCCAGGCTCTCCTCGGGAATGCCCACCCCGCTGTCTCTGATTGACAACACCACATACTCGCCGGGCATAATAGTATCATACCCCTTGATAGGGGTGTGGATGAGTCGGTTTTCTGTTGTGATGGAAACAGTCCCCGTACCCCCTTCTATTGCTTCATAGGCATTGACAACAAGGTTCATTACCATCTTTTCAAGATGTATCGGGGACCCGGATAGAGCCTTTAGACCGGAGGAAAATTGAGTTTCCATTGTGACGCCGGGATTATTTTTCTGCAGATTAATAAATTCCAGGCTCTGTAGATATTCATTTACAATGTCGTTGAGCTGCACGGTTTCCTTGATGGTGATTCCGCGACGAGCCAGGGTCAGCAGGTCCTGAACAATTGCCGCTGCCCGATTTCCCGCCTGCTGTATATTCTGCAGTGGTTTACGCATATTACTGTCAGGGGGTAAATCAAGAAGCAGCAGGTCGGGATAACTGACAATACCGGAGAGTACATTGTTCAGATCGTGGGCCACTCCACCGGCCAGGCGACCCAGCAGTTCCATCTTCTGGGCTCTGAGCAGCTCAGCTTCAAGACGGATACGTTCCTCTTCCGCCCATTTTCGTTCCTCGATTTCCACCCGCAGTTGTTTGTTAGCCTGTTCAATTTCGGCCGTTCTGAGTTCAACCCGGAGCTCGAGCTGATCACGCGCTTCTTCGAGTTGTTCTTCTTTCAGCTGCAGTTTGCTGATTGTTGAGGCCAGAAGTTTCTGTTTCTCCTGCATCGCCTTGCGGGCAGTCGCGCGGCTGTTTTCCACGAGACAGGCCAGAATAAAAATGAGCAGGTAGGAAGGGATAAAGCGAATGGAGAAGTCCCTGCTGTTATAGACGCTGACGGTATCACTTAACAGGTCGACAATGAGAAATCCCGTGCAAAAGCTGAAAAGCAGGCCGGTGGCAAGGGCGCCTTTTTTAAATCCAAGAAGATACAGGGAAAAAAGAGGGAAGGTATACAACCACATGAAAGCGGTGGTATTGACCCCGCCGGTAAAAAAGAGAATGCAGAAAAAAACAAGAATGATACCGACGCCGACACGGGCAACAATGGGTTCCCTGCCGGTTTGACGGAGATAGAAAAAGAGGCCGAAAAAGATAACGGCCATGGCAAAATCCATGAAACCGAGAGGCGGATCATTCTGCAGCAGGGCAACAGTGCCCATAACAAGAAGAATAATGAATCCAAGAAGAAGGAATATATTGATGAGAACAATTTTCCTTCTGATCTCACTGTCGTGGTACTCACGGATTCCACTGTGAACAAAAGAATGCATCGAACTCCCTGGCATTATCGGGGTGGTAACACGGTATTTATCAATGAAGGAGCATTGAGGGCCCCTGACAACAGGTTGTTTATGGGCGCAACCGATCGACAAAATACTCTTTTTTCACCACAATACAGTACATAGGGGAAAAGTTGTATAAAAAATCGTCTGATGGGGTGGACCGCTCCGCTCGCAAGCTCGCTTTACATTGGCCCATTCCATCGGGCCCGGTTGTTGATGAACGCAATAATGGGTGGGGCGCGTAGCGCGGAACCCATTAATGGCGTTCGAGCCGACTGCACTTCTCGGGGTCTGCGCAAGCAAGCTTGTTCCGCCACCTGCTATGCTCGCGGCTCAACAGCCGGCCCGTTAGCTGACGCAAAAAGCGCGAATGGTCGGCGGTTTTTACCTTGCAGCTTTAATCTCTCTTGCCAATACCCGTGCCTGGGCTTCAGCCTGGGCCAGTATCTCATCATCCGGCCGTCCCTGCCATTCCACCGGCTCGACAAACTCCCATTTCAGTTTTTCGGTGAGCGTGTCCAGCTCCCGCTGCGCGCCTCCCGACCAGCCGAATGAACCGAATCGCAACACTTTTTTGTTCCATACCTTTTTGCGGCCGAACATATCCAATACCCAGGCCATGGGTGGAAACATTCGGTACTCATAGGTTGGCATGCCGATGATCAGACCGGCGGATTTCCAGGCTGATTCCAGAATAAATCCAACATGGTCATCGGGTACCCGGTGAATGTGGACCGGTAAACCTTCGGCGCGAACGCCCTGGACCATGGCATTGACGACTTTCTGGGTGTTGCCGTACATGCTTGACCAGAGAACGGTAATTTCCGGCTCGGCAGGGCCGTTCATGTAGGAGGCAAAACGCTCATAGGCCTTGACGATAGCCATGGGATCTTCCCGCCAGACAATACCATGGGAAGGGGCGACCATTTTGATGTCCAGATCCTGGACTCCGGAAATGGCTTTTGCAACAAACATGGACAACCCGCCGATGATATTGGCGTAGTAACGCAGGGCCTCGCGCATGAAAAAGTCGTGCTGCTCCGAGGACAACTGATTATCAAAAATAACGTCCTTGATAGTGCCGTAGGAGCCAAAGGCATCGCAGGAAAACAAAATTCCCGATGACTGTTCATAGGTGAACATGGTTTCCGGCCAATGCAGGTTCGGGGCTTCATAAAAGGTCAATACCTTTCCTTCGCCCAGATCCAGAGTGTCACCGGTTTTGACAATATGGACATTCTGGTCAATGCCGCAGAATGCCTTGAGGACCCCCGCCCCTTTTTCGGTGATGAAAAATTCAAGATCTGGATTTTTCCTGTAAAAGGCAGGCAGCCAACTGGTATGGTCCGGTTCCATGTGGTTGATAATCAGATAGTCCACATCCGTTGCCTGCAGCGGAATAGAGGCCATCTCCTGCTCAAACTGGGCCGGTTTGTCATCAACATCCTCCGTCAGGTCGATGATGGCTGTTTTTTCTCCCTGAATGACATAAGAGTTAATGGAGATACCGTCGGGCATGGGCCACATGCCTTCAAACAGTTGATCGTTTTCCAGGTTGATTCCCAGGCGGTAGATTCCTTCCGTCATTTTGGTTGCTTTCATGATACTCTCCTGATTGTTGAAGATTGTCTCAGTTTTGCTGTATATTTTAACAAGGTATATTCCCGGTAGAATCTTTTACTTACTCTGTTTTTTCGCCAGATTCATTATCTGTCGGTTTTTTTGTTGCAGAAGACGATCACCATGAGCCAGGCTGTTGGATTTCTTCGCCAGTAACAGTGCCTGGCTATAACGATGCTGCGCAAGTCGGATTTCGGCAAGTTGCGACCAGAGATATCCGTCTTTTGGCGCAACTCGCAGGCCCCGTTCAAGAGCCTGGGCAGCGGCTTCCGGCTGGTTATTGTGGAGAAGATTGTCAGCCTGCCTGCTGATCTCTGCAAGGAGAGAATCGGCAGGCTTTACAGCTGGGGCCTGCGCTGGTGCGGTAGAGCCCGGCTGCCTGACAGTTTGCTCCATGGGGGGCGGTACGGGTTTTTTATGATAGGGAGTGGCAATTGGATAACGGGGCGCGCAGCTGTAAATTAAAGGCAGTAGAGAGAGGACTGCCAAAAAGATGATTGATCGTTTCATTGGAAAATCCTTAAAAATTGCCGGATGCCCTTCTGCAGGGTCCGTTCAAGGTTGTCTTCGGATTGCGTTCTTTGTTGGCTTTGTCGTCGGGGTGTCCCCGGTGTAGTACAGGTGATGACCGACGGCAGCACGCCACCTCGGATGAAAGGGACTAATGTTCCTTGTCGACATTGATCGCTGAAGAGTCTACCGGTTACAACATCGGAAAAATAAAGATCAATATCCGGTGGTGGCTGCAGATCGAGCGCTCTGGTTGCAATTTTTTTCATCAGCTGTGCCCAGACCCGCAGGGCACCGGTCGCACCGGTGAGGCCGGTTGATTTATTGTCATCGCGGCCGACCCAGGCCACCGCCACATGGGAGTCGGAAAAACCTGCAAACCAGGAATCTCGCAGGTCATTGGTGGTGCCCGTTTTTCCTGCTACCCTCAATCCGGGCGGCAGCCGTTGCTGCAGGGTTCCCGCGGTACCGGTTCTGGTAACCTCCTCCAGGGCGGTATTCAGGCAGAAGACGGCAGCGGGATCAGCAGCCTGCTCTACAGTCAGAGGATATCGTTGTAAAATTCGGTTGTCCTGGTCGGTGACCGCAAGGATGGTGCGTAGTGGCGTTTTATAACCGCCGGCGGCTATGGTCTGGTACATCTGCAGCACCGCAATGGGGGGGAGATCGACCGCGCCAAGAAGCAGGGAAGGGAATGGTTTTATTTCATCAGATATTCCAAGATGATGGAGTGTTTTAATGACGTTGTCAAGGCCTATTTCCATGCCGAGCTGGACGGTAGCAACATTCAGGGAATGCACCAGTGCCTGTCTGAGCGGTACGGGGCCGTGAAAGGTTTTGTCATAGTTCTGTGGCTGCCAATCTTCGCCGGAGGTTGGGATGGTTAACGGGGTGTCATAAAGAATGGTCAGCAGGTTGTATTGGTCCGGGCGGCCCAATGCGCTTAGATAGACTGCCGGTTTGATCACCGAACCAAGTGGACGTCTCATGTCGAGAGCCCGGTTAAAGCCGGCCTGACGTGGGAAACGGTTGCCGACAACGGCCTGAACTTCACCTTGATCGGTAGAGCAGATAACAAGAGCCCCTTGCAGTGTATCCTCGGGCATTTTTCGCTCATGTTCAATTGTGGAAAGTACCTCCCCAAGGCTTTTTTCAGCCTGTTGCTGCAGGATGGGATCAAAGGTGGTGAAAATGGAGAGACCCTCATTTTGCAGGTCTTCTTCCTGATAATCCTGTTTGAGCTGGCGGCGGACGAGTTGCACAAAGGCGGGATAACGGGTAATGCCCGAAGGGGCACGTTCCACAACTCCAAGGGGACGCTGCTGGAGGACGGGCACGACTGCAGGCTGGAGGACACCGGCTATGCCCATGTTTTTTAGAATGAGGTTCCGTCGGGTCTTTGCGCGCTGCGGATGTCTTCTCGGATCATAAAAGGAAGCCCCCTTGGCCATACCCACAAGCAGCGCCATCTGGTTTGGTGTGAGTTCGTTGATATTTCGTTGAAAATAAAATCTGCTTGCCATGCCAAAGCCGTGAATGGCTCTTTTTCCGTCCTGGCCGAGATAGATTTCGTTGAGGTAGGCCTCAAGTATTTCGTCTTTTGAATAGTGGTATTCCAGCAACAGGGCCATCAGGGCTTCGTTGACCTTTCTTTTCAGGCTTTGTTCGCTGGAAAGAAAGAAATTTTTGACCAACTGCTGGGTGAGGGTGGAGCCGCCCTGGACGGTTTTGCCCGCTTTCAGATTTGCCAGCAGGGCACGCAGGATGGCCAGCGGCCTGATGCCGATATGCTGGTAAAATTTTTTGTCTTCGATGAGCAGCAGGGTTTGAGTGAGCAGGGGTGGGGTATCTGAAATTCTGATCAGTAGACGATCTTCATTATCACCGGGATAGATGGAGGCAATATGCAGTGGCTCCAGGCGAAAAAGGGAGATTTTCTGCCCGGATTTTTTATCAATGAGCAAAGAAATTTGTCCATTTTTAAGTGTCATGACTATAATTTTGTCCGGTCTTTTGCTATCTGAAAAATGAAAAGATCGGCTGTGGATGCTGATGTGACTGCCGTTTATCCAGTATTCTCCCGGAGTTGTCAGACCTTCGCTCATCCTGTAATCAAGCAGGTCAAGTTCCTGCATCAGTTGCTTTTTTTCAAGTTTCCTGCCTGGATACAGTTCAAGCGGTCGGCTGTACATACGAGCCGGCAGTTCCCAGCGCCTGCCTTCAAAACGGCTGGTGATTTCTCCGTCCAGTCGTTTAACTGTTGCCCACAGTGCAAGGGACGCAATGGCAAACAGGCTCAACAGCAAAAGAAGAAGTAAACGTTTCATGAAAAATACGGGTGACCAATTGATTTTTAACTATCTTTGGTGTTTGTTACCAGTATCCGGGTTAGAGGTCAATATGGATACTGGAGTTAGTTCAGGATGTTTTCAATTATGACGGCGTCGTAAAAACTTCGATCTACTGCGTCGTGTGTGTCGGGATGACTCAAGACATACTACCTGTATGGTCGTGACCCATCCCGACACACTACTCCTCGGAGTCTCGCAGGCTCGCTTACCTGTATATCTATGTTTTTACTTAGCCATCTTTAAACGTTGTTTTGACTTTTTACGGTGCGCCAGGCCAAGCCTGGCTGATCTTGTAAGCTGAAAGGAGCTTACCATATAAATTATTGGTTGTATATGTAGGAAGCCGGGC
>JANTGH010000002.1 GCA_024763055.1 Desulfobulbaceae bacterium
AATAATTTTCGCTTGCTCATGATCGTATAGTTGATATTCAGCCTGGCAAATTCAATTTGTCGAGGGTGGCAGGGCGTTTGCAGTGTGTCAAGCACCCAGTCATACAGTGCCCTGTTATTTTCAAATTCAAGCGTACAGAGCGAATGAGTTATTTGCTCCAGCATGTCTGAAAGGCAGTGCGTAAAATCGTACATGGGATAAATACACCATTTATCGCCTGTGCGATGATGGGAGGTTTTCATAATCCGGTAAATAACCGGGTCTCGCATTATGATATTGGGTGAAGCCATGTCGATTTTGGCACGCAGCGCACAACTTCCCTCCTCAAATTCCCCATTTTTCATTTGCGCAAACAGGGTGAGGTTTTCCTCCACACTGCGGTTTCTGTATGGACTCTCTTTGCCGGGCTCAGTCAGGGTACCCCGGTAGTTACGCATCTCTTCGCTGCTTAAATGGCAGACATACGCCTTGCCTTTTTGAATAAGTTCGATGGCAAAATCGTGAAGTTTATCAAAATAATCAGAGGCATAGTAGAGATGTTTTCCCCAGTCAAACCCCAGCCAGTGTACATCTTCCTTGATTGACTCCACATATATTGTTGATTCCTTGCCGGGGTTGGTGTCGTCAAAGCGCAGGTGGCAGCTTGATCCGTTTTCCAGGGCAATACCGAAATTCAAGCAGATGGATTTGGCATGACCAATGTGGAGGAATCCGTTTGGTTCCGGCGGAAAACGGGTAATAACCTGTTGATGTTTTCCTGTCTTCAAATCTTCGGCAATAATCTGGCGAATAAAATCCACGGGTTTATTTTTGGTCGATTTAATGCTCATGGCTTTGTAAGAGGAAAAGTATATAAGGTTTTAATCGTTATACAGATGGTCAATGTTACCTAACCGGGCAACAACCTTGTCTTTGCCGAGTACGGGTAGAATGGCGAACATGGATGGACCGGCCAACTGACCGGTAAGCACGGTGCGCATACCGTTAATAAGAATGCCGGGCTTGATTTCCAGCTCGGCAGCCAGTTCACGACTCACCCGCTCTACCTCTTCTTCATTGAAATCTGTTAACTTAGCAAGACGCTTGCCTAACATGGGTAGCCAGGTCTTGAGATCAGGATGTTTGAGGATGTTTTTCTTTAAAGGTTTGGCCTGAATCTCATAGTCATCGGAAAAATACGCCCTGCCTGCAGAGGTAAAATCCTTGAGCGTGTGAAACCGGTCACGGATCAAGTCCAGAGTGGCAAGATACCAGTCACGTTTATCATCATCATAGGTTTTATCCCATAAGTTTTCGGCGATCAGTTCTTTTTTGACTAATGCACCGAGTCTGCTGATATCCATGGTTCGCAGGTAATGTTCATTCATGGCGATCAACTTGGGATCGGTAAAAAACTTGGCATTACCCTTCTGGTAATTAAAGATCGAATTAACCTTGGAAATGCGCTCAAGGGTAAAGGCCTCAATCAATTCCTGTCGACTGAATATTTCCTGGTCCGTACCTGGGTTCCAGCCAAGTAATACCAGAAAATTGCACAGTGCCCAGGGTAAAAAGCCTTTTTCCCGGTAAAACTGGACGGAAACAATTTCGCCGTGGCTGCGTTTGGATATTTTTTTCTTCTGCAGGTCCAGGGTGAGCGGCATGTGAGCAAAAACAGGAACCTGCGCTCCAAGGGCCTGATAAAGCAGGACCTGCCTTGTGGTGTTGGTCATATGGTCCTGGCCTCTGATGATATGACTGATTCGATCGCGGATATCATCAACTACATTGCAGAGCAGATACAGCGGTTTGCCGTTTGAGCGGACAATGACAAAATCCTCAATATCAGAATAGGCCCGTTCAATGGTACCAAGTACCTTGTCATCATAACTGACCACGCCTGTCTTTTCGGGGACTTTGAAGCGAATCACAGACGGAATGCCCTGAGCTTCTTTTTCCAGGATCTGTTCCGGGCTCAGGTTGCGGCAGGTTCCGTCATAGCGCACATCCTGCCTGGCGGCCAGGGCGGCTGCGCGTTTTTTATCAAGTTTTTCCTTGGTACAGAAACATTTGTAGGCATGTCCGGATTCGAGTAGCTGCCGGGCGGCCTGGATATGATTTTCAGAAAATTCAGTTTGAAAGTAAGGCCCCTCGTCCCAGTCAAGACCAAGCCAGGTCATGCCGTCTATAATACCTTCAATGGACGCATTTGTGGAGCGTTCAGCGTCGGTATCCTCTATGCGCAGGATAAGTTTGCCATTATTTTTTCTTGCCCACAGCCAGTTGAGAAGGGCGGTGCGAGCCCCGCCAATGTGAAGATACCCGGTGGGACTGGGGGGAAAACGGACCCTGACTTCAGTCATGTTGTTTGTTCCTCATTTTTGTGATTTAAAAAATCGGTGATAATGCGGTGGCATCCTCGTAGATTTTCAGGATTCATTGTGTTTGAATTTTGAAAATTGGTCCAGCCATGTCGGCTATAAAGTTCAGGTGTTTATAAAACGTTGACGGACTCGTAAAAAATCTGAACAATTCTTAAAGATGGCTAAGTAAAAAAAAGATATACAGGTAAGTGTAGACTCCGAGGAGTAGTGTTTCAGGGCGGATCTTATCTCTACATGCAGTATGTTGAGAATCGCCCTGGGACACACGACACAGTAGATCGAAGTTTTTACGACGCCATCAAACGTTTATTCTTTGGAAAGTTATACAAAAATGATTTCTATAGCCATAAGTCACCAAAGATGCAAGACTGACATGGTGTATTTTCACCATTGGCCGAGCTCAAATGATGTTTTTAGTATTGTCTGGAAACATGAATACCGTTATACTTCCTGTTTCATAGTTAAAAATCAATAATTATTGCTTACATTGCAACATATTTTGTTTGAGGGGAAGAAGATGAAAGTTTTGATCAGTGACAACCTGGCGCCTGTTGGTGAGAAAATACTACGGGATGCAGGGCTTGAAGTGGATGTAAACACCGGTCTGCCGGCAGAAGAACTAAAGGCCATTATTCCAGAATATGATGGTCTGGTAATTCGTAGCGCTACCAAAGTCAGGGAAGACATTATTGAAGCAGCCACCAAACTGAAGGTTGTCGGCCGGGCCGGTATCGGTTTGGATAATGTTGATATTCCGGCTGCCGGTCAGAAAGGTATAGTGGTCATGAATGCTCCGGATGGCAACGCAACCACGGCTGCTGAACATGCCATCGCCATGATGATGTCTCTTTCTCGAAATATTCCCCAGGCCACGGCGTCTATGAAGGCCGGTAAATGGGAAAAAAAGAGTTTTATGGGCAGGGAGGTGACCGGAAAAACTCTTGGCATTGTCGGTATCGGCCGTATTGGCTCCATCGTCTGCAACAGGGCACAGGGGTTGCACATGAAAGTCATAGCTTACGATCCCTTTATGCCCCCTGATCTTGTTGAAAAATTAGGTGTTGAACTGGTTGAATTAAATGAACTGGCCAGGCGGGCTGATTATATTTCCGTGCATACACCGCTGACAAAAGGCACCCATCATCTTCTGTCCACCGAGTTTTTTGCCAATATGAAAGAGGACGCCATGTTTATTGACTGTGCACGTGGCGGGGTCCTTGATGAACAGGCCCTTTATGATGCCCTGACTGAGGGTCGCATTGCCGGAGCAGCCCTTGATGTTTATGAAAAAGAGCCGACCACTCTTGAAGGAACACCGCTTCTTGGCTTGAAAAATTTTATATGCACGCCGCATCTTGGGGCATCCACCAGTGAGGCCCAGGAGAATGTGGCCGTGGCTATTGCAGAGCAGGTGGCCGATTATCTCTTAAAAGGTGCTGTTCGAAATGCGGTCAATGTCCCCTCGGTCAGCGATGATGTTCTGGCCAAGATCGGGCCCTATATCAGTCTCGGTGAGATGCTCGGATCTCTGCACATGCAGATTGCTCAGGGGAGTGTTGAAGAGGTAACCCTTGAATTTTCCGGAGAGCTTGCCGAACAGGATACCGGCCCGGTGTCCGTTGCCTTTTTAAAAGGGTTGTTTACCCCTATTTTACAGGACGCTGTCAACTTTGTTAACGCACCGCTTATTGCCAAGGAACGAGGCATTCGGGTGGTTGAATCCAAGACGCAGCAGGCTGCTGATTTTACGAATCTCCTCAGGGTGAGAGTGACGACAAACAAGGGCGAAAATATGCTGGCAGGGACGGTGTTTGGCAAAA
Source organism: Desulfobulbaceae bacterium (assembly GCA_024763055.1). Classification (GTDB taxonomy): domain Bacteria; phylum Desulfobacterota; class Desulfobulbia; order Desulfobulbales; family Desulfobulbaceae; genus DRLX01. Next base: position 4,184 of record JANTGH010000002.1, read on the forward strand.
AAGAGCCACGTCTGGTCCGATTGAACTCTTTTCGACTTGAGGCGCTGCCGGCAGGGCCGATGCTGCTTGTATACAATAAAGACGTTCCCGGCGTTATCGGGGCTCTTGGCACAACGCTTGGTGCAAATGGCGTCAATATTTCCAGAATGACCGTTGGCCGGGAAGAATCCTCGAATCAGAATGTGATTCTTCTCAACACGGACACTGTGGTCGAAAAAGAATTACTGGCCAAGGTAACAGAGCTTGATGATATTGATGATGCCATGGCTCTGGAATTGCCGCCCTATGATAAGTAACCAGTATGGCTGAATCAGTTGTCAGACCTCCAGTCACAACAAAATCATTAAAATTGTCCTGAAATTATGCTGATAAAGCGTTCTTAGATAAAATATTGCCTGCATGAGAATGGATTTTAAATTTTGGACCAATAATTTTTCACAGGATTATTTTTTTAATTTTACCAGAACAAATGGTGAGTAAAGATGAGTGAACAGGATAAACAATGCGGGTGTCCGGATGGCAAAGTGCGCAACAGTGAAGGAAAGTGCGTTATGCCTGATGTCACTTTTTCCTCCCTGGTATTGTCTTTGAACACTTCCGCTCTTTTTCATCTTGGAGAAATCGCACACCCTGAATCCGGGGAAAAAAGAGCGGATTTTGATCTGGCCAAAAATGCTATTGATACCTTGATCCTTCTGCAGAAAAAAACACAGGGAAATCTCGACAGTAATGAAAATGAACTTTTAACCCGGATTGTCTACGAACTAAAAATGCGTTTTGTTCAATGCCGCGAGAGCAGTTGAGTTTATATTCGGTATAGTGGTTCTTTTATCATGCATGCAAGGATTTGCCTCCGAGCACCGGCCAAGATTAATCTGTATCTTCGAGTTATCGGACGCAGGCCTGACGGCTATCACCTGTTGGCAAGCCTCATGCAGAAGCTTGCTTTATTTGACAGGGTTGAGATAGAGCGTGTTCCCGGGCTAATGACTCTTGATTGTCCGGACAGTAATCTTCCACACAATCAGGACAACATTGCCTTGCGGGCAGCACATCTCTTTGGTGATACCTTTGTTGAACGGTTGCCTGAAGATTATGGTGCGCGGATCGTTCTCAGGAAAAAAATACCCATTGCCGCAGGACTTGGTGGTGGAAGCAGTGATGCTGCAGCTGTGCTTGTAGGGCTTGATAAAATATTTCAAACTGGATGCTCCAAACAGGAACTTGCCAACCTTGGCGTGCAACTTGGAGCAGACGTTCCTCTTTTTATTTATGACTGGCCGGTTGCCTGGGCAACAGGTATTGGAGAGACATTAATTGAGGCGGATGGACTGAACGACGCCAGTGTCCTCTTAGTAAATCCCGGTTTTCTGGTATCAACAAAATGGGTTTACGAGAATTTACCGTTGACATTGGAAGGAAAAATTTTTAACCTGACAAATTCGAATTCCAATAATGCATGGAGAATAGAAAATCCATTTATCGGGCGTTCCTTTTCAAAGAGTGATCTATACAATGATCTTGAGCAGGTAACACAAAATTTTTTCAAGGAAATATGTATGATCAAGGAACAGCTCACTACCGGGGGTGCGTCCGGTGCCTTGATGAGCGGTTCCGGTCCGACTGTTTTTGCGGTGTTTGACAGAGCTCATCTCAAGCAGGCTAATGCCTGTTATCTGAGGATGCGTGATATGTACAGGCAGACGTTTCTTGTCAAGCCGTTACAGAAAGAGCAGAGTCGTTTTGAGCAGTGATCAAAGAAACTATTAAAATATTTGGGGCGTCGTCAAGCGGTAAGACACAAGGTTTTGATCCTTGCATTCGGGGGTTCGAATCCCTCCGCCCCAGCCATTGTTTATATTTCTCAGCCATATAAGATTGATATGAAGCCCCATGCTTCAGAGATTATTTTAACCCTTCAATGTGACCGGCAGCTACCTGTTATCCGGCCGGCAGGTCTATATGAGGCTCAGATATGCCCAACATTATGAAAGTTTTTTCCGGTAATGCAAATCCGGCCATTGCCGAAGAGATCTGTAATTATCTTGATTTGCCTCTTGCCGCCGCTGAGGTAAAACAATTTTCTGATGGTGAAATTTCAGTTGAAATTGGTGAAAATGTTCGTGGAACTGATGTTTTTGTCATTCAGCCTACCTGTACTCCTGTTAATGATCACTTGATGGAATTGCTCATTATGGTTGACGCACTTCGCAGGGCATCGGCCCGAAGGATAACGGCTGTGCTCCCCTATTACGGATATGCACGCCAGGACCGTAAGGTTCGTCCCCGGGTACCGATAACGGCAAAGGCTGTTGCCGAGATGCTCATGGCTGTTGGAACACGTCGTGTTCTCTGCATGGATCTTCATGCCGGACAGATTCAAGGTTTTTTCAATATTCCGGTTGATCATCTCTATGCCGCTCCTATAATGCTTAAATATATTCGTGACAGTTTTAATAATGTAGTGATGGTCTCTCCTGATGCGGGCGGTGTTGAGCGAACCAGGGCTTTTGCCAAACGGTTGAATGCCGGTCTTGCCATTATTGATAAACGTCGTGAGCGGGCCAATGAATGTCAGGCCATGCATGTGATTGGTGATGTTGAAGGGAAAACGGCAGTCCTGCTTGATGATATGGTTGATACCGCCGGAACACTTTGCGGAGCAGCTGCAAAACTTAAGGAAAACGGGGCAAGTGAAGTGCATGCCTGTTGCTCACATGCGGTGCTTTCCGGTCCTGCCATCGAGCGACTTAATGATTCATGTATACGATCACTTGTTGTGACTAACTCTATTCCTTTGAGCGAAAAGGCCGGGATGAGCGAAAAAATTACAGTGCTTTCCGTTGGGAAATTGCTCGGAGAGGCTATTAGGAGAATACATGCTGAGGACTCGGTTAGTTATCTTTTTGTTTAGATTTCTTGTCTGCAGAGTTACTCATTCCTATTGAATATGATTTTTGTATACAGATAATTATCTGTAAAGAAGGAGGTTTGATATGTTACAGGTAACCATCCCATCAGTTGTACGGACGGTTTTTGGAAAAGGACCCATGCGGCAGCTGAGAATGAATGGTAAAACACCGGCAGTCGTATACAGTGGCGGCAAGGATCCATTGGCGTTGGAATTTGATGCCACTTTGCTTTTTAAGGATCTTCTTTTTATTCATGGGTGTAACGCTGTGATTACACTTGAAATCGAGGGTGATAACAAAGGTACACGTCAAGTGCTTGTTCAGGAAATTCAAAAAGATCCTGTCACGGACCAGCTCCTGCATGTTGATTTTCTTGAAATAGAAATCGACAAAGCACTCGATTTCGTTGTCCCTGTTCAATTTACAGGTGTTGCCAGAGGCGTTGATATGGGTGGTGAATTACGGATTTTAAAAAATGAGGTACATCTTCATGGCTGTCCGTTAGATATTCCCGATACCATTGTTGCAGATATTACGGAACTTGATCGTGGCGAGGCCGGATTGACCTTTGGTGACCTTTCTTTGCCGGATAAAGTTGAAATGCTTGATGATGCCAAGGTAACCTGTGTTCTCGTCCAGTAATTTTTTTAGAATTTCCTGAATTTTCATAGGCGTTGTTTTAAAAAAGCCGGGAATTTCCCGGCTTTTTTATTTGATCACAGTGGCTTGTTATTGAGTTATGGCCACCTTGTATCTTGAAAAGATATTTTTTTATTCAAGTAGTTGCAGTTCAGCAGGTTCGTTTATCTGTTTCGTTACCGTTGGTTGAATGCATGGCAGAATCTAATTATCTGATTGTCGGATTAGGCAATCCTGAGCCGCAATATGAGGGCACTCGACATAACGTCGGCTTTTTGGCTCTTGATCATTTTGCCTCACGCATGGATTGTCTGCCCCTTAACACAAAGTTTGAAGGAAGATACTGTAGAAAACGACTTTTCGGCCGCCCGGCATTCCTGGTCAAACCCATGACCTATATGAATCGTTCCGGTCGTTGTGTTGCTGCTTTTGTTCGATTTTTCAAGATTCCTTTAAGCAATATATTAATTCTTCATGATGATCTGGATCTTTCTCTTGGACGGGTAAAGATCGTGGCAAGGGGCGGAAGTGGCGGCCATAATGGAATACGTTCCCTGGCTCAGCATTTAGGAAACAGTAATTTCGCCCGGATCAAAATAGGTATTGGTCGGCCGGCAAGAGATGAGAAGGGGAGAGGAGTGCCGGTTGATCGTTATGTACTGGCCAGGTTTACTCTTGAGGAAACAAAGATACTATCTGGCCTGTTTGGTAAAACGGACCAGGCCATTGAACTTTTTTTAAGCAAAGATATTGATACCTGCATGAACAAAATCAATCGGGGATAGCCCCATGTACAGGGCATTGTAAACAGGCGGAACGGAGTTTTTTGCTTTTTTTGAAAAAATTTGTTATTCTCTATGTTCTTTAACGTTGTTTTATTACGAATAAAATGTGTTAACGGGCAATTTGTGCTTTTTAGTACACTTTTGTTATCTATACCTTGAGAACAGGAGGAACGAGTGTTTTCAGCAGGAGATATGGCCGTATATCCAGCCCATGGCGTCGGCCGCATTCAAGCGATTGAATCCCAGACTATCGGTGGTGTTGACCAGTCCTTTTATGTGATGAAAATATTGGACAATGACATGACTATTATGATCCCGACGATGAACAGTGACAATGTCGGGCTTCGGGCGATTATCTCTAACGAGGAAGTGGATAAGGTTATAGAAATCCTTAAAGAGCGTGATATTAAAATAAGCTCACAAACCTGGAACCGTCGCTACCGCGATTATATGGAAAAAATAAAAACCGGTTCCGTGTACGAGGTCGCCGCTGTTTTGCGGGATCTTTTTATCCTGCGTGTGGATAAAGAGCTTTCCTATGGCGAGAGGAAGATGATGGAGACCGCTAAAAATTTACTGGTCAAGGAACTCTCTCTCGCACGAAAGATTGATGAGGAAAAAATTGAACAACAGATTGAGGAACTTTTTCATTAATCCACAACTTTTTCATTAACCAGCGCAGCCTTCTTTTAAAATCCTTTACGCCTTAACTCGAGTTAATCATCAAAGAGCAGGCGGTCTACATATACACTTTGCCTGAACATCTTGTCGTTACACCAGTGCAGTCCGGTCAGCGTCTGGATCATTTTCTCGTCCAGCAATTTTCCAATTTCTCCCGGGCTGTTCTTGGTCGTTTGATTCTTTCAGGGGATATTCGTGTAAATAATCGTCTCGTCAAAACCGGATACCGGCTGAAAAAAAATGACGATATTTCAGTATGTTTTCCAAGGCAGGAATCTCCTTCGCTTCTCGCCCAGCCAATAGATTTCGGTATTCTTTATGAAGACAATGCGTTATTGGTAATTGATAAACCTGCGGGTTTGGTTGTCCATCCCGGTGATGGTCACAGGCAGGGGACCCTGGCCAATGGGCTTCTTTATTACTGCGGCTCCCTTCCCGGCACGGATAACTTACGCCCTGGAATTGTTCACAGGCTGGATAAAGATACCTCAGGTATCATGCTTGTTGCTAAAACTGAAAATGCCTTGAAAACACTTGGGGAAAGTTTTAAAAATCGCAGGGTTTCCAAAACTTATCATACAATTTTGCTCAGGAATCTCAATCAGGAAAACGGGCGTATAGTGGCTCCAATTGGTCGACATCCGGTAAACCGGAAGAAAATGGCAATCCGCTGGAATAAGGGCCGCTATGCTGCTACCAAGTGGAGGGTACTGAAGCAATGGCCAGGTTTTTGTTTTGCAGAAATCGATCTTGAAACAGGTCGTACTCATCAGATACGTGTCCATATGGCCTCTCTTGGTTCGCCTGTTGCCGGTGATCGTTTATATGGAGGAACTCTTCGTGCCGAGGTTGGCCTGCCGATTACCCGTCAACTCCTGCACGCATCGACTCTCTGTTTTCATCATCCTTTTTCGGACAAAAAGCTGCAGTTTACAGCGCCTCTGCCTGAAGATATGCAAAGGGTCCTCTCGCTGCTTGATGACCGTTTTTCTTGAAATATGATTATCGGCATAACAGGAGGAATCGGTTCCGGTAAAAGCAGAGTGGCAAACTATTGGTCACGTGTTTTTGATCTTTCATTGATTAATCTTGATACTATTTGCAGACAGTTGCTGACCAAGGGTCAGCCAGGCTGGTTAGCCTTGAAAAAACAATTCGGTTCCCGTTTTTTTCAATTGGGTAACCATCTGGACCGGCCTGCTTTTCGTCAGGCTCTTTTTTGTGAAGAAAGTTTGCGTAATACAGTGGATAATTTATTGCATCCTCTGGCAAAATCATGCATGAAAAAAGAGCTTCAGCGTTATGCTGATACAGTTGTTCTTGTTGAGATACCACTTCTTTTTGAGGCAGGATGGCAGCAGGAAGTAGATAAAATTGTAGTTGTTTTTGCTGACCGGGAAACCAGGTGCGCACGGCTTATGGTTAGAGACGGGGTGACCAGGAAAGAAGCTTATCAGGCCTTGCGAATTCAGTTGTTTTTTGAAGAAAAAATTATGGCAGCTGATAATGTTGTTGACAATAGCGGTTTTTGGAGCGATACATGCCTGCAAATTTTACATCTCGGGCGACTGTATATTTAAAGTGGTTGGCCATCTATTTTTAGCAGAAAACACTTGACATGCAACTGTTAAACAAATATTTAACAATATAGAAATCCAATCGTATCAAAGGCGGTTCTCAACTGTATACTCTGATTTTTCATAAATCATAAACATTAATACATCTCAAGAATTGAGCCTTTTTATTTTCTCAAGTGTTACAAATTCAAGGCATTTTCTGCCGTAATTATTCTATAAATAACTGCAATTGACATATTGTATCAGCAGCGGATAGTTGCTGTACGTAATGATAAAGCCTGCCGGATTTCAAGGAATTGTTTTTTACGATTTTTTGTTCCGAAGCAGTTTTTATTTTAATTTTAATGGCCTTACCGGAGGAAGACCTGGTCAATGAATCCGACTGAACTGAAACATAAAAAAATTAAGGAACTGGTTAGTCTTGCTGCATCCCTCAAGATTGAAGGATACAGTACCATGCGTAAACAGGAGCTCATTTTTGCGATTTTAAAGGCACAGGCAAACGAAGCCGGGAAGCTCAGGGGGAGCGGAGTGCTTGAGGTCCTTCAGGATGGATTCGGATTTCTACGGGCTCCGGACTATAATTATCTGCCTGGGCCTGACGATATCTATGTGTCTCCTTCACAGATTCGCAGGCTTAATCTGCGCACCGGTGATACCATAGAAGGTGAAGTGCGGGCCCCTAAGGAAAATGAACGTTATTTTGCGCTGCTTAAAGTCGACAGTATCAACTTTGAGCCACCTGAGGCGGCAAGAAACAAGACGGCTTTTGTCAATCTGACGCCGTTATATCCTGAGGAGCCGATTAATCTTGAGCTTGAGTCGGATAATTATTCCATGCGCGTGCTCAATATTGCCGCGCCGCTTGGCAAAGGGCAACGTGGTTTGATTGTGGCGCCTCCGCGGACCGGCAAAACAGTGCTTATGCAGAAAATCGCTAATTCCATTGTCCATAATCATAAGGAAATCAAGCTTATTGTGCTGTTGATCGACGAGCGGCCTGAAGAAGTGACTGACATGAAACGCAATGTCGCTGCAGAGGTTGTCAGTTCCACCTTTGATGAGCCTCCGCAACGCCACATTCAGGTGGCGGAGATGGTCATTGAAAAGGCTAAACGCCTTGTTGAACATAAGAACGATGTCGTTATACTTCTTGATTCCATAACCAGGCTTGCTCGAGCCTATAATACCGTTACTCCTGCTTCAGGAAAAATTCTGTCTGGTGGGGTGGAGGCAAATGCCCTGCACAGGCCTAAACGTTTTTTTGGTGCTGCCAGAAATGTTGAGGAAGGAGGAAGCCTGACGATTCTCGCCACTGCGCTCATTGATACCGGCAGTCGCATGGATGAGGTTATTTTTGAGGAATTTAAAGGTACCGGAAATATGGAAATTGTCCTTGATCGTAAGATGGCAAATCGACGAATCTATCCGACTGTCGATCTGCAGAAATCCGGTACCCGTAAGGAAGACCTGCTCCTGCCCGCCGATGAGATGAACAGGATCTGGATTTTACGTAAAATTCTTTCTTCTATGAATCCGGCCGATGCCATGGAGTTTTTGCTTGATCGAATGCGTCAGACGCAGTCAAATGAAGAGTTTTTTGCCTCCATGAATCAGTAGGACTTTTTTTTTCTTTTAAAATTAGTGTAGTCCGATTATATTTCCTCTTTTTATTTAAATTATGGCCCTGTATTTAGGGCGGACAATATGTGGAGGTACACCCATGAAACCAAATATTCATCCAGAATATCATAAAATAACAGCTGTCTGCGCATGCGGCAATGAAGTTGAACTGGGCTCTGTGAACAAGGAGATGAAGGTTGAAATCTGTTCTGCCTGCCACCCCTTTTTTACCGGTAAACAGAAATTGATTGACACTGCAGGCCGGATTGAGAAATTTAAGAAAAAATACGCCAAGTTTAACAAGAAAGACGACAAGTAGATTTTCCTTTTTTCCCCACATGACGACGGTTGTTGTCATGTGGTTTTTTTATTTTCCATCCAGCCATGACGCCGGCAATGCGTGGATAGTGACGTTTCAGCATCTTGGTCAATCTGTTTTGAATCCTTCCCAAACCATCAATTTACATGTTTGCGAACCTGTCTGATATTACTGAAAAACGTGAAACGCTTGAAATGCAGCTGTCTGATCCTGCTGTTGTCGGCGATCAGGAAAGGTATCAGAAACTGGTGCGTGAACATGCGCACGTGGCCAGGTTGGATGAATTGTATACGGCTTATCAAACCGTTTGCCACGACCTTAAGGAACATACCGATATTCTTCGTAATGAGGCTGAGGATCCGGAGCTGGCTGAACTGGCCGGCAGTGAGATTGAAGAGCTTAACGAGAGAAAAGCCGCCCTTGAACAGGAAATTCGTGTTCTTTTATTGCCCCGTGATCCGAATGATGAAAAAAATACCCTGCTTGAGATAAGAGCAGGTACCGGTGGAGATGAAGCTGCCCTTTTTGTTGCGGATTTATTTCGTATGTACAGCCGTTATGCCGAAAATAAAGGTTGGAAAGTCGAAATCATGAGTTCAAATCCCATCGGGATTGGCGGATTCAAGGAAATTATTGCTCTGATCAGCGGTCATCAGGTTTATTCAAGATTAAAATATGAATCCGGCGTGCACCGGGTGCAACGGGTGCCCGAAACCGAAACCCAGGGGCGGATACACACATCGGCTGTGACGGTAGCAATTATTCCCGAGGCCGAAGAAGTGGACTTGCATATTGAACCCGGTGAACTTAAATTTGATGTATACCGTTCTTCCGGCCCTGGTGGCCAGTCTGTCAACACCACTGATTCCGCTGTCAGAATAACACACCTGCCTACCGGATTGGTGGTAACCTGCCAGGATGAAAAGTCTCAGCATAAGAACAAGGCCAAAGCACTTCAGGTCCTGCGTGCGCGCCTGCTTGATCAAATTCAGCAGGAACAGCATGATAAGATTTCCCAGGAGCGTAAAAGCCAGGTGGGCAGCGGTGATAGAAGCGAGAGGATTCGAACCTATAATTTTCCTCAGGGCCGAATCACCGATCATCGTATTAACCTGACCCTGTACAAACTTGAACAGATTCTTTCCGGTAATCTTGATGAGGTTATACTCCCGCTGGTTACTCATTACCAGACTGAAGCACTCAATCTCCTGCAGTAACAACAGGTTCGATGCTGGTCGCTCCAGTCTCCTGTATTCGGCTGTTTATTGCTCACGTAACCAGAATAGCTGAATAAAATTTTAAGGACTCAGCCACAACGAATAATAAAAATGTCCCGGAAGTTAAAGCCTCAAGGACCCACTTTCATATAAACCCTCCCTTCCCTGGTTTTGACCAATATTATGATTGAGCTTGCTGCCAAGACCGGTACATTGACTGTCGGCGAGCTACTTGCAGAAGCAATCTCCGTGTTTCAGAATACCGGGTGCGTGCGTCCTCGATTTGAGGCTGAATATCTTTTACAGGCAGCTCTTGGTCTAAATAAGGTCACCTTGTTTTTATCCTCCAAAAAAATAGTCGCTCCAGAAGATATTGTCTGCTATCAAGGTATGCTTGACAGACGACTTGCCTGCGAACCCCTGCAATATATTGCTGGAGAAGTCGAGTTCTGGTCCAGAAATTTTCTGGTGACGCCCGATGTATTGATTCCGAGGCAGGAGACGGAATTTGTCCTTGAGCAGGTTCTTTTCCTTGCTGGACAGCAACCCGACGTTTGTCGACGAGTGTTGGATATGGGAACCGGCAGCGGTATCATAGCCGCGGTTCTGGCTGATGAACTCTCCTGTCAAGTGATAGCTGTAGATTCATCACCCTCCGCACTTAAAGTAGCCAGCACAAATATCAATGCCCATCATCTGCAAACCAGGGTAAGTTTTGTTTGCTCTGATCTGTTTACAGCCGTTTCCCGGTCGCAACAGTTCGATATTATAGTCTCTAATCCGCCCTATGTGGCCGAGGCTGAAAAAGATAACCTGCATCCTGAAGTTACCGTTTACGAGCCGTTTTCCGCCTTGTTTGCTGGTCCGGACGGCCTTGACTGCTACCGACACCTTATCCCTGGGAGTTATGAATATCTACGGCCTGGAGGTTGGTTATGTCTTGAAATCGGAGCGCATCAGGGGCCGGCTATTATAAAAATGCTCGAGGGTAATGGATATCTTGATGTGGCTATCCTTTCCGACTATGCTGGTCAGCCTCGATTTGCACAAGGAAAAAAAGAATAGCATATAACGTATAAAAAACATGGATACTATAATTATACGAGGGGGAAAACCCCTGCATGGAACCGTTAAAATAAGTGGTGCTAAGAATGCTGCTCTGCCGATTCTTGCGGCAACGCTTCTCGTTGCCGGCACACATATTGTCCGGAACGTGCCTGATCTTCGGGATACCCGCACCATGCTGCAGCTTCTCGAAACCCTTGGCGCAACACATCGGCGTGAGGGGACAACAGTGTATGTTGACACCTGCGAGCTTTCCGGTGCTGAGGCTCCGTATGAACTGGTCAAGACCATGCGGGCTTCCGTTCTTGTGCTTGGGCCGTTGCTCACCCGTGCAGGTTATGCCAGAGTTTCACTGCCGGGTGGCTGTGCCATTGGAGCACGGCCGATCAATTATCATTTAAAGGGATTTGAACAACTCGGAGTGCGGACAATCCTTGCTCAGGGGTATGTAGAGGCACGTTGTAAGGATGTACTGACAGGCAGCACCGTATATTTTGATACGCCAACAGTGACTGGTACGGAAAACCTGCTCATGGCATCTGTTATGGCCACGGGAACGACGATCATAAAAAACGCCGCCCGTGAACCGGAGGTAGGCAATCTTGTTGACATGCTCATGACCATGGGCGCAGATATTGAAGGTAAAGACACCGACCGGTTGACTGTTCATGGGGTTCGATCCCTGCAACCGGCAACAATTGATATTATCCCTGACCGGATTGAAACCGGAACCTATTTAATTGCCGTTGCCGCTACTGGTGGACGGGTGCGGGTTGAACAGTGCAATCCGACGCACCTTCCGGCTCTGACCGAGAAACTTCGGTCAGCCGGAATAGCTGTTGAAGAGGAGGAGGGGGCATTTACTGTTTCCTGCTCGGAACAGGTAGAGAGAAATCAATGCCGCCTGCGAAGCGTTGATGTGAAGACTCTTGTTTATCCCGGGTTTCCAACCGATTTGCAGGCACAGTTTATGGCGCTTGTTATCCAGGCGGAAGGTACCTCTATCATTCACGAGACGATTTTTGAAAACAGGTTTATGCATGTGGCGGAACTGCAACGGTTGGGAGCTGACATTACTATAGACGGGGCGAGCGCCGTGGTACGGGGAATTTCTCTGGAAAAAATATGCGGTGCCCCTGTTATGGCAACCGACCTGCGTGCGTCAGCCTCTCTTGTGATAGCCGGGCTTGTCGCCAGCGGTATCACCGAAATTTCACGTATTTACCATCTCGAACGGGGGTATGAAAATATGATAGAAAAGTTACAGGCTCTTGGCGCCGATATCCACCGGAGCTCATCAACCATCGTATGAAGGCAGGGGAAGAAAAATTCGAAAAGTGCACCCTTTTCCCGGGCGGGTGTCTACGTCAATATTGCCCTTGTGAAGTTCAATGATTTGTTGAACTATGGCCAGGCCGAGTCCGGTGCCGTTTTCTCTCGTCGAAAAGAATGGCTGAAATATTTTTTGTTTGATTTCGGGATTGATCCCCGGGCCCCTGTCGCTCACCTCAAGGCAGAGAGTATTTTGATTATTTTTCTTTTCTTCGTGGGCCGATATAGTAATCGGCCCATCTTCTCTTTGTGAAAATGTCAGACTGTTTTCCAACAGATGGCTGAGAACGGTCTGCAACTGCTGGCGGTCACCAAAGACATCAAGGTTTTCCTGAATTTCAGTTCGGATGGTGCCATCCATATACCCAGCCTGAAGATTATCTGATGCGGTGATGGTTTCATCAACGACCCTTTTCAGGGCAAACCATTCTTCCTGCATGGGTGCGGGCCGTGCAAATTGCAAAAATTCGGTAATTGTTTTTGCCATTCGTTTTGATTCACGAAAAATAATATTACTGAGCGTTTTTCCTCTTCCGTTTTTTCCCGCCTCTTCCACGGCAAGTAACTGCGCGGAACCGGAAATTGCGGCCAGCGGATTTCTGAAATCATGTGCTATGGAGGCGCTGAGTTCACCGATTGCAGCCATTTTTTCAGCTTCATGGACTCTTTTTTCCATTTTTTCAACAGCGCTGATATCCTGCAGGGTAATGACCTTGCAGTCGTCATGACCTGCTTCGGCAACATCGGGAGGAGCTGGCAGGTTGAGGCGTGAAAATGAGTAGCCTGCTCGAATCATGGTTCCGTTTTTCTTCTTGAGATCTAAAACCAGGCGGGTGAATGTGTGGTCAAGTTTGAGGCCTGGAATAAAATCTTCAATAGGGTGTCCCAAAACCTCTTTGGCTGGATATCCGGTAATTCGTCCTGCCGCGGCATTATAGGAGGTGATCTCTCCCCGTTCATCCACTGTTATAATGCCTGTTGCAATATCATCAAAGATCTGTTTGTACAAAAGGGAAAGACGGTCAAATTCAAAGGAAGTCCTGGTCAGCGCTTCTTCCGTTGATCGTAAACGGGCGGCCAGTGTCCCACTGAGCAATGCTGTTATGAAAAAAGTTACCCCGTAGATGGCAAAAAGATTGGTGGATTTAAGCAGGTCATGAACGGGAATATAACCGGCACTGGTCATGTAGCCGGGAACAATCCCCATGTACTCAAGGAAAAGCACGATCCCATACAGTAGCGTTGCCGCGGCGGCAGACATAAACCCACCAATACGATACATGATTAAACCGCCTGCGATTACAGGCATGATAAAGACCGGCGTAAAAATGGACTGGCTGCAGCCGGTTCCGTAGACGAGAAGAGCGGCAAAGACTGTATCACTGAGGAACTGGATCAAACTGAATCGTTTCAAATGCAGGTCACTTTTCTGCACCGTTGCCGATGAACCGACTGAAAAAATAAAGAGTATGGAGAGAAAGGCCAGGATCACCGTGTCCGACGGCAGGATAACCTGGGTGCCGAGTGAGCCTAAGACAACCGTAACGCCTATCAGCAGCGTGAAAAAAATAACACGGATCAGGAGCAGCCAGAGGATGTGGCGGCGAAATTGATCGTTGTTGCTCGATATCGGGGCTAATGCCCGCAGGAGACGACCGGCTTTGGTTCCATGCTTGTGCGGGTGTTTATTATCAGAGGCCACGGTTAATCTATGTTGTATTTTTTTGTTTTATAGCGAAGAGATCTGAAGCTTATTCTTAACAGATCAGCAGCGCGCATTTTTGAATTTCCGGCCTTTTTCAGGGCATGTTTGATCATTTCCTTTTCAACACTCAAAAGCACCTCTTCCATTCCACGTTCAAAGAGTTCCTGTTCATCCTCGGCCGCAGTAAAGAGAGGCCTGTTATTTTGTTTTTCAGGGGACTTGTTTTGTTTGTGCAACGAGAGGATAAGACTTTCCGGGAGAATAATATTTGAAGATTCAAGGGCCACACCGCGTTCAATGATATTTTCCAGCTCACGCACATTACCGGGGAAATCATACTCCATCAGTACCTCAAGCCCATAGGACGAGATAGTTTGCACTTTTTTTCCCATGATTTTTGAATACTTTTCAAGAAAATGTTCCACAAGCAACGGTACATCTTCTTTTCGTTCACGTAACGGCGGCACCCGGATGGGAACAACGGCAAGGCGATAATAGAGGTCCTCTCGAAAGTTTTCCTGAATAATCTCATCTTCAAGGTTTCTATTGGTTGCGGCAATGATGCGTACATTGATCTGTTTTGTTTTGGTTGAACCAACCGGCATGAATTCACGTTCTTGCAGTACCCGTAAAAGTTTGGTTTGAATAATGGGGGTCAGTTCGCCGATTTCGTCTAAAAAGGCTGTGCCGCCATCAGCCTGTTGAAAAAGACCGGCCTTATTGTTAATGGCTCCAGTGAACGAGCCTTTCATGTGTCCGAAAAGTTCACTCTCGAGCAGACTTTCAGGAATCGCGCTGCAGGTAATGGGAATAAAGGGATGGTCAACAACTCGTGAGTGTCGATGGATAGCTTTTGCGACCAGCTCCTTGCCGGTTCCGGATTCACCGTAAATCAAAACGTTGGCCGGCGTTGGCGCAATGCGTTTAATCAGGTCGAATATTTTGACCATCTCTGATCCCCGGCCGATTATCTCGGGAAAATCATCCCTGGAGGCGGCAGGAAGAGGGTCAGGAGTTTTGGAAGTTGCGGATGCAATGACCTCTTTAATCTCATCGACATTAAAGGGCTTGGTAATATAATCAAACGCACCGTTTTTCATGGCGGTAACGGCGTCGTCAGGAGAGGCAAAAGCGGTGATCATGATGACCGGCAGGGTATTGTTTTTGCTTTTGAGTGCGGACAGAAGTTCCAGGCCGCCCATGCCGGGCATGCGGATATCCGAGACAACGAGATCAAGGGTATTGCTGCCGGCGAGTTCCAGAGCCTCGGCGCCGTTGGCGGCAGTCAGAATGCGGTAGCCTTCTTTCTCAAGTAAAATCGTGAGAAATTCACGCATACTGAGTTCGTCATCAACAACAAGAATCGTCTGCATGGTCAAGGGGAAACAGTCTGTAAATACTTTAAAAGGTGAACTGCTTTAGTTTATCTGCTGAAAAGAAAAGAGTCAAATATTTACCCGCATGCATAACGCTAAGCCGTTTACAATGGCAATGGAATAGGGTACATTAAGTGCAATTGTACACTTGTATAAAAACGAGATTGAAAAATACGCGCCAAAGCCTATCCCATGGACAATACTTCCCTTATGGATAAACAGAGCCTGACCGAACATCTTACCGAATTGCGCTCCTGTCTCATATATTCTCTTGCTGCTGTGGCTGTCGGTTTTGCCGTGGCCTACGGATTTATCCGGCCTATAGCCGATTGGTTTTTTCGCCCTCTAATCAAGGTGCTTCCCGAGGGGAAAAATCTCATCTTTATCTCGTACCAGGAAGGGTTTTTTTTTATCTAAAACTTGCCCTTGTATGTGGAATTCTTTTTGCTGCCCCAGTTATTTTTCTTCAAATCTGGCGTTTTATTGCCCCTGGGCTTTATCAGCATGAAAAGCGGCTTCTGTTTCCCTTCACTCTTGTTTCCACTATCTGTTTCCTTGGCGGGGCGGCATTCGGTTATTTTGTGGTTTTTCCACCGGCCTTTCGATTCCTTGTTGGATATTCCAGTGAAATACTTGATCCCATGCCGGGAGTCAGTGAATATTTTTCCCTGGCACTTCGACTTCTCATCGCTTTTGGTGTTGTTTTTGAATTGCCGGTTCTCATGGTCTTTTTAGCCAAAATGGGGATTGTCAATAGTCCGTTTTTAAAAAAATACAGAAAATATGCTATCCTTATCTCCTTTATTATAGCTGCTATTCTGACCCCGACACCGGATGTGGTTAATCAGTTCCTTATGGCTGCGCCGCTGATTATTTTATATGAAGTAAGTATTGTTGCAGTTTCCATTTTTGCAAGAACTACGTTTTTTGGTTTTGAGGAAAAAGAAAAAACGGACCCCTGATTAACGGTGGTTCGAAGTATCACCTAAACCCTGTAATCGTCATATGGTCAATTCGCATTACTATAATGCCTTGAGATCGTCGAGGCCGACCCGGAATACGTGGTTGTATCGATGACTGTATGTCAGTCAATTACAGAGGTGCCAAGTAACAGGAGGAATATCATGTCATACGCTGTAGATTTTTTTCGCGCACTGGAAATTGGACGTCCCCCCAACATTACCTCGTTGTTTCCTCATTCCAGAGCACTGCTTGTCAGCGGCAAGGTGATTGATCGTGCCCTGATTGGCAAGGGTAAGGCCATGACAATGGCTGCCAACGGCAGGAATCATCTTGTGATCCGTGGAGCTTTACGCGCAGCCCAGCGTGCCCGCGCTGCTCTTATCATTGAGATTGCCCGTTCAGAAGGAGGAGCCTCGGCGTACTGTGCTACAAATTACTGGAATATTGCCCGCCAGGTGGATGCAATCTGCAATGAGCTTGGCATTACTGTTCCTGTCGCCATCCATGCCGATCACTATGGCATCAAAAA
Source organism: Desulfobulbaceae bacterium (assembly GCA_024763055.1). GTDB lineage: Bacteria > Desulfobacterota > Desulfobulbia > Desulfobulbales > Desulfobulbaceae > DRLX01. The sequence goes on from JANTGH010000002.1 coordinate 20,907, forward strand.
TCCAGAAGATGTTCCTTTTGCAAAACAGGAAATACCCTCTCTTTTTGATGCCGGGATGACCTCTATAGCCATTGATGCCTCGCATATGGTTGATGAGGATAACCTGCTGGCATCCATTGAGCTTGCCAGGTATGTTCCCTCTTGGGCAGGACATGAAACAGAAGTTGGTGAAATAAAAGGAAAATATGGTCTTTCGACCAAGGATGAGGCCCTGTTTATCATAAGGGGACTGAACGCCTATAATATTTTTCCGGACTGGATCGCCTTAAATAACGGAACCACCCACGGTATCGAGGCCTCGGCCCAGGGGATTCAAGTAGAACTGACCACGGAAATCCATGATGTTCTGGCCGGATTTGCTCTTTCAGGGGCACAGCACGGGACTTCGGGGAATAATTCCGACCGGCTTCGCGCCATTGCTGCAAAAACCAAGACAACCAAGGCCAATGTGGCTACTGCCCTGCAGATGATATCCTGGGGAGTACGGGTAAATGATTACGGAAATGCCGTTCTTGATGATAAAGGTGAATTTATCAAGGTCCCTGGAGAAGGAGTGTCCGAAGAACTCTGGCAGGAAATGAAGAACTATGCACAAGAGCATGGCCTTTCCGGAGGTAACTATAAAAAGCTTAACATTGTTTTTGAAAACAGAATTATGGGTCAACCGGCAGCCATCCGTGAGCGTATGACAAGGCGGGTCGAGGATTTTGTTTATACCATGCTGGTTGAGGTCTTCAATGCCGGAGATACTGCAAGATACGGTGTTGAGGCAATACTTGATGCCGGTTCCTACGATATGGGACCCAAAACCGGACGGATTGAATCTCCTGAAGAGTGGACCAGGGAAAAAATCCATGTGCGGGCGACGGAACTCGATTCCGATAAAGGCCCGGCAGGTGATTTTGACGATTAGTTCGCCTTGGTTGGAATTTTTTTTATTTTAGCTGTTAACACATATTATTATAATCGGATGATCCCTTTTTCCAATGGCTGAAAATGGTTAATCAGGTTCTGAAAGGAAAAAATTGATGAAAAAAATATTAATCACCGGGGCAGCCGGTTTTATAGGACATAATTTATCAAAACGGCTTCTTGATGATGGAAGAACAGTTGTCGGTCTTGATAATCTTAACAACTATTATGATCCGGAATTAAAAAAGGCACGGCTTGCCGAACTGCTCGTGTATGAAGGTTTTACCCATGCTGAGTTTGATATGGCTGACCGGGAAAAAATGGCTAAGCTCTTTGAAAAAGAGCAGTTTGACGGCGTGGTCAACCTTGCGGCTCAAGCAGGTGTACGTTACTCACTGATTAACCCGCATTCGTATGTGGATACCAATCTGGTCGGTTTTGTTAATGTCCTTGAAGGCTGCCGTCATACCAGGGTTAAGCACTTGCTTTACGCTTCCTCCAGTTCGGTATATGGAGCGAACACCAAAATGCCGTTTTCCGTACACGACAATGTGGATCATCCGGTTTCTCTTTATGCGGCATCAAAAAAAGCAAATGAACTGATGGCCCACAGTTACAGCCATTTGTTTGGGTTGAACACCACCGGTTTGCGGTTTTTTACGGTTTACGGCCCATGGGGCAGGCCGGATATGGCTCTGTTTCTGTTTACAAAAGCTATTCTTGAGGGAAGGCCCATCGATGTTTTTAATAACGGCAATATGGAGCGTGATTTTACCTATATTGATGATATCGTCGAAGGCGTGGTTCGTCTTATTGACAACCTTCCCGTGGCTAATCCCAGTTGGAGCGGAGAGGCTCCTGACCCGGCTTCGAGTTATTGTCCCTGGCGGGTATATAATATCGGCAATAACAGTAAGGAAAAATTGATGCGCTATATTGAGGTGCTTGAAGATTGTCTCGGGAAAAAGGCGGAAAAGAATTTTCTGCCCATGCAGGATGGTGATGTGCCGGCAACCTATGCCGATGTCTCCGATCTTGTCCGGGAGATCGATTTTAAGCCGGCGACCACTATCGAAGAGGGAGTGAAGAATTTTGTTGACTGGTACCGTGGATATTACAAAATATGATTCGGAGGATACGGTCCGGTCAATCATTGATCGGGTCTGATGGTTCAACAGACCCCGGTGATTTTTTACCATGATATTTCTGTAAAAGAGAGTTGACAAATCGCCTGATACAACCTTATGTTGTGTTCAAATGAACAAAACCTTTCGGGGTCTGTCGGTGAAGTTGCCCGGTCGAAACCCGGAAGGATAACACAAGGAGGGTTTGATGATGAATAGCCGGCAATCTAAAGTTAAGTGGTTCATGCTGCTGGCAGGTACCTGCTTATTCATGTCGGCAGGGCAGGTCGGGGCAGTTGGCGCAAAGGATACCGTCAGTATGGACGGTTCGGCCTCTCGGAATACACTGAGTTCAAAACATATTTCAACGGCGGACCATTCCAAATTTAAAGCGCTTGATCAGGAGTTTGCAACTGGCCAGGAGGTCACTAAGGCCTGTCTGAGTTGTCATAACGAGGCCGGCAAACAGTTCCATAAAACCTATCACTGGACCTGGGAGTCCACAGGCGGAGTTCAAAAGGGGGTCGGCAAGAAAAACGTTCTCAACAATTTCTGAATTGCTGTTCAATCGAACTGGTGCAGGTGCACCAGCTGCCACGCAGGATATGGATGGAAAGATGATTCCTTTGATTTTTCTTCGGAAGAGAATATAGACTGTCTGATCTGTCATGATACGACGGGCACTTATAAAAAGTTTCCGACAAGTTGCGGAAATCCACCCTATAAAGAAAAAAAATTCGGAAAAAAAGTCTTTAAGCCGGTTAACCTGAAAAAGGTTGCCTTGCATGTCGGTGCAAGTTCCAGGGCTACATGCGGGGCTTGTCATTTTAAAGGTGGGGGTGGTGACGGCGTCAAGCATGGTGATCTTGATTCCTCTTTAATCAAACCCGATCATGGACTTGATGTCCATATGGATGCCAAGGGATTGAATTTTTCCTGTACGAAGTGCCATACCTCAAACGGACATCAGATTGAGGGTCGTTTTTATTCCATGCCGGCCACAAAAAATCATAAACTGGCCATGCCCATGGACAATCCCTCGCGGATTGCCTGTGAATCGTGCCATGGCCTGCATCCACACAATAATACACCCAAACTCAATGATCATACCGCCAGGGTTGCCTGTGAGACCTGCCATGTTCCTGTGTTTGCGAAGAAAAAACCGACGCTTGTCTGGTGGGATTGGTCAACGGCCGGCAAATTTAAAGAGGACCACAAGTTTATTGTCAAGAAGGATAAACTGGGTAAGGTTTCCTATCATACGAAAAAGGGGGATCTTGGTTGGGCAAAAAACGTTGTGCCCGAGTACAACTGGTTCAATGGTGTTGTCACCCATGTCCTTGCCAAGGATACCATTGATGATAGCCGTCCCGTGCGGATGACCATTCTTCATGGTGACCGGAATGATCCCAAATCTCGAATCACTCCGTTTAAGATGCTTCGAGGCAAGCAGGTTTACGATGCCGGTAACAAAACCCTGGTTGTTCCAAAGCTTTTTGGGCCCAAGGGATCAGGTGCCTACTGGAAGGACTTTGACTGGCAGAAATCCGTAGCAGCTGGACAAGAAGCTGCCGGGTATCAATTCAGCGGCAAGGTTGGTTTTATCGAAACCGAATACCTCCGCCCTGTTGCCCATATGATTGCCCCTAAGGAAGAGGCGTTGAGTTGCGCAAGTTGTCACAGCAGGGACGGCAGACTGAAAAAACTGGCCGGTTTTTATATGCCGGGCCGGGATCGTAGTATCAATATTGACCGGATCGGCTGGCTGTCTTGCTTGGCGTTACTCGTACTTGTTGGCTTGCATGGGGCTGTACGATTCATAACCTCAAAGGGGAGGAAGTAATTATGAAAGAGCGAAAGCTATTTTACACCCGCTTTGAACGATTTTGGCACTGGGCTCAGGCATTACTGATCATCCTGTTGCTGATTACCGGATTTACCATTCATGGCAGCCTGAATATTATTTCTTTTGGCAAGGCCGTGACCTTTCATAACCAGCTCGCCTGGTTGCTTTTGGGCCTGACTGCCTTTGCCATTTTCTGGCATTTCACGACCGGTCAATGGAAACAGTACACGCCCACCCTTGAGAAGGCCGCGGAAGTAGTCTGCTATTACTCACGTGATATTTTCAAGGGATGCGAACACCCGATAAAAAAAGATGTGGACAGGAAGCTCAATCCACTTCAGCGGATCGCTTATTTTTTGCTGAAAGTGGTGCTTTTCCCTTTCCAGGTGATTACCGGACTTCTGTATCTGTATTCCAGTCAACTCGGAACCTCCATGGAGATAAGCACTGTTGCCCTGCTTCATACCATTGGCGCGTTTGCCTTTCTTGGGTTTCTTATCATTCACGTCTATCTCGCCACAACCGGTGAGACTGTCTCGGCTCATTTTAAAGCCATGGTTACCGGCTGGGAAGAAATTGAAGTGGAGGAGGAGCCGAATCGTTCTGTATAGTATTCCATAAGCATGATTATTGCATTCTGAGGATACTTTTATTTTAAATGGCTGCGTTTTTCGTTTTTTATTGAGGGTGCCTTGAAAATATATTTTTTCAAGGCACCCCTTTTTTTGTTTATAAATGCAAGGCCTTTTGTGAAAAGTGGAGATATAATGTTTCTGTATTTGGTGGTTGTTCTTTTTATCCTGTTGCCTCCATATCCTCTGTATGCTGACGATACGGTGATAGTACCGGTACGGGTTGACAACAATATAATGGCAACCATATTTTCCGGTCATGAATTTATGCATTTCTCGGTTTCATGGTCAGGCGGTATTAAGATCGGCGATCTTTTTCTTACAGTTGAAAAGGCCGAGAACAGTCAAGGCTTTGTTATAAAGGCCACGGTAAAGGATTATGGCCTGTTTCGTCTTTTTTACCCTGTGGATGACATCTTTACCACTCTTGTCCTCGGGCCGCTGATGTTGCCTTATCGTTATGAAGTGTTGCAGAAAGAGGGACACGGGTCTGCCACAACCCACCGGCTGACTGTCTATGACCAGCAGAACCTGAAGGTCAGTTACCGTAAAAACGAGGGAAAAGTTAAAGAATATTCCATTGCCGGGACTGTCTATAATGAATTTTCCTCATTTTTTATTACCCGGGCTTTGAATTTTCAGCAAGGGCAGCAGATTGTGCCCACTTTTGTTGATGAAAAACGTCATGAGGTTGCGGTTGTTCTGCTTGGTCGCGAAAAAATAAGAAGGACATTGTTCGGTGAGGTAGACACGTTGAAGGTGATGCCGAAAATGGATTTTAAGGGACTTTATGATAAGGATGGGGACACGATTTTCTGGCTGACCGATGATAGTTGCCGAATACCGGTTGTCATTAACTCAAAAATTATGATTGGTTCGTTGACGGCAAAACTTATGGAATATACAAATCCCGCCTGCCGCATATGGGCCGGCGGGAAAAAATTACAACGACAGGAAATCGAGTTGGGTGATTAGATCACCTTAACCGGCCTGTACCTCAATTTTGCGAGGCTGTGCCGGAGCTGCTTTGGGCAGCTCAACTTTGAGCAGGCCATTGGTCATGGCGGCCCGGATATTGTCCTGATCAATGGTCTCGGCCACTGTAAAGCGCCGAAGATAACTGCCGCTTTCATATTCCTGCAGAAGCGGACGCCCTTCCAGGGTCACTTCCTCCCGATTACCCCGTATGGTCAGCACATCGTCTTCGAGAGAGACATCCACACCGGTATTTTTTACTCCCGGCATCTCAGCCATGACAGTTACCTTTTCCTCATCCTCAAAAATATCTACGGCCGGAATAAAATACTTTTCCGGTTTAGTTGTTTCGCTGTCCTGTTGGACCATCTGTTTTTCCTGTACCTGAAGTTCCTTTTCTCTCATGGCGTCCTCCTTTTATCCCTTGTCAATATGGCCATACTATCTAAGAAGTCAAGAAAACATGCCGGTAGCCGGTCAGTGATCAGTGGTAATCTTTACCTGTCTCGGTTTGACCTCATCAGCCTTTTGCAGAGTTATTGTCAGAATACCGTTTGAGAGTCCGGCCATTATATTGTCAAGGTCAATTTTGGTAGGGAGGGCAAGAGCGCGACTGAAGTTTCCTGTTTCAATCTCCCGACGATGATAAGAAATATTTTCCTTTGCCTGGTTACGCTTACGTGTTCCCTGCATACTCAGTGTATCTCCTTCAACGGAGATTTCGAGATCTTCCGCCTTGACACCTGGAAGTTCGGCTTTAAGAATCAGAGCATCTTTGGTTTCATACATGTTTAACGGTGGATAGACCGTGGCCTGCATATGTGATTTTCCTTCACTGACCAGGTTTTGAGACAGCTCATCGAGTCCTTGCCGGATGCGTTCAAATTCAGCCCATGGATTCCTGAAATGGGGCCGTTCCGCAAATCGTATCAGTGCCATAATATCCTCCTTTCAGGTATTCTTTTACTTTTTTACTCTGCCCCTCTGTAATTTTCAGAGAAGCACCCTGCATACTGCCCAAAAAATAAGGTCCGTTTGGTTCTTGTCAAGGGATGAAAAAGAGTCTCTATCCATAGCGTGAGCTTTCTGTAGAACGCATTTTTGGCTACCAACTCTTTTTTAAATGGGATATAGTTTAAAGTTCTTGAGCGAATTCTTTTAAAGGCCACCTTGAAAAAAATATGAGGAGAAAAGAATGAAATTGATTTTACTCGGCGCGCCCGGCGCAGGCAAAGGAACTGTAGCTAAACTGTTGACCGCCATTGACGGGTCCGTGCAGATTTCCACGGGAGATATCCTTCGTGGTGCTGTTCAAGCCGGTTCAGAATTAGGTAAAGAGGCTGAAGGATATATGAAACGAGGTGATCTGGTCCCGGATTCATTAATCATGGGTATTATGGAGAAACGTTTGCAGGAACCTGATTGTGAAAAGGGGTTCCTCCTTGACGGTTTTCCTCGCACCATTCCCCAGGCCGAGGCATTGAAAAACCTTTTAACCAAGTTGGGTATTACCCTTGATAAGGCGGTGAATATCGATGTGCCCAAGGACATCATTCTTGATCGGCTTTGTACCCGCAGGACATGTGAAAATCCCGACTGTCAGGCTATTTACAATGTAAAATCAAACCCACCCAAGCAGGAAGGTCTTTGTGATAAATGCGGGTCCAGGGTTGTCCAGCGTGAAGATGAGACCGAAGAAGCCATCAGTCACCGTCTTGCCACTTATAATGAAAAAACCGCTCCTCTGATTGGTTTTTATGAAAAGGAAGGATTGCTTCTTTCCGTTGAGGCAGTAACCAGTGATGCGGTTATTGAGGCTGTAAAAAAAGAACTGAATCTGTAGTCCGTTCTATTGTCTGAGATCCGGGACGCTCTTCCCGGATCTCGAATTCTTGTTTAGGAGGCTTTTGCCGTGATCAACGCTGTTATTCGTACCAAGTGCCCTGATCTCAATCTGCTGCACCGTGGTAAAGTCCGTGATATGTATGCAGTACCCGGCCATGATGATAAACTGCTCATGATTGCCACCGACAGGATATCAGCCTATGACGTGGTCATGGATGATCCTATTCCGGGAAAAGGGAAAATATTAACCAGAATTTCTCTGTTCTGGTTCAATTTGCTTGGTGATATCGTTGCCAACCATCTTCTTTCCTCTGAGGTGAACGAATACCCTGAAGTCTGTCATCAGTACCGTGATCAGCTTGAAGGGCGTTCCATGCTGGTGAGAAAGACCAGGGTCCAGCCCATAGAATGTATTGTCCGCGGCTATATCTCCGGTTCCTTCTGGGCGGCCTATCAAAGAAATACTACAGTGTGCGGATTTGAGCTTCCAAAGGGACTGCAGGAATCAGACAAGTTTCCGCAACCGCTTTTTACACCCTCAACCAAAGCGGAACAGGGGCTCCATGACGAAAATATTTCACTGGATCGAATGAAGGAGATTGTCGGCAGGGAATTGACGGAGAAGATGGAGCAAATCAGTCTCGCTCTGTATAAAAAGGCGGCGGATTATGCCCTTGGCAAGGGAATTATTATCGCTGATACCAAGTTTGAACTTGGTCTGGATGGAGGGGAACTCATTTTGATTGATGAGGTGCTGACCCCTGACTCCTCACGGTTCTGGCCGCTTGATGCCTACAGTCCGGGTAAAGGACAGCCCAGTTTTGATAAGCAGTTCCTGCGGGATTATCTCTCCTCCCTTGACTGGAACAAGCAACCGCCACCACCACCACTTTCCCCTGAAATACTGGAAAAAACCAGGGCAAGGTATGAAGAGGCACAGCAAAAGCTGCTATTTTAACAGGAGGTCTCTTTTTATGGTTTACTGGTAATGAGTATTTGTTCGCCGTTATATTCCACAATGTCTCCCGGCACTGTTTTGCGGCGTTTCCTGGTTTCCACTTCACCGTTTACCAGAACAAGTCCCTTGCTGATGAGATACTTGGCCTCACCACCGCTTGCAACCATATTCTCGATCTTCAAAATTTTATACAATTCAATGTAGGCGTCACGAATGGTACAAGTGGGTAAAGGATCCATCACATCAGCTATTGTTCGTCGGCCCGGCGAAGTTGAGCCGGATAGAGTTACGTTCCGGCCGGAATTGCCGAAAGGTAGTATTTGATTTCTCCAGCATGATTTTTGAAGCGCGAACCGAGTCTGTTTCTTTGTATTTGTCAGAGAGATAGACAATTTCCCGAATACCGGACTGTATAATTACCTTGGTGCATTCATTGCATGGAAACAGGGCAACATAGATACGACAGTCACGAAGGTCATAGGAAATCGTGTTGAGTACGGCATTGAGTTCAGCGTGGCAGACATAGGGATATTTGGTGTCTAAAAAACTGCCCTCCCTGGACCAGGGGAGATCGTCATCGGAGCAGCCCCAGGGAAAACCATTATAGCCAACCCCGACAATCTTGTTCTGTGAATTAGCCACACAGGCACCGACCTGGGTGTTGGGATCTTTTGATCGCAGACCGGAGAGCAGGGCAACGGCCATGAAATATTCATCCCAGGAAAGATAATCGGTGCGTTTACCGGCCATTCGTATCCTCTTGTTTTTTTTGTCGCCCATCCTTAAATGCCTTGCGCCGGCGCCGCCAGTCGCTCACACCTTCAACTTTGTCGATAAATTTTTTGATAGCCTGAAAGTAAAGCATGCCGCCGACAGCAATGAGAGAATTGTGATCGGCCCCGGGTATAACCTGGAATTCCTTTGACCGGGCACCACTTGCAACCATGAGTTTCTCTCCTTCGACAAGTGGAATCAGCTGATCCTCACGGCCATGAAGAAGAAAGGTGGGTTTGGTAACAGTAGCTATTTTGCCGCTATTATTAAAGGCCGATTCCTCGGTAATGCCTAATCGCTCCGGATCAAGGCCTAAGGAGCGGGCAAGGGGTATGGTTTCGGCAAACCCGGAATCTATGATCAAGCCATGGATTTCGTCATTATGGAGCGCGGCCAGGTCTATGGCGCATGTGCAGCCAAGGGAGCGTCCCATGATAAATATTGAACCGTTATTGCCGGAAACACGGAGACGTTTTTTAAGCTGTTCATAGAGGATACGGGCATCGGCAAGCAGGGTGGAAGCGGCAGGGGAGCCGGTACTCCAGCCATATCCACGAAAATCAGTGATGAGAAAGTTCAGGTCCAGTTGCTGGTAAAAAGGTCCAATAGTATCATAGTCTGCGACAATCTCACCGTTGCCGTGGAAAAAAATGATTATGGGTGCCTCTTTGCCGGCCATGAACATACGGCAGCCAATGGTGACTTCCGGAGTAATTTTAATATCGATATCCCGGGCTTTTCGAGGCAGTGGTGTTCGAGTTATGGTCCTGGGATGAAACAGGACTTGGAGAATATCCGGTCGGTCCAGGATGTTTGGTTTCATAATGTTCTCCGTTTCAGATTTCTGATTCCTGCAGGCAGAACAATAAAGCGAGAAAATGAAAAGCAGGAGTAATGCCCCAAGGGCTTTGTTTTTTTGAAGTGCCATCTTAGCTTAATTGCTGGCATAGGTCAAATTCGGTAAGAATATTCTTTTTTATTTTTGACCGAACCCTTAGTCGAGCAGGATATGGGCGAGGCGTTCTACGGAAAGATTGCCGCCGCTGACCACCAGCACGATTTTTTTACCGACAAGCTGTTTTTTTAAATTCAGGGCTGCTGCCAAGGGAGCCGCACCGGCTTCTTCCACCAGATTATGGCTATGCATGATCAATAACCGTACCGCCTCCTCCAGAGCCTTGTCCTCAACCAGAACAAAATCATCAAGATACCTGGCCATGATGGCCTGGGTATTGGCAAAGGGTATTCTGGTGGCAAGTCCTTCGGCTATGGTCTTCATCTGGGCTTCAACAGGCTGGCCCTGTTGCCAGCTATGCTGCATTGTCGGGGCCTGGGCGGACTGCACACCGATAATCTGAATTTTCGGGTTGATTGATTTTGCAACAATGGCCGTCCCGCAGACCCCGCTGCCGGCCCCGACCGGGACAATAATACTGTCGACATCGGGGTGATCTTCTAAAATTTCCAACGCGTAGGTGCCGACACCATGAATGAGCGGCTCATCGGTCGGCCCGACAAAAGTGCCGCCACGCTCGCGGGCCAATTCGGTAATCCACAGTCGGGCAGCGTCAAAATCCGTGCCATGAAAGACCACTTCTGCGCCAAGCCCACGCATGGCCGACACCTTGCCGGGATTTGCTCCTTCGGGAACTGCAATTGTTGCTTTAATTCCATGAGCCCTGGCCGCAAAGGCGATTGACTGACCGTGATTGCCTGTTGAGGCGGTAAACAGGCCGCCCCTTTTTTGTCTGTTGTCAAGGTTGGCAACAAGATTTAATCCGCCCCGGACCTTAAACGCACCAACCGGCTGATGGTTTTCATGCTTGAGAAAAATTTCACCACCCACAAGCTCACTTAAACCTCGGTAATGATACAGAGGAGTAGGGCGAAGATGTCGATACACATTGGGTCTTGCCTTGTAGATATCATTGATGGTGGGTGAGGGTAAGGTAGTCACGGATTGTATCCTTTTCGTCGTTTTTTCGATAGTCCGAGCAACTGGGTAGCCTGGACGGCAATTTCCTCAATGGATTTTCCTTCGGTATTTAATGTTTTGATTGAATGTTGCAGGCAAAGCTGCTCTGCCTGATGAATTTCATCGGCACAGGTGGACAGTTTTGCGTAGCTGCTGCCCGCATAACGTTTTTCCCTGATTTTATGGAGATACCGAGGGGAAGTGGTCAGGCCTATGGTATACTGGCGATTGCGGACAATATCGACGGGTAGCTCGTAGTTGCTTAAGTGATCAGAGGTGAGGGGAAAATTTGCGGCTTTAAAACCCATATGGGTAGCAAGATAGACGCTGACCGGAGTCTTGCCGGACCTTGATACCCCGATCAGGATTATGTCCGCCTCACTATAGCCCCTGGTATTTTTTCCGTCATCATGTTCAATGGAGTAATGGATTGCCTCAACCCGCTGGTCACTTTGTGATGAATCACCATGTCTGAAATAGCCGGGTTCCCGAAGCGCCTTTGCCTCAAGCGCCATTTCCAAGGTGTTGAGAAAACCGGCATACAGGTCAAGTATTTCAACCTCGGCCACATCAAAGACCGATCTAACTTCCTTGTCCATGATGGTGCAGAAAAGCAGAGGCTGCAGAACGCTTGACCGCTTGAGAATTTTTTTAAGCGCTTTTTGAGCATCGTTTACTGTACGGATAAAGGGAATTTTTTCTTCGTTAAAATTGATCTCCGGAAATTGACAAAGCAACGACCTGCCCATTTCTTCTGTTAATAATGCTGTTGAATCAGATATATAGTACACATCTTTAATCTTCCACATTATTCTTTCTCCTTGATTCGTTTATGGCAAAACAGGCACCGGTATTTTGGGGGATGGTCTTTGGGCAGCGGGGCCATTGCATCTTTGGCATGGCATTTGTTACAGTGTCGTTCCGCCTCTTTCTTTTTCATGGTCATAAATTGCGCGTGGTCATCGTTATTTGGCAGGTGGGCGGTCGTTTCCGGAGGCGCATTCCAGAGGAAGAGGAAAAGTCCGGCGCAGACAGCAAGAAAGAGAAGGTTGTAAACGAATGTTTTTTTAGTTTTTTGCATGGATATGTTCTTGTCTTAAATTTTATGTCGCATTATTAAGTTACCCTGACTACAAGGGGCAAGTTATGAGAACGCTGTGGAATCCAGGATGTCACTCTGCCATTTCCAGGATATGAAAATCAAGGATTTTTATGCGCAGCAGAACAACGAGCCATTCCATGAGCAGACTGCTGAGCAAGGGGTACTTTGCTGCAAGTTGTATAACCTTATAATGCTGTTGTTGTTTTTTTTTCATGGCAAATATTTCGTCGGCAGGATAGGCAGGGTCAATAATTTTTTTTGCCACGGCTTCTCCGGAAATAATTGCAGGATAAATGCCCTCGCCGGTCAGACCCGAGGCAAGACCAGCCGCATCACCTATCAGATATATATTGTTAAAAAAACAACCCTGAAAATCGGAATTGACCAAAGCCGCGGCCGCCTTTTTTCCGGACAGGTCATATCCCCTGGTTTTCGCCCAGGTCAAAAGTCGTTTTTTCAGCACAGCAGCGGACAGGTTCCGTTGATCGGTAAACGCGCCAATGGATAGGGTCTGCCGGTGCGGAAATATCCAGCCATACCCTGATCCAAAGAGTTTGCTGTTCAGGTGCCACTCCATTTTTTGGTATTGTTCGTCAATAATGTAATTGATGCCGATGCCCATTTTTTTCGTCGGTATTCCAAGGAACCTGCGCACCATGGAAGTTGCACCATCGGCACCAATGAGATAACGGTAGGATATATCATGGACATTCCCGTCAGGCCCCTTGACCAGAATATTACGGTTGGTAATTTTTTTAACTGTGGATCCGATTGTCAGGGTAGCCCCTGCATGTTTTGCCGCCCTTGCCATCCACCTGCCAAGGTTTTTTCTGTTAATGGTGGCTACCATAGGCTTTTTTTCTCTCAATCGGATATGCTGCAGATTGGAAAAAATATATTGATCATAAAAAGTACGTTCCAGTAACTCTTCCGGCACATGGCAGAGTAATCCATTCCAGGTGATGCCACCGGCACAGATCTTGGGGCCGATACGGTCCTTTCTCTCAAGGACAAGAACATCCCGTCCGTTTTCAGCAAGTTTTTTGGCACAGGCCAGACCGCCCGGACCTGCGCCAATGATGATAATTTCAGCCGAAGTCTTCATTTTTTTTTGTTCTTTGCGTAACCAGGTTGGCTGGACAAAATTTTAAGGACGCAGCCACAACGAAGAATAAAAATGTCCCGAAAGTTAAAGCATCAAGGACCCACTTTCAAATAAACATTAAGTCTCTTCTTTCTTCCACGTTCTACGGTGCAGGCAGAAAACCCATTCTCGCTGCGAAATGCAATAACAATACATAGACTGTGTCTTTTGGTTATAGATAGTGTCAAGGTGTAATAAACCATTATGAAGGGGTTCAAGTGGAAGGAAAACCTGAAAAGATCAAGGGGAAGAATTTCTATAATCACTGGATAGAATAGTATGCCTTCGCATGATTTTCTGGAGGGCGGCCCTGGTTAGCCCCGAAACCTCAGCGGCTCTGGAGACGTTACCTCCTGTTTCTTTAAGAAGCATGGTGACATAACTTCTGGTAAATGAAGAAATGGCCTGTTCTTTGGCCTCTTTATACGCTTCAATCCCCGTCTTTTGGCCGGTATTTAGTTTGCCGGAAAAAAAGCCTGTCCCTTCAGGTTTACGTAGATAATTGCTGGTTATAACTTCATCGGGACAGAACAGCACTGCCCCGCGTACAACATTTTGCAGTTCTCTGACATTACCGGGCCAGGGCCGGTTTACAAGTTCCTCTACTGCTTCGAGGGAAAAATGTTTTTCCGGAAGGTCCAGCTCGCAGCAGACCTGCCTTGTGAAATGGTCTGTCAACAGCGGAATATCCTCCTTGATTTCCATAAGGGTCGGTGTCTGCAGGACCACGACATTAAGGCGGTAAAATAGATCCTCCCGAAATGAATGATCCTTGATTTTTTCTTCAAGGTTTCGATTGGTGGAGGCAATAATTCGGACGTCGACCGACCTGGTCTTAGCGCTGCCAAGGGGTTTAATTTCCTGTTCCTGAAGAACGCGCAGCAGTTTGGTCTGTACTGCTACGGGAATATCACCGATTTCATCAAGACACAGAGTGGCCTTGTCCGCCTCAACGAACAGGCCGGCCTGATCTCTATGGGCGCCGGTAAAAGCACCTTTACGGTGGCCGAAGAGTTCGCTCTCCAGCAGATGTTCGGGAATGGCGGGACAGTTGACCATGTACAGCGGCTGATCGCGTCTTTTACTGAGACTGTGGATAGCCCGGGCCGTTAATTCTTTTCCTGTTCCGCTTTCTCCGGTGATAAGTACCGTGTAATCCGTGCGGGCCGTTGTTCGTATGCCGTGATATAAACGCTGCATCGATTTGGATTGTCCGACAAAATTGGCAAAGGGCTCTTTTTCACAGACGCGTTGCCTGAGGTTTATATTTTCACGCAGCAGCCGGTTATGTTCCAGTCCCTTGCCGATTGTTCGAAAAAGGGCCGTTTTATCAAAAGGTTTGGTAATAAAGTCATACGCACCGTTTTTCATGGCTTCCACGGCAATTTCAATGGTACCGTATCCCGTCATCATGATGATGGTCAGGTGCTGGTCGAACCGGCGCAATTTTTTCAACAGTTCAAGGCCGTTGATTTCCGGCATCTGGATATCTAACAGCACCAGATCAACCGGGGACTTCTCGACAAACTCAAGGGCAAGAGATGGATCAGGTTGAATACTTATATCCAGTTCTTCGAATTCCCTGGCAAGCATTCGCTGCAGCCCCTGCAGTAAATCTGTTTCGTCATCAACGATTAAAAGTTGCGCCTGTCGCATAATTTATGCTTCCTCTTGAGGATTATTCCCGGCAATCATGTCGGATTTGACCGGCAGAGTGATGGTAAATGTTGTCTCAACGCCTGGTTTTGATTTTGCCTGGATATCACCATCATGATCGCGGATAATGCCGTAACTGACCGAAAGACCAAGTCCTGTGCCGGCGCCCTGGGGTTTGGTGGTGAAAAAAGGATCAAAGATTTTTGTCAGAACATCCTCTGCAATTCCATCGCCATTGTCTTTGAAAAGAATTGCTACCGTTTGCTCTTTATTCTGATAGACGGATTGAATCTGAATGGTTCCGTTCTCTTTAATGGCATGGGAACTGTTCATCAGTAAATTGAGGAAGACCTGACGCATCCGGTCTCTGCTTATTAAAAGTTCAGGTAGATCCGGGGCAAGCTGCAGGTCAAGAGTAATTCTATTTTTAAGAAACTGCTGTTTCACCATGGCCACCACCTCTTCAATGACCGGATTCAGGCCGCAAAGACTTTTATCGGCCTTGCGGCTGCGGGCAAAATTAAGAAGATCGCTGACAATATGCTGGCAGGATCTTGCGTGTTTTTCTATGACCTCGATATCATCACAATGTTGGCCTGAAAGAGCTTCCAGATCCGATTTCAGAATATCGGTATAACAGAGAATGACTCCAAGGGGATTGTTGATTTCATGGGCAACTCCGGCAGCAAGCTGGCCAAGCGCAAAAAGCTTTTCAGTCTGCTGAATCCTCTGTTCGACCTGTTTCTGCTCTGTAATGTCTTTGGCATAGCAGACAATATTGAGGACCGTGTCCTGTTCAGAGACGATGGGATACAGGCTGACCTCGTAAATGGATCCTGCCTCTGTCCGGATCCGCTCGACTGTAACCCTGCGCGAGGGCAGGGAAAGACTGGTTGCGCAAAAGGTGAAAGGGCAGTTTTTTTTCAGCGGCAGCTCGCTGAGTTGATGGTTAAGGACCTGCTTCAGCGTAACCTCATTACGGTCTAAAAAGGCCTGATTGACCATTTTTACCTGCCGGTCGTGATCAAGCAGGACCACCACATCGGTTATGCCGTCAAAAACGGACTGCAAGAGCTCTTTGCTTTGCATGAGGCGGGTAATGTTCTGTAGACTCTCAATTGTAATGCCGATCTGATGGCCGATGGAAAAGAGGAGCTCGTGCTGCTGGGCATCGACCTCCTCAATATCCGTGCCTAAAAAGGTCATCACCCCTAAAACCTGACTGCGGCAACAGAGCGGCACATTTAAATTTTTCAGCATGGCGGGTTCGCTGCCGATTTGATTGAGATGACTGCATGCGGCTTCAGTAATAAAACCATCGAAATCACGGGATTGCTCTTCAAGCATGGGCAGGCAGAGCGTGGGTTCAAATGGAATCGTCTCGTCAAGCTCATCCGCATTTTCCCGGCACTGCAGCCGAAGCACTGCCTGTTCACGGTCAAGCAGGTAAATACCGGCACCGTCGGCCGAAACGACTTTTAAGGTTTGCTGCAGCACCTTTGGCAGGATATCCGCCAGGTGAACAGATTGGGTGATCAGCTCGGTAATAGTGTTTAAGGTACGCAGTTCAAGTCCGCGCTCCGCGACCTTTTGCCGTAATCTATTTTCGGAATCCTGTAAAGCCCTGGTCCGCTCGGCCACCTTGTTTTCAAGGTTTTCCGCATAATCCTCAAGTTTTTTATGTGTTTCATGTACATGCCGTGCCACACTTTGTACCGCAACCGACATCTCATCGATCTCATCTTTTGACCTGGCCTGTTGGTACAGTCTGGCACCCTTTTCATCACGCAGATTATCGCGGAAAATGTCAAGCAGTTGCTGCAGGTTCTGGACCACGACCCTGTTAAAGAAAAACCAGATAATACCATAGAGCAGGAACATGACAAGAAAGGCTGCGAAAAAAAATGTCCAGGCCACATTCATGATCTGCCGGAGACTGAAATCAACAGGGATACCGACACTTTGCACTCCGCTGACACCATTGGGCTTTCTGTGGAAACCGTGCAAAGGCCCATAGCTTGCAAGGATGGCGCGGGGAGCGGATTCAGGATTGCCATGGCAACGAAGGCATGAGCCGGTAAAGCGCACAGGACGAAAGCTCATGTACAGGCGACCATTCTCGGTCTTCACCATGCCGTGCCACTGTGTTTTCTCAGGATTTTCGTTAAACAGCCGGATCATCTTCAGCTCCAGCGCATTGGCTTCATACTTGGGATTCCGTGCGTTTACTGCAACCCGGCGGTATTCAAATTCAGGGAGGTTCTTTTTAAAGCGATCCATGACCACCCGGCTGATATAGGAGGTGGACATTGCCTCAAGAACGAAGATGTCCTCACCAAAAAGTGTATACATCCTGGGTCTGAGCACATCACGGACATACCCTCTTGTCGATTCCACGGCCGCGGCAACCAGTTCGGTTTTCCTGAATGTTTCCTCCTCTAATGCCTTTTTTTGATGAAAGTAAATAAGCACCGAGGCGAATGCGCAAAAGAGAAGAAAAATACAGGCAAGACCAAGGAGAAATTTTAACTGCAGGCCAAAGGTAGCTCGTTTTTTATCAGGTTTCTTTTCAGAATTCCGTATCATGGCTTCAGCTTTTCAATTTAATTTATAGTATAATCCTGATTAGATACAGGTCATATTACCGGGATTATTCCGCCATATGCTTCCTGGTGATCGCACTGCTTCCATAAGGAGGCAGTGTGGCTTTTCCTGTTTGTTTCCGGCTTTCCATCAATTTAATGCCTCCTTAAGGAAGCACCTTACCTCACTCTTAGTCTATTTCCTCCTGAAATATTTTAATATATAAAAGAAGAAAGCGTGTAACATTCTGAAATATAGATAAAAGTATTAAGTGATAATTTTCAGTACAAATTTGGTCTATACATTGCAAAGTATGGACCAATGAAAACCAGAATTGAAACTGTATGCTGTTTCCTACAATGAGGATTGCTTCGTGCGGAAAAAAAATCATTTCATACCCTGGCTGATGTTAAGCGGGCTGCTTGTTCTTCTTGCCGTAATTGCCGGCACCGACATTATGAATCCCGTCATCCGCTTTATTCATTCAGACCAGGGAAACAATTATCAGCTCATAGCTACAATTCTTATTGGGATACTTGGTTTGAGACTCGCCTATGTATTGCTTGATGTGATCTGCGGTTATTATTCAGGTCGATTTGACGATAGAATTAACAGGGAAAATCAGAAGAAATTATGACACGAGGAGGTGCATCAATTATCAACCTGACCCCAATGTAATGAATCGGCAAAACCGATTGAATGAAGGCAGGCCGCCTTGCAAAATTCTATCGTTTCAAGGTGCCTGGTAAGGAACAATTAGTGAAAGTTCAGATTGCAGGCATACGCCTGAATAAAAACAATAACTTTCATCCAATTTAAAAAGGAGGAGTGACTATGCCTCAGGCCCAAGAGAACAAGCCGCTGTTTATTCTCAGCGGACTTATGATCATTTACGCATTGATTGCCAGCAGCGGTATCCTGCATCCGTTAATGAAATACCTCCATACCGCGAAAACCGCTGATCTTCAGGTGACCATGGGGATTGTTTTAGGCGGGATCGGCATACTCGGCGCGCTCATCAATACCGTACGTAAACCTGGAAACACCATCATTGACCGCTTTATCCTGCAACCGCTGCCCGGCATTCTGCTCATTATATTAATGGCAATGGCCATCCGCTGGTATGTAGAGCCGGTTGTCAAGATTATCAGCCATAATTTAAAACCGATTCTTGGCTTTAAGATCTACAAAGTCCTTAACTTGAACTATGTTATTCTCGGTCTGTTGGCAGGTGTTCTTCTGACCAATACTTACGGTATTCCGAAGTTTGCCGCGGCCGGAGTTAAATGTGCCCGGTTTGTCCTGAAAATGGGTGTTATCATGCTGGGTGCCCGATACAGTTTTGCCGAACTGGCAAAATTAGGGACCTATAGTATTTTCCTGGTTGGCGGCTTTGTTCTGGGAACGGTATTTTTTGTTCTCTGGCTTGGCAACCTATTTAAACAACCAAAAACCATGACCGGTGTTCTCTCCGCCGGCATGGGTGTTTGCGGTGTTTCCGCCACGGTAGCCGTTGCTCCAGTCGTTAAGGCAAAAAGTGAGGAAATGGCCTATACCATCGGTACCATTCTCTCTTTTGGTATTATCTGTATGTTTGTCTTTCCCACCATCGGCCACATGGCAGGCATGAACCCGGTGCAGTTCGGCGCCTGGGCCGGAACCGGCATTCTGAACTCCGCCCAGGTCGCGGCCGCAGCGCTCGCGTTCAACGCGGTTGATATCAAGACCCTGAAAGTAGCGGAAATTTTCAACATCACCCGCGTACTCTTCCTGCCGATCATCGTCCTGGTCCTGGCTACCTGGTTCGGCAAATCAAGTGGGAAGAAATTGACATTTAAGGAAGTGGTCATTGACAAGTTTCCGATTTTTATCCTTGGTTTTCTCCTTCTTTTTGCCATGTCTTCTCTTGGGCTCTTTTCACCGCCAACCCATTATAAGGGTAAATTTATTGATTTTACGTATAATGATCGTACCCAGGTTACTGACAAAGAATGGGAAACCTTGAATACGGCACTCCAGACCAATGCATTCCAAGGGCTTACCGAGGAACAGTTGGCCGCAGTCAAAGATCTTGTCGCCCAGCGGCAGATTGCCGGTAATTTCGAGAGCCGGACGGATAAAAAGGCTTTCCAAAAGCAGGGCGAGGCACGGATGTTCCAGCTGGAATCCGTACTGGCAGCCGCCAAAGGAAAAACTATTACCCTGACTAAAGATGTTAAACATGCCATCAAGCATGCCATCAAGCAGGTCCATAAGAAATCAAAGACCGTTACCACATTGACCGACTGCATGATCTGGTTCTTTGCCTTCGGCCTGATCGGACTTGGCATGCAGATCACCAAAAAGGCCATCTTTCAGGCCGGCGGCTGGCCCCTTGTTATCGGTGTCATCTCCGGTATAACCAAGGCGACGTTGTCGTTCTTTGTCGTTCTGTGGCTGGTAAAAGATGTGGTGCTGAAATAAGAATTCAGGAGGTTAAAGACATGAGTGAAGAAAAAATTACCATTGAAACCGGCGATGCCGGCAAGGGCACCTCGACCCTAGACAAGGATGCCAACACGGAAGAGCTTGAAGAGCGGGCACTGTCTGTTTTTTCAAGCGAACGCAATGAGGATATGACAGCTTTGATTTTGTCATTGATCACAACCTTTATTGTCCTGATTTTTACCAAATGGACGTAAGCAACAGGCTGTAACCATGTGAATTCAACCTTCCCGGCATGGATATGTCGGGAAGGTCTTTTTTTATATCCTTTTTTTCTCCGTCTTCCCATACGGATATTTTTTTGCTATTCTCCCTGATTATGTTTACATCCCTTCTTCTCTGTACTCACGGAACAGCCGGTGCCGCCCAGGCCGAGCGTCTTGTCTTTGCCGATCTTTGCGCGAAAAATCCAGACTTGCGCGTCACTGTGTTGACCATTATTGATAAGGACTGGCAGTCCATGACCGGTGATGACTGGCTCAACTCCAGTAAAACCCACACAACCTTTCTTGACCATGTAGAGCAGCAGATGAAGGAGGAAAATGAAGAAGACTGGCAACGTATTAAAAAAACGTATCCTCTTGCTGCCGAAGCAACATTTGCCGGCGTGGTCGGCTCGATCGAGGAAACTATTGCCGGTGAGGCAAAAAAACGAAAATGCGATCTGATTGTGATCGGACCGTATCGTGAGAGCCGCAGGCTTTTTAATTTGAAGATGGAAAAAGGCTTGAGATCGCGTATCGATGCCATAAAATTACATGAAATTCTTCCCTGTCCACTGCTTATCGCCCCAAAGGTAACGCCGGTGGCTTGATATGGACCGCCTTTTTGATCTGAACCTGCCGCCTGCGGCAGCGACGACACTCAATATTGAAAATATTCTTGATGAAAACAAACTGATTCGTCTTCATCCCCACTGGTTTATTGACGAGGCCGCACAGCGTGATTCCGGTCTTTTTGCAGAATTACACGATTATGCCACTGAAAAGGTTTTTTCATTTGGTATCCATCTTGACATCACTTCTAAAGAAGATGATCCAGAAGGCGCTGAGATCATTATGCGGATCACTCTTTTTGATTACCTTGCAACAGAGTTGCTTTTTTTTGTCGATCAGGAAAAAACACGGGTGCGGGTGCGCTTTATTGAGGAGCACCCCGAAGAAGAGGTGGAAGCTGATGTATTGCTGTGGATACGTTCCATCCATGAATACCTCAGGATGTATGCGACAACTACGTTCCGCACCCTTTTTTTTCGTGCACTTATGAACAAGATGATTCTGAAGATGAATCCTTCGCAGCGAAAAATCTGTATAATGATCACCAAAATAACAATTGTCGAGTTGATCGTTATTCTTATTCTTGTGGTAGGATATGTGTATTTTACCTAAGATATAACGGATATGGCCTGATTGCATTGACCGGGCACAATATCAGCTCAGTGGAAAGAAAACGGTACTATCCCGGAGGAAGAGCACCGGAGGAGCCTTGGCCACATCCGACACACCCAAATATGGCCTGATTCAGATTGAACCGACCAGCTATTGTAATTTACGCTGTATTACCTGTCTTCGTTCTTCTCACCCCGACCTGTGGCAGGATCGTGATTTTCCCCCCTCTCTTTTTGCAGACCTACAAGGCGTTTTTCAACAGACAAGGGCCGTACATCTCCAGGGCTGGGGAGAACCGCTTCTTTTTGACCATTTCATCTCGTTAATCAAGAGTGCGAGGAAGTCGGGATGCACGGTCAGTTTTACCAGTAACGGCTCCATTATGGATAAAGAGCTGGCAATGCGTCTTATCAACTCCGGTGTGGATGGAATTACCTTTTCCATGGCAGGAGCAACTGCCGAAACTCAGGACCAATTGCGAGGAAAACATTCCTTTCGGCGATTAGATGTTACGCTGTCTACCCTGGTTGCAGCCAAAAAGAAATTACGCAGCTCCACTCCAGCCATTGCCGTCAGTTATTTGCTGACGCCTGCTACTGTTAAAGAATTGCCCCGGGCCATCAGCTGGTGTGGAAAAAGGGGAGTAGGATTGCTTGCAGGCGTTCATCTTACCCATGCCGGCTGCAGCAGGCAGCAATCGTTGCAGCTTTTTCCAGTAGCAAACCGTAAAATTACAACGTTAATCAGATGGGCCCATCTACGGGCGTTGTTTGCCGGGATACGATTAGAGCTGCCTCCCATGACCTCAACCTTAACGCCGATTTGTTCAAAAAATCCAGTACATAATCTGTCCATTGCCGCAGATGGTTCTGTAGCACCCTGTGTGTTTCTCAATGCGCCAATGGCCGAATCGGTCAATTGGCTCAATAATGACCGAATTGTCGGCTCCACCCCTTTTATCTTTGGAAATATTACTAACGAACCCTTAGAGGAAATCTGGAACCGACAACACTATAGAAAATTTCGTCAATGTTTTGCCGACAGAACGGTAGAATACCAAAAAGCCCTTGCCCGGGTTGGGTATGATATGGACGGTATTGAACAGTTGGAAAAGGCAAGGGAGCATATTCGTCAGGCATTTATTGACAATCCGGTGCCCGAAGCATGTCTGGGCTGCGCCAAATTAAAAGGATACTGACATGGAACCCCTGACAGCCGGCGCTGAACTTGATGGTTTTGTTATTAAAGAAGAATTATACAACGGCGCCATGGCCAGAATTTACCGGGCAAGAGACCTGCTCACCGATGAAGTGGTCGCCCTCAAGGTTCCTTTTGGCGATATTATTAATAATCCGGTTCTTTACTATCATTATCAGAACGAGGAGCGTATCGGCAGGCTTCTGAATCACCCATATATCGTTCGCTTTTTCTATCGCAACCGTTCACGTCAATATATCATTCAAGAGTATGTTCCCGGGGTCGATCTTCGTCAGTATGTGGGAAGGGGAAAAAAAATGACTTTTTCCAAGGTCAGGCCCATTATTCTCCAGATTGCAGGCGCCCTGACCTATCTTCATGATACAGGGGTTATTCATCTTGATCTCAAGCCGGAAAATATTATTATTTGTCATGAGCAGGTAAAGCTTATTGATTTTGGTCTGGCAGTCAAATCGGATTTACCGGACCTGCTGGCGGAAGATTTCAGTTCCCCTCACGGCACGCCCTTTTATATAGCGCCGGAACAGATTACAGGCATCCGCGATGAACCGCGCAGTGATATCTACAGCCTGGGGGTTATTTTTTATGAGATGATGACCGGTCATCTCCCATTTCCCCGTTCTCGAAAACTGTCACAAACCCGATTACGCCTGAAGACCGATCCTGTTCCGCCAAGGTATTATGCGCCGGGATTTGACCCACGAGTACAGGAAATTATTTTAAAATCCTTGGCCAGGCAACCTGAAGACCGGTATAAAAACGCATCGATGTTGATTTATGATCTAAAAAATATCGAACAGGTGCAGGTAACGGAACTCGGCCTCAAAAAAAAGAAACCATGGTGGTTTTTTGCACAATTTCGGCCGACATCTACCTTCTCCGGTCCCCGAAAGCGTCATTTTTTTTCTGCGTTGAATAAGCCGCAGCTCCTTGGCGCAGTTATTAACCATGTCAGTGCGGATCAAGTTATTGAAGAATTGCGACGCCGAGCCCTGATACTCGGTGCCGAGGTTACGTTGCTCACTGTTATTGAGGAAGAAGATGACTCTCATTTTCTGAAATACGGTCTTGAAGTCGCAGGAGAACAACTCAGAAGTCGCCTGGAACATTTTGTGCAAAGATTCCGGCGATACAATATCGATCCAACCATCAGGCTTATCCGGGGCGAAGCCACAAATGTTATTTTATCTGTAGCACAGCAATTACAGGCAGTTTGTATTGTTCTGGGGCCTTCACGCAAACCGGGTTTATTCGGCGCTTCGGTGGTGGAAAAGATCACCTCCAAAAGCAAAACCGAAGTGCTGGTTGCCATGAGCAAACCCCATACCCTTGTCTGGACCGCGCAGGGACTGCCCATTGACCGGCTGAGCGAGGAACAGGTTATTGCCATTGATATTTTTCTTGTTGACGGCTGGTTCAATCATGTGAGCTGGCTGGCTGAGCTGGCACTTTCCCTTTTGCGAAATTCAGGGAAGCAGGTGGACCTGGCTCCTGATCACTGTGCTGTCGGCAGGTGGCTGGCAGAATTACACACGGATCCCTACTGGGCAAAAATTGCCCATAGGATTGATCCTGTGCATAGCCAATTACACAAGGTGGCGGAAGGGATGACCTCTCTTGCCCGGGCAGGTGACCTGCAGGGTATGAAAAATATCTACCAGACAAAGGCGCTGCCGCTTTCCTGCGGGTTACGGGAGCGGTTTGCAGAGGTGAGCAGATTGATCAGGGAATGGTCCGGCTACCATGAAGTCAGACAGATTCCGGCACTTCGTGCAGCCGATTGCCCTCTTTTTCATGGGGATGCACCGGTCGGTGGTCCTCTGCTGGAATTGCATACAATCAGAAATTATCTTGAGACCCATGTTGTGGATTCCGGGAGTGCACCCCGCCACGAAACCGATAGAAAGGAATAAATAGAAAAAGTGTAATGCGATTAGCCATTTTTTCAGATATTCACGGGAATTTAGAGGCGCTGCAGGCCTTTATTCAGGACGTTAGACACAGGCGGGTGCATCGTTACATGTGTCTTGGTGATATAGTGGGTTATGGCGCAAACCCCAATGAATGTATAGAACGGATCAGGACATTGCCGAAAATGAATTGCGTGCTCGGCAATCATGATGCCGCTGCAATCTGGCGTTATTCTCCGTATTCAATGACAAAGGATGCAAAAGAGGTCATCCTGTGGACTATTGATCAGCTAATTAGAGACAACAGCGTATTTCTCAAACAACTTCGACCAAAGCTGATCATGGGTGGTCTATGCTTTGTGCATGCCAATCCATACAACCCGGAAGCCTACCGGTACGTAATCAATAGAAAATACGCTATGCGCTCCTTTGCCGCGGCCAGGCAAAGGCTGACCTTTATTGGGCACAGCCATAGACCGGTGATTATAACCAAAAAGAATTTTTTCCAGATTACCTTTGAATCGCCCAAGGGATCAATTGCCTATTCTCTTGAAAAAGTCAAAAAACAAATCATTAATTGCGGCAGTATCGGTCAGCCGCGAGATGGTGACCCGCGAGCCTGCTACTGTATATTTGATACCCGGGAAAATGAAGTGGAATTTCACCGCATCGCCTATGATTTTCAGTCTGCAGCTTCCAAAATCACTTCCGCCGGTCTTCCGGATTTTTTAGGTAGCCGACTTGCTCGTGGCCGGTAATGAGGAAAATTAAAAAAAATGATTATTCCATCCATAAGCAGCATGAATCTTCGCCATAAATTTTTTGTCTGGTCCGGATTGATTCTGGCAGCTTTCAGTCTTCTGCTGTCCCTGTTGTATTACCAACATATGAAATCGATTCTGATGCAGGAAGCACTGGATAAATCCGAGGTGATTCTGCAGGAGGTGGAGGCTATCAGGGAATATGTGAAAGAGGTGCTGCGTCCGAAGATGCGGGCAATGCACAGGGATGACACCTTTATTGTTGAGGCCATGTCGACCACCCATGTCAGCTTAAATATCATGAAACGGTTTGGCCGTAGAATGAAAGGCTATGTCTTTCGCCGGGTTTCTCTAAATCCGCTTAATCCTGATAACCTGGCCAATGATTTTGAAGAGGAAATGTTTGACTGGTTTGAAGAAAATCCCGACAGCAGACTATGGCAGGGCATTGTCCGCAGAGATGGTAAGGCCTTTTTTATAAGTATGTTGCCGGATTATTTCGAGGCAAGCTGTCTGACCTGTCACGGTGACTATCATGACGCACCACAATCTCTTATTGAGCTCTACGGGACCAAGGGAGGATTTCGTTTTAAAGAAGGTGAACTCGGCGGCATTGATTCGGTTTCTGTTCCGGTCACCGGGTCACTTGCCCGGATAACGAGAGACAGTGTTCTTGTTTTTCTTGTTATATTCGGGGCAGCGATGCTGGCCCTGTTTTTACTCAATTTGTTATTTGCCAGACTGGTTATTACCCGGCTCAACCGGGTCAGTTCATCACTGCTGCAGGAGGACGGTCCCGGCGTCGATACGGATACAGGAAAAACGCGGGAGAGACCGGATGTTGATGAACTCGACAGCCTGCACCTCTCCCTCGACACCTTGACCAGATACGTAAAGACAGCTCGTAAGGGGGCAGGGCTGCAGCCTGATTTTGTCGGTCCATACACTCTTGGAGCTCCACTTGCTCCAGGAACCCTTTCCTGGCTTTACGATGGGCTGGATACTCGCACAGACCAACGGGTCTCACTCAAACTTGGTTTTGAAGAGGTTATGATCAATCCGCTGTACGCGGCCTGTTTTCATGCTGAATTAAAAATTCTGCAGAGTGTCAGGCATGACAACCTGTTGACTCCTGAGAAGAGGGAAGGGGAGACCCTGGTTCTTGAACCGGCTTTGGGTATGGATTTTGAACAATGGATTAGAAGGCAAAAAGAAACGGTAAGATTCTTGCCTCTTTTGGTTGAACAACTTTGTGATCTCGTCGCCACCCTGCATTCAAGGGGTGTGGTACACCATGATCTCCGTCCCGGCGTATTTATGATTACCGATGACAAGGTGTTGAAGCTTTTTGATATGGGCCATGCCTTTCAAAGGGACATACCCGATGTCATTCTTTCTTCGGGGCTGGGACCCCAGGGAGACTTGAGATACATGGCTCCGGAATTGATACAAGGCCGTCGCGGTGACCCCCGTAGTGACATTTACAGCCTTGGCATAATACTCCATCTTCTGCACACAAAGTCGCTACCGTTTAGGCATAAAAAAGCGTCAATTTCGAACTGGCTGAACATGAAAAAAGAGGTTCCACCTCCACATACCTTCCAGGAAAACATACCCGACGATATTGAAGATATAATTCTTAAGGCCATGGCCTGGGATGTGGAACATCGCTATCAATGGGTGGAAGATCTTTGGGAGGACCTGCACCAAGCAGGGAAAATCTGAAAATTTATATGAACGGGAACACTGAGAATTCAACTTCCGGCCTGCTTTCATAACAGCGTAGCGGTGTCATCATTGTGGCTGTGGCCTGAAATTCTGGTCCAGCAATGATGGTTACATAGGTATCTTGTATCTGTTGCACGTTGTTTTACACCGTTGGCAGTCCCGGTGTTGGCGGTTCCAATGGCAGTTTATTCTCAACAATCAAGAAAATTACGACTCGTGCCAGACAGGTTAGTTGTGAAAAGTGAAAGTGGACGATTTTTTTTCTCAGCTATACTGAAAATATCACTTCAATACATTTCCCACAGTTACAAATAACCCACCGATTAGACACGAAAACGCCCATATACCGAGAAGGGAAACCGACACAATAAAAAAGGTCCTCGTAAATTTAAGCAGATCGATGGTATTATTTGATTTCGAGTCACTTTTTGTTACTGCTTTTTCTACGGTTGTGTTCCATTGAACCTGTTCCATTGTTGGCTACTCCATTGTTTTGATTTTTTTAGAGTTCCTTTATTTTTCACTGCATCCAAAAACCATGCCAGTATATTTTATATAGATAACAGCATGATACAGATATTGTTAGAGCAGGAGAAACACTTTTGCTGCCACAGTTGTGTGGCAAACAGAAGAATTGCCACATAACCGTGGTGCATTGATCCGGAATTCTACGTTAAAGATTTCTACGATCTACAAGGTAAAGGTGTTTTTGCCTAACGGTACCTGACAGCCATCCTGTCGTATCCCTGTTTTCATTCCTGTAGAAATAGTTTATACAACCTCAGGTATTTTTACTTTTTAATCCACATCTATACTGCAGACCTCTCTATTTTCTCCTTTTTGGGAAATAGCTCATGTCACATAACGCAAATTCACTAAAAAGTATTTTCTTTGCCCTTGGCGCCAATGCCGCAATCGCAGTGGCAAAATTTATTGCCGCCTTTTATACCGGATCCGGAGCAATGATGGCTGAGGCTATTCATTCCGTTGCAGACACCGGCAATCAACTTCTACTTCTGCTTGGAATTCGCATGGCGAAAAAACCGCCGTCGCCTGATTTTCCTCTCGGCCATGGCAAAGAAGTATATTTCTGGTCCTTTATTGTTGCCTTGATGCTTTTCAGCATGGGAGGATTATTTTCCATCTATGAAGGCATTCATAAGCTTCATGCTCCGGAACCGCTTAACGCTCCATTTATCGCACTGACGGTTTTGCTGTTTTCCATGGCCGCCGAAGGTGTTTCACTCTGGGGATGCATGCGTGAGGTGAACAAAGAACGACAAGGCATGAGGATACGGCAGTGGTTTCGTGAAACCAGAAAATCCGAATTGCTGGTTGTTTTTGGCGAGGATTCAGCCGCGTTGCTTGGCCTGAGCTTTGCCACCCTTGCCGTTGTGGCAACCATGGTCACCGGTAATCCCACTTATGATGCCCTTGGATCAATAACCATTGGAGTACTTCTTGTTGTGATTGCCCTTTTTATCGGTATTGAGGTAAAATCCCTTTTGGTTGGTCAGGGGGTTGACCCTGCAGTAAAAAAGGAAATAATGGATTGTCTTTGCAAACAACCCGAAATTGATTCGGTTTTGAATCTTTTGACCCTGCAGCTTGGTGAGGATGTAATGGTAGCGGTCAAGGCTAAAATGGAACCGGCGGAAACCTGTGATGCCTTTGTTGAAAATATCAATCGCTGCGAGTCAGCACTCAGAGAGCAATTCCCGCAAATACTCTGGCTCTTTTTTGAACCGGATAATAAAAAATAACCAGGGTCCAGGAAAACAATAATTATCCCGTAACGCGACGGATTCGGTTTTGGTTAACAGCATGAAAAGGGGGTATACTGATGATAAGTAATCCTTTTCACAACGCAAAAGCTGGAGAAAAAGACAAGCAAGATGGAATAATTATTTTTTTCCGGGGCACTTATCTTATCATCTGAGAAAAATTTCAAATGTAGGGCACACGATGACGACCAAAAAAATAATTTATCGTAAAGACTATACTCCTCCTTCGTATCTCGTTGATACTGTCGATCTTCAGGTTGAACTTGACCCCTCCGCCACTCTGGTTACGGCAACAATGCGGATGCGGGCAAATGGAGATAATCCGGGGCCGCTTGTGCTGGATGGTGAACAGTTCGAACTCCTGACTGTGCGTATCGACGGTAAAGAGCTGTCTCAACATGACTATAATTTTGCAGGTGGCGCCCTGCGTATTGATGCGGTGCCTGATCATTTTGAACTGCAGGTAATCAATCGGATTAATCCGCAAGAAAATACGGCCCTTGAGGGGCTGTATCGTTCTTCCGGTAATTACTGCACCCAATGCGAGGCCGAAGGTTTCAGGCGAATTACCTGTTACCCTGACAGACCTGATATCATGGCCGTGTTCACCACCACGGTTATTGGAGACAAAAAAGACTGCCCGGTTCTGCTGGCAAACGGCAACCTGGTGGAAGAGGGTGAGCTTGTGAATGGCCGTCATTTTGCGCGCTGGCATGATCCCTTTAAAAAACCCTCCTATCTCTTTGCTCTGGTCGCCGGCGATCTTGTGGCCATACAGGATATGTTTATCACGATGTCCGGCCGAAAGGTCGACCTGTACATTTATGTGCAGGAACGGAACAGGGAGAAATGTGGCCATGCCATGGAATCTCTACAAAAGGCCATGCGCTGGGATGAGGAAAAATTTGGCCGTGAATACGATCTTGACCGCTATATGATTGTGGCGGTGGATGATTTTAATATGGGCGCCATGGAAAACAAGGGACTGAATGTTTTTAATTCCAAGTACGTGCTGGCCCGCCCGGAAACAGCGACCGACATGGACTATGAAGGCATAGAGGGGGTCATTGCCCACGAATATTTCCATAACTGGACCGGTAATCGCATTACATGCCGCGACTGGTTCCAGCTCAGCCTCAAGGAAGGATTGACCGTTTTTCGGGATCAGGAATTCACCAGTGATATGACCTCTCGCCCGGTGAAACGAATTCATGATGTCAATGTGATCCGCAGCTTTCAATTTCGGGAAGACAGCGGCCCCATGGCCCATCCGGTCAGGCCTGATTCCTTTGTCGAAATAAATAATTTTTATACCCTGACAGTGTACAACAAGGGCGCCGAAGTGATTCGGATGATCCACACCCTGCTTGGAGATAAGGGATTTTGCAGAGGCATGGACCTGTACTTTGAACGTCATGACGGCCAGGCAGTGACCTGTGATGATTTTGTCCAGGCCATGCAGGATGCCAACGGCTTTGATCTTCATCAATTCACACGCTGGTATTCCCAGGCAGGAACTCCTGAACTGACACTAAAAACCAAATATGAGCAGGAAAAAAACCGATACCGGCTTACTATCAGGCAAACCTGTCCGCCGACCCCGGGTCAGGAGAACAAAAAACCGTTTTTCATGCCGGTCAACATCGGTCTATTGGACAGTACCGGCAAAACGTTCTTTGAACAAACGCTCATCCTTCAGGATGAAGAACAGAACTTTTACTTTAATCACATTGAACACGAGCCGGTCTGCTCCATACTGAGGAATTTTTCTGCCCCGGTGAAAATCAATATGGAACGTAGTGATCAGGAACTGGCCTTTCTCATGGCCCATGACTCGGACCCCTTTAACCGCTGGGACGCAGGCCAACAGCTTGCCATGAAGGTGCTGCTTGATGGAATTGAATCCTTCCAGCAGGGAAAACCTCTTGCGGTGCCCGACTATTTTCACCATGCCTTTGCCGGGCTGCTTGTTGATGAACACTCCGAACCCGCATTCCTGGCTCAGGCACTGACCCTGCCAAGCGAAAATTGGATAGGACAGCAGCTTCCCATAGTTGATCCTGAAGCTATTTTTTATACTCGTCAGAGCTTGCGGCGGCAGCTCTCCGAAGAACATCGGGACATACTCTGGGAGAATTATCATCAGCTCGGGACAGAGGACGCTTATGTCTATTCGGCTGCAGAAGCAGGCCGGAGAAGCCTGAGAAATGTCATGCTCGGCTATCTGCTGGTTGTTGACCAGGATGGTGAAATCGAAGAGGAAGTATTAACTGCCGGTGAGGAGCAATACCTGCAAAGTGACAACATGACCGAAATCATGGCCGCTTTGTCGGCAGTGGTCAATGCCGATCGAGAACGCGGCAATACGTTACTTGACGATTTTTATTTGAAATGGCAAAATGATCCACTGGTGGTTGATAAATGGTTGACCCTGCAGGCAACCTGCGTGTTGCCCGGTACGCTCAATCGTGTACAGGCCTTAACAACTCATCCGGCCTTTTCCCTGAAAAATCCCAACAAGGTTCGTTCTCTTATCGGCGCGTTCTGCTCGGGCAATCATTGGCAGTTTCATAACCCGGATGGTTCAGGCTATCTTTTTCTTACTGACCATGTTCTGACTCTTGATCCTCTGAATCCGCAAATAGCAGCCCGGTTGTTAACTCCGCTTACCCTTCGGCGCCGGTATGATGAAGTGAGACGGCACCTCATGAAAAAACAGCTGCAACGCATCAGTGATTCAGAAAACCTGTCCAATGATGTGCGCGAAATTGTTACCAGGAGTCTGGCTTAGGGCTACCTTGAAAAATTGCTCTTTTGCCCGATCACTGCGTCACAGTGAAAAGAAAAATACTCACGTACGACCAATATGCAGCGCCTTTTCTTTTCACTGTTTCTTGTCCCCGAACAAAATATCTAATTTTTCAAAGCACCCTTGGGAGAAGCGCGGTCTATTTCCCGGACGAAAATCATTCCATTTGGGCTTGGAATAAAACCATATACATTCGTATTTTTTTCCAATCCCTCTCCTGTTCAGCGTTTATTTTTGTACAATACGATGAAGAGCAAGGGAAAATATCGACTATATTTCTTGTTGTCGATATATATCCTCATGTTATTCCGTTGTTTTGTCTAAATATTGCTTAGTTGAGCAAAATTTCTTGTTGATGGCATGCTGGTTTGATATACCAATATATAAGGATAATTAAATGAAATCGAAGGCGATAGCACTGAAGCCTGAAACTTTAACCTGGGAATATAAGTATGAATTACACTCTGATTGCAGCAATTGTCGTTGCATTGCTTATCCTTTGTTTTTTTCTGCTGCGCAAGTCCTCAAAAAATGAAAAGGATTCCACTATTGAGGCTCCACCGCCAAGTGCCGGGGAAGGCACAGGCGATGAAGTTGTTGAAGAACAGGATGAGTCGATCGAGAATATCTTAGAGCAGGAAATTGAACCTGGATCAGAAGTAGAACGGACTGAGACTGAACCTGAGGAAATCACATTCGAGCAGGCTGGGGATGAAGAGGAAACCGAGATCATATCGGCTGCCGCTGATGAGGAGAGGACAGCCGGCGAGGTTAGTGAAGAACAGGATGAGTCGATCGAGGATATCTTAGAGCAGGAAATTAAAGCTGAACCTGAAGAAGAACAGGTTGAGACTGAACCTGAGGAAATTGAATCCGAGTCCATATCTGAATCAAGTCAGGCGAAAAAAGGTGCTGATGAGATCATTGAAGAGGTGGTTGCGGCTGCAATTGATGAGGAGGCATCCATCCCCACGTTGACGATTGAGATTTATGAAACAAGACTTCGTCAAAAAGAAAAACAGCAGCAGAAGGCCCTGGCCGCTGCAATCAGTGAACAGGATGATATCAGGCGTGATCATCTCCAGATAGAGCTTGTGGCCATTACCGACAAACTCGCATTACTTTCGGATAGTTACAACGAGGATATTCAATGGCGCAAGGAGGCGCTGGCCGCTCTGGAGCAGTTCCGGGAAGAAGTGGATCCCTCCGAGTATGTACAGGCCAGGGAAAGTCTGCTCAGCGGTGAAACAGAAACAGCGGAGCAGGTTTTCTCGACTCTCATAGAAAAGAACGGCCCCTTTGCGGCTCAAGCGGCATTCCATAGCGGACGGCTTGCTGAGGGGAGAGTTGACCTGTACCTGGCCATGGAACGATATCGTACTGCCGTTGACCTGGATACGGAACGTTGTGATTATCTGCGGGCTGCCGGCGTCATGGCCCGCAAGCTCTATCGCTATCGGGATGCGACTCCCTGGCTTGAAAAGCTTGTGCAGTTATTGCAGGAAACAGGAAAAGATGATGTAGAGCTTGCCCTTGCCAGACGCGAGCTTGGATATATTTATGCCTTAAATAGTCAGGTTAAAAAGGCTGGACCACTATATAAACAGGCGATGAAGGCCCTGTCCGGAACACTGGGTCAGGACCATTTGGAAATGGGGTTGAGCTGGTATCAGATAGCTGAACTGCAGGAGGCCAAGGGCCAGTATGAACAGGCTGAACCGACCTACAGCACAGCCCTTGCCATCATGGAAAAGCAACTTGGACCAGAGCATCCCGGCCTGGACCATATTCTGGAAAAACTTGCAGGACTGAATGCTGAGATTGAAGAGGATGATAAGGCTGCGGCACTGTATCAACGGCTCTGTTCCATCCGGGAGAAATCACTGGGACCGACGCATCCTAAACTTGCCATGGCCTTGCAGCACCTGGCCGAGGCGTACAGGCTGCAGGGCCGGTATGACGTCTCCGAACAGAATTACAGGCAGGCGCTTACCATCACCGAGGAGAACCACGGCAAGGACCATCCGGCCGTTGCCGCAATACTGCAGGAGATTGCCAAACTCTGCATCAGGCAGAAAAGAAATGATGAAGCTGAGAGTCTGCAGCAAAGGGCGACTGAAATTTTTCAGCAGTCCATGCAGGGGCGGGAAGAAAATCTTAACGAGGATGATTTGAACCTGCAGGGTAAGTAACGCGCTTCCCTCTTATGGACACGGACGCGACATGATCTACTCGCAGGGTCAGCGCTTCGAAATCCTGCTCCATGATACCTGACAGCACAAGAGGCGCTTTCCTGTGCAACAGATGGCAGTAGCGATGGTATGTCTCGGGGAAAACCGTACACTCCACCTGTCCTGTTTCATCCTCAAAGGTGAGAAATTCCATGGGTTGTCCGGTTTTCGTGCCCACGATTTTGGCGGTGATGGGCCAGCCCAGAAAGGATATTTTTTCCCTGTGACCGGCAAATTTGTTGAAATCCTGTGCCAAAACCATCCCATAACGCCGCCGGTGCTGGTTAAACAGGCAGATGGGGTGGCTGTGGCAGAGAAAACCCAGTACCCGATATTCGTTGCGCAGTTGCTCCAGCGGATGCCGGCCAGGCAGGTCCGGCAGGGAAGGGGCAGGGGGCGGAAAGAGCCGGTTGACCGCTGAGGCGCGACTCTGCCGCCATTGGGCGAGCTGGTAATGCATCCTGCTCCTGTTTGCTGGTTTTTCGACCAATCCATCCAGGGCTCCGGCATGGATAAGCGCCCTGGCCTCATCGTCCGCCGGTCGCACCCGTTGCAGAAAGTCGAGCATTGAGGCAAATTTTTTTGTATCGCCCTCCATATGCCGCTCCTGCAGGATGCGGTTGCGGGTTGTCTCACTAAGCCCTGCGATTGCCATCAGGCCGACCTGGAGCTCTCTTCCGTGTCCGCTCCACGAAATTTTACTGGTATTGACATCCGGCGGCACTATGTGCAACCCCATCCGGCGCGCTTCGGACACATAGGCAAAGGTTGAGTAAAATCCTCCCTGATTGGAGATCACTGCGGCCATGAACTCAGCCGGGTGATGGGCTTTCAAATATGCGGCCTGAAACGATACCCGGGCATAGCTTGCCGAATGCGGTTTGCAGAAGGAATACCCGGCAAAACTGAGCATCATCTGCCAGATACTTTCCGCGTCCCGTTCAGAGAGATTCTTTTCAGCAGCGGCACGGAAAAATCGGTCCCGGAAGTCGGCAAGTTGTCCTTTTTTGTCTTTTTTCGACATGATCTTCCGCAGCCTGTCCCCCTGGGCCGGGGAAAAGCCAAGCTGGACCGCAACCCGGGCAACATCCTCCTGGTAGACCATGATGCCGTAGGTCTCGCTCAGGATATCCGCTATCAGCGGATGCAGGGGCCGCCACTCTTCACCATGCAGCCGCTGCAGGTATGTACGGATACAGTCGTTGGCCGCCGGTCGGATAATGGAGGAATGGATGATAAGATGCTCAAAATCACCACGCCCTGCCTTTTTCTGCAGAAGCCGCATGGCCGGGCTCTCAATGTAAAAACAGCCCATGGTCCGGCCGGTTTTTATCAGGTGTCTGGCTTCGGTATCCTCTTCGGGCTGCCATCTGTTTTCATCAAGGTGCACCCCTTTTGCCCGCACTTCGGCCAGGGCATCCCGGATGACGCCAAGACTTCGATTGCCTAACAGATCAATCTTGACCAGCCCGGCCTGTTCAGCGCCGTCTTTGTCCCACTGGATAACCGGCACACCTTTGGCTGCCCGCTGCACCGGCACATAATCGGTAACCGGTTGCGGGGTAATGATAACACCACCCGGGTGGACGGACAGGGTTGTCGGTGTGTTGATCAGGTCCTGAGCCAGGTCGAGGATTTCCGGCCAGGGAGGGGCAAAGGAGCAGTTGCGCAGACGGGCTGAGGCCAGCAACTGGTCAAGGAGAGTATTCCCCGGCTCCGGGTGAAAACGAAAACCGGAAAGCCTGTTGGTGATTGTGTTGATTTCGGCAGCCGGAAGGCCAAAGACCTTGGCAATCTCACGAATGGCCTTACGCGGCTGCATGGTGATCATATTGGAGACCATGGCGCAGCGATTGCCGTATTTCTGGAAGACCGCGTGCAGCACCTGGTCCCGTTCATCCCAGGCAAAGTCGATATCAATATCCGGGGCATCCGTGCGTCCCGGGTTGAGAAAGCGCTCAAAGTAAAGATTATGGCGGATGGGACAGACATTGGTAATAGAGAGGCAGTAACTGACAAGGGAGGCAGCGCCTGATCCGCGACCACAGGTGCGGGACACGGGCCGAACAATATCGCGCACCACAAGAAAGTAGCTTGAAAATCCCATGGAAGCAATGATCTGCAACTCATAGTTCAACCTTTTTATTACCTTCTTCGGCAGAGGTGATCCATAACGCTGCCTTGCCCCGTCCAGGGCTGCCCGTTGGAGCAGGTCATCAGCTTCCCGGGGAGAACAATTTTTGTAGGGCGGCAGGACAAGACCGAATTCAGGCCCGCGAAATGCGCACCGCTCGCCAATGGCACGGGTATTGTGGAGCACTTCCGGCCAGATCTGATATCTGCGTTCATATTCCCTGGTGCTGAGCAATCGTTTTTCCGCATTCACTTGCTGCTCGGCAGGCAGCCGCGAAACCTGGCAGTTACCGGCAACGGCCCGCAGGATCTGTTGTTTTTTTGCCTCGCCTTGCGCAAGAATAGAGGTATCGGCCACGGCCACGGACGGGACGTCCAGGCAGTGGGCATGCTTGCGCAGTTCACTGCCCTGTTGATCTGGTCGACGGGTAATGGCGGCAGCCGTATCCAACTCCATCTCCCGCCACCTGGTCAGCAGGTTTTTGTGGTCGGTCAGGAGGACGAGTCCCTGCAACCGGTTTTCGGGAAAGGAAGGGAGCGGGGTGTTGCTCAGGTGGATGTCTGTGATCAGGCGGCAGAGATTGGTATATCCCGCCGAGGTCTTGACCAGGAAAAAGGCCCGTTCATCATTGCTGCGCACTTCAGCCCCGATAATGGGCCGGATATCATAGCGGGCGCAACCATTCACAAAATCCCACAGGCCGTAGAGGTTGTTGATGTCGGTGAGGCCGATGGAGCTATGGCCGAGTTCTTTTGCCCGCCTGCACAGGGAATCGCAGGACGTCGGCGACTGGAGCAGGGAGTAATGGGAGTGCAGGCCCAGGGGAATCATTGCATGCGTCCCCGGCAGAGCTTTTCCCTGCCGAATAGTTCATGTATTTTATCAATAGTTTTATTCAACGCATTATTTTTACGATTATTTTTATTTACATCATGAAAAAGTGAAAGTTGATGTACCTGCGGAAAGATATCCCTGCAGCAAAGACTGATACTGCGGATCCGCACCCGTCGCCGCCAGCAGCGAAACAATGCGGTTATTGCCGCCTGTTCCAGGTCCTGGTCCAGAAAAACGGGAATCTTGCAGGCAGACTGGCGCTCGCACGACATGCCGTCACTGTAGAGCAGTTGTATTGTGATTTTGCGACAGGACAATTTTTGTCTGCGCAGTCCATACCCTGCCTGCCTGGCCAACGACAACACCGCCGGGCGGATTATTTGTTCGCTATTGCTGTCCTGTGCCAGATGATGCCGGAAAAAAAACCGTCTTTTATTGTTTGCCGGGGCCTGAACCGGAGTCTGGTCAATGCCGTGCAGGGAATTGTACAGAATGTCGGCCCGCCTGCCGCAGAGGACGCGCAACTCCTGCCGGGACAGGGCCGCTGCCTGGCCGATCCGCGCAAGGCCGACTTCACGGAGACGGTTGTACTGCCGAGGCTGCAAAGTCGGCAGCAGGGCAAGGGGCAGGGGGGCAAGAAATGCGCGTTCTTCACCCTGGGCAACAATATATTCGCCGCAGGGTTTGACAAGACGGCTGGCCACCTTGGCGATAAGTTTATTGGGGCCGATCGACCAGATGGGGTCAAGCCCCAGGTCTTTGCGCAGGGTCTTGCGGATGCGCCAGCCGATATCCGGCGGCGGCCCGAAAAGTCTGTGGCTGCCGGTCACGTCCAGGTACAGGTGCCCCTGGCCTTCGGCACGCTCCACCCGGGGGCTGAAGGGGAGCACGCGGCGGATACAGCACTGGATGGCCTTTTCATACTGTTCGGGGCGTGGCAATAAAACGTGCGCTTTGCGGCACCGCCTACGGGCGTTAATAAGCGACATGCCCTTGCGCACCCCGTCCCGGTAGGCTTCCTCGCTCATGTCATAGACCGTGG
This sequence comes from Desulfobulbaceae bacterium, assembly GCA_024763055.1. Taxonomy (GTDB): domain Bacteria; phylum Desulfobacterota; class Desulfobulbia; order Desulfobulbales; family Desulfobulbaceae; genus DRLX01. The sequence continues at coordinate 58,756 of JANTGH010000002.1, forward strand.
CCCTGGCTGCCTGCGGCGCAATAATCAGGGGCCTGTCCTGCAGGCTGTTGTCCTTCAGTCGTTCCACGGCCACGCTGAAATCGGCAATGTTCAGGTGGATTATTGTTCTTTCACGCATAAATGTATAGGAAATGTAAAGTTGCAGCTCGCAGAAAGTCCGGCAGGAGAGTGGAAAAAATACATAAAACAGGGAATTATTTAATCGCAGAGTTCTGTTTACCCGCAAAGCGGGTATGCAACCCCATCGAATCACCAAGGGTTACTGTGTTTGTTACACCGCAAAGCAGTGTAACAAGAAAAAAACGTAGCCCACGACGCATTGCGTGATGCTGCGGGAACTCCGTGGTGCCTGCTGCCCTGGGCCTCGTAACACCGCTCTGCGGTGTTACGCGACAACGTTTGCCGAGCGAAAAACTTGCCCACCCGCTCTGCGGGTAAACGGAGTTCCCTGGTTACAAAAAAAAATCATAACCGTAGGGGCGAATTTATTCGCCTGAACAGGGTGCCATGCAGGCGAATAAATTCGCCCCTACGGAATGATGCTTAACCAGAGAGAGTGACTATATTGTTCTCCGTTGTAATCGTGTAATTCCATAGCAGTGGATCAATGTCATTGTTGTGTTTGACCTTGCCGGACAAGGCGGGTCATGGAGCGGGCGTTGTTTACGGCCTGACCGGCAACATGATTATTGAAAAAAAGAACGCCCCGGCGGCACTGTTCGGCCATGGCCGGTATTTTTTGCTCCGTCCAGTCGCGCAGTTCCTGCTCGCTGTAGGTGTAATCAAACTGTTTCTGCATGTGGCCGGAAAACCAGCCGTCACGGTTGCGGCCATGCAGGCGCACATAGAAAAGATCGGGCGAGGTCACCACGTCAAGTGTGGGAAAAAGATTTGCCAGGGCCGGGGCGTCAACCGTTACCAGGCTAACCCTGCGTTCCCGCAGGCCTGCAAATACCGCATCCACGGCCCAGGAGCGGTGACGAAATTCCACGGCCAGGGGCAGCTTGTGCAGGCTGTCAAGCAGCCGGGCAAGGTACTGCCGGTTCTCTCTGGTTCGGTGGAAGGAAGTCGGAAACTGAATGAGCACGGCCAGCAGCCGTCCGCTGGTCAGCAGCGGTGTTATACCCTGAATATAGCTCCTTGCGTGCTCCAGCCAGTTATCGCTGATTTCATGGGTCATGGTCCGGGTCAGTTTGGCGGTGAAATAAAAAAAAATTCTTTTTTCCACCCGCTCCAGCATCCGCTCCATGATTTCAGCCCGCGCCATCTGGTACCAGGTATAATTCAACTCAACCACGCTGAAGGCACGGCTGTACAGGTCCAGCATCCGGCCCGAGGGCGTTTTCTTTGGATAAAAACCGGCGTCAATCCATTCGGGATAGGAATAGCCGCTGGTGCCGATGAACAGCTCGCAGCCGTTTATGGTCAGGGTTTTGCCGGTCATTAGGGGCTGTAAAGAAATAAGTGTAACAATTTTGCGCAGAAATTTTGTTCATTTTCAAGGCGCGTAATGAGTTGCATAGTCTCTTCTATTCAGCTCCTTACGCAACGTAGAAAATGGGCAAAAGGGCAAGCAGGATGTTACAGTTATTTTTGCACAGTCCCTTACAGCCCTGTCATTTGTTTTGGCCCGCGCTGCAGACCGATAACCCGGCCCTGGATCAGCACCTGGCCCAGGCCGTAGCGCATGGGCAAATATTTTTTATTTTCCGGCCGCAGTTCAATGTGATCGCCCTGGTAGAAAAAACGCTTTACCGTGGCATCGTCTCCATCGATCAGGGCAACGACGATCTCACCGTTTTCGGCAAACTGCCGGGGTTCGCAAATGGCCAGGTCATTGTGGAGGATACCTGCATCCTGCATGGAATCACCCTGCACCCGCAGGGCAAAGAGGTTGTCGCCCCGGTAGATGCGCCCATCCACGACAATATCTCCCGCCCATTCCTGTTGTGCGTACAGGGGCAAACCAGCGGCGACCCGGCCGACAATGGGGACCCTGCGTGCGGCAGTATTTTTCCGTTTACTTTCATGATTCTTCGGGGCGAGCTGAATAATGCGGCTGTACCGGCCCTGGCGTTGCAGCCATCCCTTATGCTCAAGTACGCGCAGCAGCTCAGCCACGGCCGTATGGCTGACGCCAAGGTCTGCGGCCGCCTGCCTGAGGCTTGGCGCCCGGCCGGTATCATCAATCCTGTCCTTGAGATACTCAAAAACCCGTTGCTGTTTTTCGGTCAATGGTACAGGGGACATGCTTGTTCCTGGTTGTTTTTCCGTCTCGTGCCGGTGCAACAATAAATGTAAAGGTATTGTACAGGCTGCAGGGCCGTCATGTCAAGGAAATATATAATCCGTCTTCCTTGGTGCCGGTTCCTGCACGCTGCGGGGAAATGAATATCGGCAAGAAAGAACTTGCCACCTTTCAGGACAAGCGTTATAGCGGGCAGAATAATGACATAGTAGTAAAAAGTCTTCAAATCCGTAATGCTGCATTCTACCAATCTCGTCATTCCCGCGGTCTGTTAGGCGGGAATCCAGTTGTTTCAATGCGTTATGGATCCCCGTCCCCGACTAAAGATCTCGAGGATGACGCACTACTTCGGGGATGACGAATTTGAAGATTTTAACTGCCTTGGCCCTTTTTACGGTCCATCAATAATGATGAACTCGTAAAAAGTACAGACAGTGCTTAAAGATGGCTAAGTAAAAACACAGGTATACAAGGAGTAGTGTTCTGTGGCGGGTCTTAACTATACATGTAGTATGTTGAGAATCGCCACAGGACACACGACGCAGTAGATCGAAGTTTTTAC
>JANTGH010000003.1 GCA_024763055.1 Desulfobulbaceae bacterium
GCCCTCGCAGGGGTGCCTTCATTGCCCGACAAATTAATTCAATCGCTCACTGGTAACTTGGATATGTGCAAATCCAACTGAATTTTGTGACAATAGCCGGTGAAGGCTGTAAACACGTTGTTGCGGTCCTGCTGGATCTGTTGGATAAAAAAGAAAAACTCCCGGAAGAACCGGTTCCTGCAGCCGTTCTGGAAGAGCCCTATCTTTCGCCGGATGAAATAAAAGCACAGGCCCTGGAAGATCGGAAAAAACGAGCCCGCACCGAGCAGTTCACCCTCACCCCGGGAGATATGCTCAAAGGCGATCACCTGCTTACCACGCCGAGGGGAAAACAGTACCAGGTTACCCTGCATAATCCGGTCGCCGGGATTGGCCACTGTTCCTGTCCCGATTTTTTATCCAGCGGCCTGGGAACCTGTAAACATCTTGTCTTTCTGCATAATCACGTAGCGAAACAAAAGGGATTCAAGAAACAGCTGACCCGTGAGCGTTTTCCCTACGTGGATATCTTCTGGGATGCGCGCGCTGCCCGGCCGCGGCTTTTCCATGAGCAGTCTTTTACTGGAGATGATCCGCTTGCAGAAATGCTGGCGGAGATTTTTACAGAGGATGGGCAATACCGGCTGCCGGGCCTGGCCGATTTCATGCCCTACCTCGAACGGTTGCAGTCGTATAAACGGGTGCGGATCCAGGAGTCGGTCATGGGCAAACTTGCAAACCGACTGCTGGATATAGAGCTTGCGGCCGCCGCTGACTCTCCCCTGCCGAATTCCGTCGACTATCTCAAGGTTTCTCCTTATCCCTATCAGGAAGAGGGTATTCGTTTCGGACTCTATAAACGGGCCGTACTCATCGGCGATGAAATGGGTCTTGGCAAGACCATGCAGGCCATTGGTCTGGGTGTTTTAAAAAAGGAGATATTCGGCTTTACCAAGGTGCTGGTGGTCACCCTGGCATCGCTCAAGGATCAGTGGCAGCGGGAGATTGAACGGTTTACCGATGAAAAGGCAGAGGTTATTGCGGGAAGCGCTGCGCAAAGAAAACGACAGTACAGTGAAGATGACTCCCTCTTTAAAATCACCAACTATGAGGCCGTGCTCCGTGATGTCACCATTATTGCCCGTTTCAAGCCGGATCTGATCATCCTGGATGAGGCCCAGCGGATCAAGAATTTTGAGACCAAGACTGCGGAAGCGGTAAAAAGTCTGCCCAGGCAGCATGCCCTGGTACTCACCGGTACGCCTCTTGAAAACAAGTTGGAAGATATCTACTCCATTTCCCAGTTTCTTGATCCGGAACTGCTCAGCCCGTTGTGGAAGTTCGCCGCCGATCATTTTCTTCTCAGCCGCCATAAAAAGGGAAAGATTTTAGGCTATCGCAACCTGGAAAAGCTGCACAACAAGCTCAGGCCCCTGGTGATCCGGCGCCGCAAGGAAGAGGTACTCGATGATCTGCCGGAGCAGCTCGTCAACGATTATTATCTGGATCTCCACGAAACCCAGGCAGAAATTCATGCCGGATACTCCAGGTCGCTGCTGCCGTTGATCAATAAAAAATTCCTCACCCCCATGGATCTGCGCAAGATCCAGGTGCTGCTGCTCAAGATGCGCCAGGTCTGCGATTCCACCTACCTGATCGACCGGGAAACCAATATTTCTCCGAAACTTGATGAACTGGCCACCATTCTTGGTGAACTGGTGATTGAAAATAATCGCAAGGTGGTGATTTTCAGTGAATGGACCACCATGACCTTTCTCATCGGCAAACACCTGTCCAAAGTCGGTATCCCCTTTGTGGAGCTCTCCGGCCGGGTTCCGGTGAAAAAACGGCAGGTCCTGATCGACGAGTTCAGCACCAACCCGGAGTGCAAGGTCTTTCTTTCCACCGATGCCGGCGGCACCGGTCTGAACCTGCAGGCCGCAGACTGTGTCATCAATTTTGAGCTGCCCTGGAACCCGGCAAAGCTCAACCAGCGTATTGGCCGGGTCAACCGTATCGGCCAGAAGAGCAAGTGTGTTAATGTGATCAACCTGATCACCAAGTCCAGCATAGAAATGCGGATCATGGCCGGAATTCAGCTCAAGGGCGAGCTGTTCAGCGGGGTGTTTGACGGCGGCGTGGACGAGGTGATGTTTGATCGCAAAAAACGGGAAGAAATGGTCAATCAGCTGCGGGAAATGCTGGGCCAGGAGCTGGAAGAGCCGGTTGCAGAGCCGATTCCCGGCGAAGAGCTGCCCGAAGATACCCCCCATTTCCTCAATCCCGAGGTACTGAAAGAAGAGGAAGAGGCAGAGGATTACACCGCTGAAGAACCGGAAGAGAGAGTTCCTGCTGAACCGCCTGCAGGCAATTCCAAGCCGCCGGAGCAATCACCGGAAAAAATGGAAGACGTCCTCAACCAGGGTATGTCCTTCATCTCCGGCCTGTTGGAGATGGCTACCGGTCAGAAAATCGAGGCCGCTGGCGGAGAGGGAAAAAAAATGGTTAAACTGGACAAGGAAACCGGAGAGGTGACCTTGAAATTCAAGCTGCCCGGATTTTAATAAGGGAACTCTGACAATGGTGGACACCACTCGTGAATACAATGATTGTGCCCGCAGAATAGAAGAAAATGCCTTGTGCAACTGGCCGGAAGTCCAGGAATGTTGCTGGAGATTTATGCGGATATCCCTTAATCGCAGTGGTTTGAACCGTCTTTTTTTAAGAAGCGTCGTATACCAGACATCACGGGTGAGATCCAGTCGGGCTGATCCTGGTCTGTTTGCGGCACGTCTTCAACGGTTGCCGGGTCATCCCTTCTTCGTGTTCAAAGGCTACAAGTCAGCCCTGTCCCTAAATGGTCTTTTTGTCCGATCTCCCGGAGTCGTCGTTTCACTCCGCTTCCATGAGAGGGCTTGTCATGCTCAAGCAATAATGCTCGAAATATCCATCATATGTCTGTGCTTATTTTTTTTGCACTCTCTTATCTCGAATAAAAATTTTTATTTCCGGACAGATACAAGACAGCTTGGTTCACGGTTAAAATATTTTATCTCCTACATCCGGACCCTTGCTCCGCAGATGTGGAACTGCCGGATTTACATAGAGTTTGGAATCCCTGACCAGAAATGCGTCAAAAAAACTGTCTGAACCCGTTATTGCTTGCATACAATTCCTCCATGGCCGCTGGATAGTTCATTTTACCTCTCGCGCCCTCCTGCGGCATCTTCCCGGCCCGGTCGCAAGGTTTGGATGGCTCGGGCAATGGATGTATTATATTCATGAATCTGGCGCAGGCTGTCCATCAGCTCCATGTGAATGGTATGGGTGAGCTTTGACTGGGCAACCATGTCTTCCACTCTTTTCAAATGCCTGTACTCAACATCCTGTTTAAGCTGGTAAAAATGATCTTTCTGCTCAAGCAGAACTGCGGCCTTTTCCGGGTTCATTTCTCGTAGAACTTCAGTAAGAAGATGTATCTCCCCGCTGATATTTGTATATAGCTCCGTGATTTCTTTCTTACCCTGCGTGGTCAGGTCGACCTTGAGAGTTTCTTTTTCCGCCAGCAGGTTCAGCAGCCGCACCTCTATTATATCCCCGATTTCCTCCTGAACCTTAACAATATTCATCAAAGCAAAAGCTTCCTTTGATTCCCGGTCGCTTAGCGGTTGTTCGACTATTTTAAACAGATAATCCGTCACCTGTGTCTCAAGGTAATCAATTTTTTCCTCACGCATTTTCACTGCCTGCAGGGTCGGCAGAGAGGGGAAGATGCTATCAAAAGGGGCGGCAGTTCCAGTAAATGAAGCAATAGCCCCGTCAAGCATGCGACCAAGTATTTTGTTCATCCGGGCCATCTCCGCCCGGGTAAAACTCAGGGCCATGGAGGGGGTGTTTAAGGCTGATTTTTTCAAGTGCCAGACCTTGGGGATGAGCTTCAACTCCTCGTCCTTATCCGGTAACAGCAGGAAAACCAGACGGCCAAAAAGGGGGGTGAAGGGAAGAAAGGCAAACGACATGAGCAGGTTATAGAGTGTATGCGCATTGGCAATTTGCCGTGGAAGTTCTGCTCCCGGTGAGAGGAAGCGGACAATTGTAACAGACTCCGGAATCCAGCAGAGAAAGAAGGTGACACTGAAGACATTAAACAGGATTTGTGCCAGAGAAACCCTGCGGGCGGCACGAAAGGTGCCGATACTGGCAATGGCTGCAGTGACACAGGTCCCGATATTGGAACCCAGCATCAGTGGAATGCTGGCCTCAAGGGTCAGGACACCCTGCTGGGCCAGGACAATGACGATGCCGACAAAAGCGCTGCTGCTCTGGATAAGAGCGGTAAAGCCCATGCCGACCGCAACGCTGAGCAAGGGGTTCTTCAGTTGGTGCAGACTCTCAATAAATGGAGTGTAACTTCTTAAGGGAATCATGGCCTCGGACATGAGCTGCATACCGAAAAACAGAAGGCCAAATCCTGCCAGCGCCTCACCGGCGTGTTGATAGCCAGGTTTTCGACCAAGAATTTTTAAACAAAAACCTGCGGCAAAAATCAGCAGGGCATAGTCGTTCAGTCTGAAGGCAATGAGCTGTGCCGTGACAGTGGTTCCGATTTCCGCACCCAGGATGACCCCCAATGCCTGGCTATAGGTCATGAGCTGGGTTTGTACAAGACCAACCAGCATGACCATTATGGCGCTGCTGCTCTGGACAACCATGGTGGCAAAGGAACCGACAAACAGAGCGGAAAGGCGGTTTGAGGTCAAGGTTGCCATGAGGGAGCGGATACGCTCGCCGGATACCTTTTTCAGTCCACTGCTCATGGTATTCATACCGTAGAGAAAAACGGCAATTCCGCCGATGAAATAAATCGTGATATATTGCAAAGGCAGATCGGTATGCATAATGGTGTCGTATGTTTTTTTTATGATCGTTTGAGAAGCAACGTAAGCTGGCACAGGCACCCCACCTTCGCGCGGTCACGCCTGCCTGCATAGAGGGGCTATAGCGAACAGGCGTGCCTGCGCAAATTCGGGGCACCTGTGCCAGCTTACATTTCGGAGGTAAATGAAAACACCCGGTTACATAGCCTGTGATCAGTAACGAAGCAACGTCTCTCGGACAGAGATTATGTCTTTGCCGATCACTGAAAAAAGGCTGCGTAAAAATACCTGCATGCGCCGGGAGCGGAAAATGCCGTGTTGAAATCATATTTTATTTAAATAATTTCGGCACGACAAATTATATCTGGTTACAGGGTTTGTAACTCTGTGGTTTCATATCCCCAAATCATACCGGCTTTTCTCCGAAGGAGGAACAACAATGAGGGGACAAAAAAAGCAAAAAAGGTGCCAGGTTTATTATTTCCCCGACCGTGAGGCGGCAGAGAATTACGAACGAATAGAGCTGTTGAAGCAAATTGAAAGTCTTACGGCAGTTCCGCAAAATGGCCGGGAACAACCGGATCTTGACAGCATAGCCGAAACCTGACTGGATCGTACCCGTGATGTATGGTACAAGAGATATCTTAAAAGAAAACGATTTAAGCCGCTATTTTTAAAAGATATCCGCCGGGATCTCCAGAAGCGGCAATTAACCCTTCTGCAGTTACGGGAAGCCTTTGCAGCAATTCAGCGAGCGCAACCGATTCACTCGCAAATTGTGGCGGTTAGAGCAGGAGTATGATCTTCGGAAAGAGTTACCATGGCGCTTATTAATATCCAGTCCGCAATAAAGCGGGTGCAGCAGATCATCCGCAAACTGGAGCCGCCGCAGGGGGTGGAAATATTAACCTACAAGCGCAACCGTGGCATTACCATCATTAAAATTGACGAAGACACGGTTTCCATTCAGGAACGGGGTTATGAAGAGCAGACCCTGCTGGTGCAGATAAAGGATCTGGCAAAGCAGCTCAAATCCATTGCCAAAAGAGAATTTCCACGAAGCCGAAAGGTTCGTGTTTACCAGCTGGACAGCCCGTACTGCCTGGGGATAAAACGAAAACAGCTCTAATGGGTTTTTTCGCCTGGCCGGTACAGACTATAACTGTAGGGCGTCTCTGTAGATATGCATGAGGCCTCCATGGGGCCGGCCTTCATCGTTACAGATCGGCTTTACGCCTGATACAATTCCGGGAAAGGTTACCTTCCCCCTTTTTCCTTACCTTCAGGACGATGTTTTTGTTGACTTTCATTGCCCTTTCATGGTCATTTATGATTGAAATTGATCGTTTTTGACCTCTTAAAGGGTGATCTGTGAAAAAACAATCAGAGAACATCATACCTGAGCAGCGGCGGGCACTTGTTTTAGGGCATATTCAACGAGAAGGTGTTGTCAGCGTCCAGAAGGTTGCTCAGCTGATCGGTACTTCCGTTGCTACTGTCCGTCGTGATTTTGCTGAACTGGCCAATCGCGGCATGATTGTACGAATCCACGGCGGAGCCATGCTGGCTTTATCCCAGCAGACTACCTTTGAGCCCGACTACCACTTCACATCTAAAGTTTTTGTTTCGGAAAAAGAAGCCATAGGAAAGGTAGCAGCCGAATTGTTACAGCCCAGGCAGAGCGTCCTTTTTGATTCCAGTTCAACAGTTTTTCAGGCAGCCCGTTTTGTCGTTGAGCGAGGCATTCCGATCCTCGCGCTGACTAATGACCTCAACATCGCCAACGCACTGGCTGATGCTCCCCGGGTAGAACTCAAAGTCACAGGCGGCTCCCTCCGGTCAGGATCCTTTACCCTGGTTGGCGACCCGGGCCGGAGTTTCCTCGGAAGCCTGCATGTGGACGTCTGCTTTTTAGGGATACATGCAATTGCTCTTCGCCCCCATCACAACAACTCAGGCAGTAATAAGGATCCCTGTGCAACCCTGAGCGATACGTCCCTTGAAGTTGTGGCAATGAAACGGCAGATGGTACGCGCCGCCAGGAAGAAAGTAGTTTTGGTTGATTCCAGCAAGTTCGGCATTTCAGCTTTTTGTGACGTGTGTACCCTGGATTACATCGACATCATTATCACTGACCGTAATATTCAGCCCGATCAGCAACGATGCCTTGAGCGCAATGGGATACAGGTCATCATTGCCGATCAGGAAAAAGTCGAAAAAACAGCATGAATGAATTCGGTTCCTGGATGCATACCTAACGATACTATTCTTGGTTCCTGGTAATTTTCGGACAAGCGCCTCCAAGGCAAGGCAAAATTAGATGGCATCAGTAACAATAGATTCAGTTAAAAAGCGTTTCGGCAGGAACGAGGTCCTGCACTGCATTGATCTTGCGATAGAGGACAGTGAGTTTGTTGTTCTGGTCGGCCCTTCGGGTTGCGGGAAATCAACCCTGTTACGGATGATTGCCGGTCTTGAGGAGGTTACCGAGGGGCAAATCAAAATCAATGATCAGGTCGTCAATAATATACCGCCCAAGAAACGGGATATTGCCATGGTCTTTCAGAATTACGCGCTCTATCCCCACATGAAAGTCTTTGACAACATGGCGTTCAGCCTGAAGCTGCAGAAAATGAGCGCCCGGAAAATCAGGGAGCAGGTAGAAAAGAGCGCAGAAATCCTCGGCCTGACGGATTATCTTGATCGGTATCCCAGGCAGCTCTCCGGCGGCCAGCGGCAGCGGGTGGCCATGGGCCGCGCTATAGTTCGGAGCCCAAAGGTTTTTCTGTTTGACGAACCGCTCAGCAACCTTGATGCCAAACTTCGCGTACAGATGCGAACGGAAATAAAAACCCTCCATTTTCAGTTATCCACCACCTCGATCTATGTGACCCATGATCAGATAGAGGCAATGACCATGGCCGACAGGATTGTGGTCATGCATGATGGCTGGATTGAACAGGTGGGTACCCCGTTGGAATTGTATGATTTTCCGGCCAACCGATTTGTAGCCGGGTTTATAGGATCGCCGGCAATGAATTTTCTTGAGGGGACCATCGTCGGCGATAGCGGCGCATGCGCTGTGGAGCTTGCTGACTCCACCCGTCTGCCCCTGCCGGACTCCTGGACTGTCGAGCATGGGCGCAGGGTTGTTTATGGTATCCGGCCCGAACATTTGAGCTTAGCTCAGGAGAACGGCGGTATTGGGGCAAAGGTTGTTGTCGTGGAGCCGACAGGATCGGAGACGCTTATTATCAGTGAAATAGCAGGCATGAAACTGCATGCGGTCTTTAGAGAGCGCCATAGCTTCAGACAAAAAGATACCATTTTTCTGCAGCCGACTCCTTCAAAAACTCATCTGTTTGATGCGCAAACAGGGAACGTCATAGAGGGTAATAGTATCTGACATTCCCTTCAGCCGGACCACGGATTGGCCCGGCAGACACTTTCATCCCTTCTGTCGGGTAAAAGTGTCCAACCGGAAATCATCACCATCAAGAGGAGGAAGGTATGAAAAAAGTGACAAGACGTGACATCATGAAAGCGGGTGCCGGTCTGGCTGTCCTCGGCGTAGCAGGCGACCTGGTGCTCCCGGCAGGTGCCGTCGCCACATCTTTTACTCCGGAAAAAGGCGCCGCCCTGCGCGTGCTGCGCTGGAAACGTTTTGTTCAGGGAGATGAAGACCTGTGGAACGCCAACACCAAAAAATTTACCGAATTGACAGGTGTAAAAGTCAAAATAGATACTGAATCATGGGAAGACGTGCGACCCAAAGCCGCAGTTGCCGCAAACATTGGCAGCGGCCCGGATATTATTATCGGCTGGTATGATGATCCCCACCAGTATCCGGACAAGCTGGTCGACCTGACGGATCTTGCGGAAGGCCTGGGCAATGAACTTGGCGGCTGGTACCCGGTCTGTGAGAGTTACGGCAAGCGTGATGGCCGCTGGATTGCGCTCCCGCTTGGAGCGGCCGCCAACTGTCTTGTCTATCGTGAGAGCTGGATTAAGGAGGCCGGTTTTGACAAATTTCCAGCCGACACCGACGGATTCCTGAAACTCTGCCAGGCGCTCAAGAAAAATGGTCATCCCCCGGGATTTGCCCTTGGCAATGCAGTTGGCGACGGCAATATGTGGACCCATTGGCTGCTCTGGACCTTTGGCGGTAAAATGGTCAATGATAACAATGAGGTGGTGATAAATTCTCCGGAAACAGTCAAGGCCCTGGAGTACGCTAAAGAGCTGTACCAGACATTCATTCCGGGAACGGCATCCTGGCTGGACAGCCATAACAACAAGGCCTTCCTGTCCGACAAGATCAGTATCACCAATAATGGCATTTCCATTTATTATGCCGCAAAAAGCAAGAACATGCCGATTGCCAAGGATATTAACCATTCCCCATTTCCGATTGGTCCGGTCGGACGCCCGACCGAGCTGCACCTGTTCACCCAGGCCATGGTCTTTAAATATTCCAAGTATCCAAATGCCGCAAAAGAGTACCTGCGCTTTATGTGGAGCAAAGAACAGTACGAACCGTGGCAGCAGGCCGCCATGGGCTATATTACCCAGCCGCTGAAAGCATACGAAGCCAATCCGATATGGACCTCGGATCCGAAACATACTCCGTATCGCGATACCCTGGCCAGAATGCTGCCCAACGGATATTCCGGAACACTGGGCTATGCCTCGGCTGCCGTGATGGCTGACTTTATTGTCGTCAACATGGTCGCGGAAGCTGCCACCGGAGCTGTTTCTCCCAAAGCGGCCGCCGCCAAAGCGGAAAAAAGGGCTAAGCGGTATTACCGGGTGTAAAACTTCGTTTATTCCTGTGCCGGATACTTTATCCGGCGCGGGCTGTTCGTGTGATTTTTTTCTACTGAACCCGATCTCCCATTGTTATGGCGCAACAAACCCAATCTGCTGTGGTGCCGCCCAAAATTACCTTCTGGGAACGCTTTGAAAACAACCGGAATCTACTCGGCCTGTTTTTGATGCTGCCCACCGCAGCACTGCTGGTGACCTTTCTCGCCTATCCCCTGGGGCTTGGCGTATGGCTTGGCTTAACCGATACGACCATTGGTCGGGAAGGAGTTTTTATAGGCCTGGAAAATTATAAATGGCTTTTTGCCGACAGTGTGTTCTGGCTTTCTGTTTTTAATACCTTTCTCTATACCACGGTTGCCAGCACCATTAAATTTGGCCTGGGTCTCTGGCTGGCCCTGATTCTCAATCAGCATATTCCATTCAAATCTCTTATCCGGGCCATCATCCTGCTGCCATGGATCGTTCCCACGGTGCTCTCCGCCGTTGCCTTCTGGTGGATTTACGATTCGCAGTTTTCCATTATCAGCTGGTCGCTGATGAAACTGGGATTCATCGATCAGTACATTAACTTTCTTGGCGAGAAGAACAATGCCCGGGCAGCAGTCATTATCGCCAATATCTGGCGCGGAGTTCCCTTTGTCGCCATTTCCCTGCTGGCGGGGCTGCAGACCATCTCCCCCATCCTGTATGAGGCGGCAACCCTTGACGGAGCCAATAAGTGGCAGCAGTTCAGGCATGTCACCCTGCCCATGCTGACGCCGATTATTTCCGTGGTCATGACCTTTTCCGTGCTTTTTACCTTCACGGATTTTCAGCTCATCTACGTCCTGACCCGGGGTGGACCTATCAATGCGACCCACCTGATGGCAACCCTCTCTTTTCAACGGGCCATTCCGGGCGGCCACCTGGGCGAAGGCGCTGCCATTGCTGTTGCCATGATTCCTTTCTTGCTTGCCGCTATTCTCTTTAGTTATTTTGGTCTGCAGCGCCGGGCCTGGCAGCAGGGAGGGGGCCACTGATGTTTGGACGGAAAAAGGAGAAAGAGACCGGCCGGGAGGGCATGGGCTATCTCAGTTCACTTCCCCTGCGGGTGGTCACTGTGTATGTTCCCCTGGTTGTTTTTATTATCCTGCTGCTCTTTCCATTTTACTGGATGGGTCTGACCACACTAAAACCCGATACCGAGCTGTTGGATTTAAACAGGTTTAATCCGTTCTGGGTCACCATGCCGACCCTCGCGCACATAAAAAAACTGCTGTTTCAAACCTCGTATCCCCGCTGGCTGTGGAACACCATGCTGATTTCGGTGCTGTCAACCTTTATCTCTATTTTCTGCGCCGTCCTGGCCGCCTACGCCATTGAACGTCTGCGTTACAAGGGGTCACGCTTCATCGGCATGGCTATTTTCCTGGCCTACCTGGTGCCGCCGTCCATTCTCTTTATTCCGCTGGCAACCATGGTGTTCAAGCTGGGCCTGTTTGATACCAGACTGGCGCTTATCCTGACCTATCCGACCTTCCTGATTCCCTTCTGTACCTGGCTGCTGATGGGATATTTCCGCTCCATCCCCTATGAAATTGAAGAGTGTGCCATGATTGACGGCGCCTCCCGTTTTCAGGTGCTGATCAAGATCATGCTGCCCCTTGCCGTTCCGGGCCTGATTTCGGCCGGTATCTTTGCCTTTACCCTTTCCTGGAACGAATTCATCTACGCCCTGACCTTTATTTCATCATCGGAAAACAAGACCGTGGCGGTCGGGGTTATTACCGAGCTTGTCGACGGCGATGTGTACCACTGGGGTTCTCTGATGGCCGGAGCCCTGCTCGGTTCCCTGCCGGTGGCCATTCTCTACTCCTTTTTTGTTGAACATTATGTTTCCAGCATGACCGGAGCGGTGAAAGAGTAATGTCGATTTCTATTCGTTGAGGCGGATATGGCAAAAGTTACAATACCATTTGACGGCAAGCCCCTCCGGTTCCAGGTGCCGGATGCAAATCTGATCGAGGTGCTCAGCCCTGCCCGATCCCGGCCGCTTATCCGTCTTGGGAAGGAAATAGAAAAAGCCCTGGATAACCCGATTGGCCAGAAACCGCTGCAGGATTGGGTCAGGCCGACGGACAGGGTCATTCTAATCAGTGATGACAACACGCGCCTGACCCCTGCTGACCGTATCATCCCGCCCATGCTCGACAGGTTGAATGCGGCAGGCGTTGCCGATGAGAACATCTCCTGCATTATGGCCCTGGGAACCCACAGATACATGTGCCGGGAAGAGTTGATCGCCAAGGTCGGGCCTGGTGTGCTTGAGCGGATCAGAGTTTTTAATCATGAATGGCGGGATCCGGCCGCCCTGGTTGATCTTGGTGTTTCACGGCACGGCACGCCTCTTCTGATAAATCGGGCGGTTGTGGAAGCCGATGTGGTTATCGGCCTCGGGGCCATTGTCCCGCATCATATCCCTGGATTTTCCGGTTCGTCCAAGATTATTCAGCCTGGTGTCAGCGGGGCCGGAACAACGGCGCAGACCCATATCCTCTCCTGTGAAAGCGGAGGCGATTCTTTTCTTGGCATCCACGACAATCCGGTTCGCAGCGATATGGATGATATTGCCGACCGGGTGGGAATGTCGACAATTTTTAATGTTGTCCTCGACAGCGACGGCAGGGTGTGCGGCCTGTTTTTCGGCGAGATGCGGGCCAGCTATCGCCAGGGGATTGAGCTGGCACGCAGGATCTACGGAGTGCCCTATTGTGAAACACCGGATATTGTTCTGGCCAACTCCCATCCCTGCAATCTCGATTTCTGGCAATCGCACAAGTCACTTTACCCGGCCCAGCGTATGATCAAAAAGGGCGGCTCAATCATCTGCTGTACTCCGGCTCCGGAGGGGGTGAGTCCGGTGCACACGGAACTGCTTTCTTTTACGTCTTGGTCATCGGCGAAAATCAAAGAGGCCTACCATGCGGGAGAGCTGAAAAACGGTGTTGCCTGCGCCCTGGCCATTGCCTGGGCAATGGTTCGAGAAAAGGCTGAAATAATTACCGTTTCTGAGGGAATATCACCAGAAGAAAAAGAGGCGCTCGGACATATTCATGCGCCGGATATTGGTTCTGCCCTCAAAATTGCTTTCGACCATCAAGGGACGGCAGCGCGCCTGACAGTCCTGACCCATGCCCCTGATATGCTGCCCATCCATACCCCTGCCCGGTGATGCCGAATCTTGCCTTTAGAGAATTGATCGTTGTGCTGGCGGACGACCTGACCGGGGCCGCAGATACCGGTGTCCGGTTTCTACGGGCAGATCGTCCCGCCTGTCTGCTGGCGTTCAGTGAGCTTGATAATGTCCCTCTGGAAAAAGCGGATGTTCTTTCCGTATACACCAGAAGCAGAGCTCTGGACGGAAAAATCGCTGCGGAACGAGTGGGCGGAACGGTTGAAAAATTGCAGTCTTTAAGACCAGCGTTGATCTATAAGAAGCTGGATTCCTGCATACGGGGCAATGTTGCCCGGGAGCTTGACGCGATTCTGGAAAGACTGCCGATCCAGGCCTGTTTTATCGCCCCTGCCTTCCCGGAACAGGGGCGCACAACAGTACACGGCATTCATTTTCTCCATGGTGTCCCGGTTGCAGAGACGGAAATGGCCCGGGACCCGATAACTCCGGTTGCCCAGTCGGACCTGGCCCGTTTTCTTGCAGCAGAAAGTTTCTATCAGGTTGGCCGGATCGATATTGATGACTATGACCAGGGCCGGGAATTTGTTCGAAACAGAATTGCAACTCTGCTTGGACAGGGATGCCGCTCTATAATTTTTGACGCTGCCCATCAGGAGCATCTGAACCTGGTGGCGGAGCTCGGACTTTCTTTTTTCACTGACTGTATTTTTGCCGGCTCTGCCGGCCTGGCGGCCGGGGTAGCCAAAAAACTCGGGCGTAGTCGTCCCGCACCATTGCATGCCGGGAAGACTTCAGGAGGAAATAATACAAAAATACTCTATCTGTGCGGCACAGCCTCGGAAAAAACCGCCGAGCAGGTACAACAACTGCTTGCCGCAGGCAATTGCAGTGAACTGGTTCTTGATGCTGAAACACTTGCCGGGCTTGCGCAGCAACAGCACGGGCGATTAGCCTCTGATGCGGCAAAACTTCTCAAATCAGGACCGCTGGTTATTCATATTTCCGCGCGGCCGGCAAAGGGCTTTTCTGCAGACCCTGAAAAAGTGCTTCGGGGTCTTACCCGTTTAACCTGTACACTGCTCAACCTGGAGCAGCTCTCCTGTATTTTCCTTTCCGGAGGGGACACGGCGGATGCGGTGCTGCAGGCAACAGGCGTGCAATATATCCATCTTGATCAGGAGTTGCTTTCCGGAATCGTTCTGGGACGCTGCTTTGGCGGGATGCTTGATCAGGTACCAGTCGTGACCAAGGGTGGCAGCTTTGGTACTCCGGACATTTTATTGCAGGTTTCCGGCCACCTTGAAAAAGTTATTTAAAATGAGGGCCCAGATGACAGATAAAAAGCCTCTGCTCGGGATTACCATTGGCGATCCCGGCGGCATCGGCCCTGAGGTATCGGTAAAGGCCTTAGGCGATGAACAGATTTTCCAGGTATGCCGTCCTCTGCTGATCGGAGATTCCGAAATCATTGCCGATGCGCTCGGGTTCTGCCGACTGGATGCAACCGTCCACAGTTGCTCTGTTCCCGAGCAGGGAGTATATCGTTTAGGGACCATTGATGTCCTTGATCTCGGGAATATGCCCCTTAAACAACGTCGACATAAGATGATCACCGCCGACCAGGGCAGGGCCTCTTTTGAGTATGTGGCAAAAGCCATAGAGCTTGCCATGGCAGGACAAATTGACGGTACGGTAACGGGGCCTATCAGCAAGGAGGCGATCAATGGTGCCGGGTATCATTATGCGGGACATACCGAAATTTATGGTTCCCTGACCGACACCGTTGACTATGCCATGATGCTTGTTGACAATGGTTTCCGAGTGGTTCATGTCTCCACCCATGTCAGCCTGCGCGAGGCCTGTGACAGAGTGAAAAAGGATCGCATCACTACGGTGATCAATTTAACCCATTCCGCCGTCCGGCAGATGGGTGTTTCTTCACCCTCGATTGCCGTTGCCGGCTTAAACCCCCACTGTGGCGAAGGCGGGATGTTTGGTGATGAAGAAATGCGGGAAATCCTGCCAGCCGTGCGGGAGGCAAATGCACGCGGACTTACTGTTGAAGGGCCGATCCCGGCGGACACCGTATTTGTTAAAATGCGGGGAGGAATGTTTGACGCAGTCGTGGTCATGTATCATGACCAGGGCCATATTCCGGCAAAACTGGTGGGGTTTCAGTATAATGACCGAACAAAGAGCTGGGACAGCATGTCCGGGGTCAATGTCACCCTGGGGCTGCCGATCATTCGCACCTCGGTGGATCACGGCACCGCCTTTGACAAGGCCGGGGACAACTGCGCCAATCCACAGTCCATGGTTGAGGCCATAAAACTGGCGGCTGTGCTGGCTGCCGCAGGAGTGTCGTAGGATCCTGTCGGCCAATGGAGAATACAAAGGCAACACAACTTCTGCTCGACTTGTTTCAGGCGGCCGTCCAGGCTGCACATCCGGCAAACTGTCTGCCGTCCAGGCTTCCCGAGCCGGGAATGCGGACGATTGTGATCGGGGCGGGCAAGGGGTCCGCCATGATGGCCCATGAGCTGGAAAAACGGTGGCCGGGTGCGCTGGAAGGGATTGTGGTCACCCGCTATGGGCATGCTGTGCCATGTAGAAATATTGAGATTATCGAGGCCGGACACCCATTGCCTGATGAGAACAGCGTCCGGGCCGCGGACAGGATACTGAAGCTGGTTAGAGGCCTTGGCCGTGAAGATCTGGTTATTGCCCTGATCTCCGGCGGCGGGTCGGCGCTTTTATGCCTGCCTCCCGAGGGAATATCACTTGCCGAAAAAATGGCGGTGAATTCGGACCTGCTGAAAAGCGGCGCCACTATCAGTGAAATGAACTGCGTGCGCAAGCATATCTCTGCCATCAAGGGCGGGCGTCTGGCTGCAGCCATTGCCCCGGCCCGGCTCGTGACCTGGTTGATCTCGGATGTGCCCGGGGATGATCCGGCAATGATCGCCTCCGGTCCTACTGTAGCTGATGATACCAGCGTGGAAACCGCCCTGCGAATTATCGGGCAATACCGGATTCCGCTCTCTGATGGCCTGCGCACCTATCTCGCCGGTGGGCAGGCTGTCACGCCGAAAAAAAACAACCATGTTTTCGACAATACGCTCACCAGGATCATTGCCTCGCCCATGCAGAGTTTACAGGCAGCAGAGCGGCTGGCCCGACAGCAGGGCTTTACCGTCTTGTGTCTTGGGGATGCCCTGGAAGGAGAGGCACGGGAAGTAGGCCGGGTCCATGCCGGAGTGGCCAGGTCCATTGCCCGGTTTGGTATTCCCGTTACATCGCCGGCAATACTGTTAAGCGGCGGGGAAGTTACTGTTACCTTGACAGGAGAAGATGCGGGACGTGGCGGTCCCAATCAGGAATTTCTCTTAGGCCTTGCCCTGGAGCTGGATTCTCATATCGGTATCCATGCCCTTGCCTGCGATACCGATGGCATGGATGGCAGTGAGCCGGTTGCCGGCGCGATAATTCATCCGGATACCCTGAAACGGGCAGCAATACACCAGCTTTCCATCCGGGACGCTCTCAAAACCCATAACAGCTATAAATTTTTTAAAGAGCTGGCCGACACAGTCGAAACCGGCCCGACCTATACCAATATCAATGATTTCAGGGCAATACTCCTAAAATAGGCCGTCTTTCTTTTTCCTCACAAGACCAATCAACTTACTTGCTATGTATATCCGCGCCGGAGAAGATGAAAATTAACCCGCATGGCCGGGCCCGTTTGGCCGGCCACAACAAACCATGAAAGTATCCCGCTTCGGCCTGGTAAGCCCTGCCCTCCACCGGAATTTTTATAGAAAATATTCATTGCGCATGTCCCTTCGCACTTTATGGTTTAAACATGTTGTTCTCTTCCTGTGCCTGTGGGGCACTTTCTGTTTATTACCGCCCTCTGTACACGCCCTGGAGATCATGCTGCCCCAGGTGTACAGCGAGGGCATGGACGTCAGCGGCTGGCTGATGAGTGAAAAGCTGGATGGAGTCAGGGGCTACTGGAACGGCAAAAAGCTGTTAAGTAAAAACGGAAATCTCCTGCATCCTCCGGCAGCGTTTCTGGAAAGCTTCCCTCCCTTTGCCCTGGAAGGGGAGCTCTGGATGGGTCGGGGAAAATTTCAGCAGACGATCTCCATCGTCAAAAAACAACAACCCCATGACGGTTGGCGAAAGCTGCGGTTTGCCATCTTTGATGTGCCGAAGGCGCCGGGAGGATTACTGCAGCGTCTGCACAAGGCCAGGGACTGGTTTGGAAAACATCCCACCCGTTTTGTCTTTGTTATTCCCCAGAGGCATGTCAGGGATGCAAAACAGCTTGAAGCTGAACTGAAGCAGGTGGAGAGGCTTGGCGGTGAAGGCCTGATTGTAAGAAAACCGGACGCCCTGTATACCAGTGGACGGAGTCAGGAGATACTCAAGGTCAAGAGTTACGCAGATAGGGAAGCCGTGGTCATCGCCCACATTGAAGGTACAGGCAGAAATCGGGGGCGTCTTGGTTCGCTGCTTGTGGAATTACCCGATAAAATCCGGTTCAGGATCGGAACGGGGTTCAGCGATGAGCAACGGATCAATCCGCCGCCCATCGGGTCGATCATTACCTTTAAATATTACGGTTTGTATTCGTCCGGCCGACCCCGATTTCCCTCGTTTCTCAGAGTAAGGCCGGATACCGGGCTCTGAGGATCCGGCAGCGGCGGAGCGGCACGGCTCAGAACCAGAATTCAGGATATTTCCTGGTCTTAGGGATATTATTGACCAGCAGGGCGACAATCAGCATGACAAGGGCACCGAGTCCCGCCGGAATCAGGGCATAAAGGTACCCGAACCCATGAATTTTATGGCTGCCGATAACGGCAATGAAAGCCGTCGCGCCTCCCCCGTAATATCCAGATAACCCGAAATTTCTTTCATCGCTTCATAGATATCTTCATCAGAGATGGGAAGAGTGGGTACGCCCTCCATATTATTTGGATTTGTCATAACAAATTGTCTCAATAAATTATTATCAGGCAGATAGTGTCATCAGCAGGTGTAAATCGTTGTCCGGCATGCAGAACCCGACGGCATGGGAAGCATAAGGGCTGCGGCTTTCTTTGGCGACGAAAAGATGAATTGGACAGGGACTCCTTTCAGGGTCCTATCTTCCCTTTCGGCTTGCGTAATACTGCAGCATCGGGAAGAGATACAATCATTTTTTTCAACTCCATGTCATCATCAAGCCAACTCCGTAGCTCGACAAGCAGGGTTTTAGCATAGACCGACTCACTTCCATCAGAGAGACTGTATAAAATCCACGTCCCCTGGCGCCGTCGTTCCACCAGGCCGGCGTCTTCAAGAAGCTTCATATGCTTGGACACCGTAGATTGAGCCAAACCAAGAAGATTCTGGATTTCGCAGACGCAGAGTTCGCCCCGTTGCAGAACTTTTAAGACCCGAACCCTGTTGGGATCGGAAAGCGCTTTCATTACCCGAATGAACTGTTTCATGGCAGAATTCTCACGGTTGTATTTTAATTCGAAGGTCGATGACAGACGATAATCCTGTGGGCAGGGGGAAAAGCCGGCCTTGCCCGCTGCTTCATTTGCCTGTATGTTCTTGACGTGACCCAAAAGACAATCCCATAAAAAGGTCTCATATTCCATGGAAGCTCCTGAATCATCCCCGCAGATGCACCTTGATATGCTCTGTCACCAGGGAGTACAAAAAAAAATCTTTCCTGGTGTGGCGGCAGCAATTGTCAGCGGACACGGAGGCCGACGATTCTCTGTCATTTCCACGGCCGGCCAAACACGCGTAGACGGCCCGGGAACGGGTATAGAACCTGATACATTTTTTGATCTGGCCTCGCTCACCAAGCCCCTGGCAACAACCCTGTCCATCCTTACCCTGATGGAAGAAGACGCCCTTACTCCGGATGACCGATATGCTGATTTAAGTGCCTCTACCATACCACCGGATAAACAAAATATCACCATTGCGCATCTGCTGTCGCATTCCTCGGGACTGGCCCCTTATAAACCATATTTTAAGCATTTTTCTCCGGATGGAGCACAGAATGCCGGAAAACAACTTGTGCAACGAATTGTCCAGGCCCCACTTGAGTATGCAACCGGTACGGACTGCCGATACAGCGACCTGGGCTTTATCCTGCTTGGCGATCTCATAAAACAGATAAGTGGCCGACCGCTGAATTATTTTTTCAAAAAAAAGATAACCGAACCCCTTGGCCTGAGCCGGGACCTTTTTTTCCTGCCGCCGGATGTTGAAAAAACATTCGGCCAAAATCAATTTGCCGCCACCGAGCGATGCGGGTGGCGCATGAGAATTCTCCAGGGAGAGGTTCATGACGAACACTGCTTTCTGATGGGTGGGGTGGCCGGACATGCCGGTCTTTTCGGGACTATCGGCGGGGTGCTCCACCTCTGTACGTCGATACTGGATAGTTGGCAGGGGGGACGAAAGAGCAACTTGCCGATCAGCGACACAACTCTCCGCATGGCCCTGCAGCGGCAATACCCGACAAGAACCTGGTGCCTGGGATTTGATACCCCCTCAACAGGCTATTCGAGTGCCGGTTGTTATCTTGCACGGCAGAGCATCGGCCATCTCGGCTATACCGGAACCTCGTTCTGGATTGATCCCGCAAAGGAGACAATCCTGATTTTACTGACCAACCGGGTGCATCCAAGTCGTGAAAATAAAAAAATACGGGAATTCAGACCGTGGTTTCATGACCGGGTGATGGAGTTTCTCTTTCCGCTTTAACCCGCAGATGTTCATTCAGGAAATTTCAAAAACAAAAAAGGCCCCTGCCGGCAACGGCAGAGGCCTTGAGATACTACGCAACGAAAAGCGTTACCACCAGCAAACGGTCTTGTCGGCGGCAAAAATCTTTTCAACCAGGACATCATAGTCAGGGTCGTCGCTAAAAAGCTTAAATTCATCGGCGTCGCGATCACGGTTGAGAATTTCAACCAGGGTCTTGACATCATCGTTGGGCTCAGAACGGTATACCTGTAATATTTTCATAATCGCTCCTCCTCTCTACTCGGCACAGGCCGGCGGGGGCTCATTGGTCTGTTTCAGCAGACCATAGGGAATAATAACATCGGCCTCCCGCATTCTTTCACCAAGATCCTGCAGGGAGATATTTGTCATCTCAACGCCTTCGGGCAAGTCTGTGGGCGCGTCAGCGCCGCAACTTAAAACCTCCCCTTCCATGTCGGCTATCCAGGCAATATTTTCAGCCATATATTCAGACATTTGAGGGAACTCGCCATTCATGACAACCGGATAACCATAGTGATTTTCCACGGCAAGACCGAGAGCGGAACGGATACCGTCGTTGTAAAAACGATTGGCAATAAGTATATATACCTTTAATGTTTCCATTTTTGAAACTCCTTATAAAACTATGTACTTACCGCATTCATCCAACAATGCGCCATGAAAAGCCTGGGTCCGCATCTGACTGGCACTCAGTCCATCCGGAATATCATTGGCCGAGTCATATCCTTCACAGGTATAACTGTCGGCGCAAATGGCAATATCATCTTGACCGCACAGGTCTGCCAGGGCCTTGAAGCGAGCATCTTTGGTTAAATGAACTGATTTATAGGTGAAGAATATCATAGGCTTTTTTCCAGCCTTCACAGTTGCCTCGGCAAGGCCGATAACATGTGTCATATTCTGGGGTGAAGTTACAAAAATAGCGAGTTTATTTGGATCTCCTGCCATTGGTTTTCTCCTTCTAAGAACTGATTAACCCGAGACCATCAACCTTTTTTTACAAAAAAGCTGATATAGCCGGACTCTTCCTTTTCTCCGAGATATTCATGGCCGGCACGATCACACCAGCCGGGGATATCGTTACGGGAACCTGGATCGGTACCGTCAATCTGCAGAATTTCACCTGAGTTGATCTTGCCGATCTCCTTCTTGGTACGAAGCAACGGCATCGGGCAACTCAGGCCCTTTGCATCGAGTACTGCTGTAACTTCCAGTCCATCAGGTGCTACTTTGTGATCACTCATTTAACCCTCCTGTACGTGATAAGACAAAAAAAGAAAGAATAGACTAAGAACCTATTTCATCGACACCTTCACTCTTCACTCATTATTCTATCAGTGCGGGGACTAAAAAGGGGAGCGAAGCAAAATTTTTTATAGCCAATAGTGAAAATTCTGTCAAGCAATAAATGAATGACAATTCAAAGAATACCTGAGAGATAACATCTTAAAAATTCGTTGAAATTTAAAAAAAACAAATTGCTTTTTCTTCAAAAGAAAGGTCAATATCCTTGACAAGAAATGAGGGTAACGGTAAAGGATGAGGCATTGAGAAAAAATAAATATCAGTATTTTTTTACACGAACAAATAAAAATTTTATAAGGATTCCAACGACAAGTAACAGTTATGTATTTTTGTTTTTTCATATAATTACTTAAAACTTTTGGAGGAGAAAGTATGAGTGATGCGAGCTTTGGCGGCAAAATTAAGGGGCTCTACAAGGTTCTCTGTGAAACCGAGTGGAATGCCAACATTACCGGGGTAATTGTGGCACTCCTCAGTATCCTGATCATGGCATGGTGGCGTCCCTGGGGCGCTGTTGGAGCAATCAGAAACTGGGGAGACTGGATACTTTATGCAGTAGGGTATCTTGAGAACACACCAAAATCAGCACTTATCAATTCCGGATCGGTGATCGGAATAGGATTTGTCGGAGGGGCTTTTCTCTCCGCCTGTCTTGGCGGGCAGTTTGCCCTTCGTTTTCCACCCTATCGGGAGATCGTCAAGGCGGTTCTCGCCGGTATTTTCATGGGTGTCGGCTCCGCTCTGGCAGGAGGGTGCAATGTCGGCGGCATGTATAATGCCATCGGTAACCTGGCAGCCAATGGTTTTTCCATGTGGTTTGGTCTGGTACTCGGCGTCGTTGGCGGACTCTGGCTGTTGTACAAGGAAATGGAATACATCACCTGGGGTTCCAGCGGCTCCTGGACCGTGGAGTTTCCCCGCCCCGTCCAGGGAATACTTGGCGCTGTTGCCCTGGGCGTACTTATCTGGGGAGCCTATTACTATTCAAACTATGACGGAGACGGCAATGTTGACTACATAGCCTCTTTGTCGGGTATCCTGCTGATTGCCGCCGGTCTTGGCTATGCCATGCAGCGTGGTCGCTGGTGCATGGTCCAGGGATTCCGTGAGCCGCACATGACCGGTGACTGCACTCTGGCGAAATCCGTGGCCCTGTCCATCTTTATTTTAGCGATAGGCGGCGCTGTATTAAAATATGGCATTCCCATGCATGGTGGCGACCCTGTCCTTGCACCGGCAAATTATGTGCGCGGCACCTTTGGCTGGGGCGGAGTTGTCGGTGGTTTCATCTTCGGGCTCGGCGCCATGTTAGCCGGTGGCTGTGGATCCGGAACCCTGTGGCGTGTGGGTGAGGGGCAGATCAAGCTTTGGCTTGTGGTTCCTTTTTTCGGCATTGCCAACTCCATGATGGTCACCTGGTTCAAAAATATGGAATTTGAGGTAAGTGGCAGCGCGCTGAAAAATTTACTTGCCCAGGCTCAGTATGGCCTGCTCGATTCCGATGTCGATGAAATACGGGAGGCGATAGATACCGGCGGCTCTATTGATGTAACCGGCCTTGAACAGGCAGGCCATCTCGGCAGATATCTGTACCTCCCTGATACCATGGGATATGGTCCTACCCTGTTGTTTATCGGGTTTATCATGGCCCTGTGGTATGTCGTTGTCACCTGGAACGAAGACAGCAACAAGCTCATCGTGCCCATGTGATCATTATCTTTTTGGTTATGACCCAAGCGACATCCATTTTTTAATGGTTGTCGCTTTTTTTAATAATTCATATCAGTCCTTCCTTACTTTTCTTAAGAAAAAAAGACCGTTATCACCATTTTTGTGTTATAATTAAATTTTAATATTTAAAAAGACCCGGCAAATACTATAATTTTCTTGTTCTTGAGAATGGAACTGAGCAACCATGATTTACGAAAAAAAATACTCGCCCGCCGGAATACTCTTCCCTTAAAAAATCAGAACGAAAAATCAAAGAAAATCATAGGTTCCTTACTTAATCTTCCCGAGATACAGAGGGCGTCAACTCTCTTTGTTTATGTCAATTTTCGCAGTGAAGTACAGACGATTTCCTTTATCAAAAAATGTCTGCTGGCTGACAAAAGGGTAGCTGTGCCGGTGACCCATGTGACTGAAAGAAAACTACGCCCCATACGGATAACCGATCCCGAGAAAGACCTTCAGCCGGGATATTGCAATATCCTGGAACCGAATGAAGACCTGCAACAGACAAGAGCGATAGATCCCGCTTCAATTGAGGTGGTTATTGTCCCGGGTTCGGTCTTTGACAAACGGGGAGGACGATTAGGTTACGGCGGCGGCTATTATGACAGGTTCCTTGCCCTGGCCGCGCCACAGGCAAGGCGCATTGCCCCGGCCTATGCATTGCAGGTTGTTGAGATGCTCAAGCTCCAGCCCCATGATCAAACCATGGACCTGCTTATCACCGAAGACAACAGCTATTCCTGCGGGAGGGAATAAATATGTACAAAACCGCCATCTACCGCGATGACCTTTTTCTGGCTCATGATCCGGGGCCCGACCATCCTGAATCTCCCAAGCGTCTGCGGGTTATCTATGATGAACTTGATAACGAAGACACAGGCTCACGCTTTATCTATCCGCAATTTGATCCGGCATCAACCGACACCATTGAACTCAATCATTCAGCAAAACTCATCAAGCAAATTGCAGCCACAGCCGGCAAAGATCACGCCTATCTCGATGCCGACACCCGGACCTCGGCCGACTCCTATGCTGCTGCCAGGCTTGCCGTCGGCGCTTTAATCGATGGCATTCAGCGTCTTGACCGGGGAGAGATTGATAACGGCTTTTGCCTTGTTCGGCCGCCCGGCCATCATGCCGAACATGACCAGTCCATGGGATTCTGCCTGTTTAACAATATTGCCATTGCCGCGCGCTTTGCCCGAAAAGAACTGTCAATGAAACGGATCATGATTATCGACTGGGACCTGCACCATGGTAACGGAACCCAGCACAGTTTTTATGATACCGATCGGGTGCTCTATTGTTCAACCCATCAGTACCCGTATTATCCGGGTAGCGGTTCCGTTGTCCAGACCGGAAATGCAAGCGGTGAGGGCTTCACCGTCAATGTTCCTCTGCCCGGCGGCCAGGGTGACCCCGAATTTGCCCGCATTTTTAATGAGCTGTTTGCCCCCATAGCGAAACAGTATCAGCCGGACATTTTTCTCGTCTCCTGCGGTTTTGATATCTATGATGGTGATCCTCTTGGCGCTATGACGGTCAGTCCTGCCGGTTTTTCCTACATGACCCGGATAATGCGTGAACTGGCTGAGGAACTGTGCGGCGGCAGGCTCTTGATTACCCTGGAGGGGGGATATAATTTAACGGGCATGCGGGATGGGGCTCTCGCTGTTTTATCGGAATTATGCGGGGAAAGCGTCGCGGGACAGGGTCTTAGCAAAA
This sequence comes from Desulfobulbaceae bacterium, assembly GCA_024763055.1. Taxonomy (GTDB): domain Bacteria; phylum Desulfobacterota; class Desulfobulbia; order Desulfobulbales; family Desulfobulbaceae; genus DRLX01. Next base: position 24,430 of record JANTGH010000003.1, read on the forward strand.
AAATAAGCACCTCCCTGAGAAATGCCGCTGTTGAATGTTCACCCCTGGAACAGGCGTTGTCTATGCAAAAAAATTATTGGAAAGTATAATTTTACACTTTGCTGGACAAGAATTTTATGAAAAACGTAAACAAGCAGGTTGTCATCTGAGCCATCAGTTGGATGACTTTTGGGAGAGGATTTTAAGCCCGTATATTTCACAAGCGATCTGCTGCACGATCGGAAAACCATGTCTGCGGCCTTTTGGGTCCTGGTCCTCGAAGGTCTCACTTCGTTCGCTATCTGCAAAAAAACGTTTTCCGACCTTTCGCTACGATCTTTGTGAAATATGGGGGTCTAAAAGGTATATTGCATGGGTTCTAAAATTCTTATTGCCGATGATGATGATCTTGTCCGGACCGCCATCTTCAAGATTCTCACCATGTTTAATCATGATGTCACTGCAGTGCAATCCGGCAGGGAAGTGCTTGAACAAATTTCCGAAGATTATGATGTTATAGTGCTGGACATCAACATGCCGGATCTGGACGGTTTTGAAACCTTGGAACATCTGAATGCAATAAAGCTCGATATCCCGGTACTGTTTCTTACCGGCGCTGGTTCCATGGATTACGCGGTCAAGGCGATAAATCTCGGCGCTTACGATTTCATAACCAAGCCCATAGAAGACATCGAGTTCTTTCATGTCAAGGTCAGGCGGGCCATTGAAAAGCGAACCTTTCTCCGCCATGAAAAACTCTATAAGCAAAACCTTGAAAGTGAGGTAAAGGCTAAAACCAGGGAACTGGCCGCAAAAAACATTCTTCTTGAACAGTACAGTGATCACCTTGAAAAGGCGACCGTGCAAATCATGTCCTCTCTGCAGGCGGCAATGGAAGAAAAAGACGGGTATACCGCAGGACATACCCGCCGGGTCACTGAATTATCCATGCTGCTTGGCGAAGCCATTAATCTTCCCGAAGACGAACAGGTTGTACTCCGACGGGCCGCACAGTTCCACGATATCGGCAAGCTGGTTATAGATCTTTCCTGTATACAGAAACCCGGAAAGCTGACACCGGAGGAATGGGAGTTGATCAAAAAACATCCCGAAGTAGGCGCCAATATTATTGAACCCCTGCAGTTTATGGAACGTGAACGAAATATCATCCGTCACCACCATGAAAAACTTGACGGCAGTGGCTATCCGGACGGTATTGGGGGCAATGAACTGGATATGCTTGCGCGGATACTTACCGTGGCCGATAGTTTTGATGCCATGACCTCACGTCGTAACTATCGCCGCAATCTTTCCACCGTAGAAGCCGTGGCCGAATTACGACGTTGTGCAGAAAGTCAGTTTGATCCTGAACTCGTTGAAGCCTTTGCCGGAATTGTCCTCTCTGCCCGGTCGCTCTATAAACAATGAATCAGATGGTTAACTGGTACCTTGAAAATTAGGATTTTCATTCGAGATCAAGACAGCCGCAGGTATATCTTTTCCCTGTTCATCTTTTTTCTGTTGTATTCCCGACCGGCTCCTTTTACATTCTCTTCTTGGAACCCTGTCCTTCTCCCGAATTTTTTTTGTATTGAAGATCCTGACAATGTGGCGTTGTTAAGGCAATTAAATTAACAAAGGGGGGGGGAAGTCGCAGGCGCCTTATTAATTTAATAATATTGGTAATACGATGAAAATAAGCAAAGAAAAAATCGAGCGTGTAGCCCGGCTTGCCCGACTTGATCTGTCAGGGGATGAAGTAGAGAAAATGACCAGACAGTTAGACACTATTCTCCAGTATATGGCCAAACTTGACGAACTCGATACCACCGGAATTGAGGTAAGCACCCATACCCTGAATGTGGTCAACGCCTTTCGTGATGATGAGGTACGAGAATCCTTGCCGAGAGAAAAGGCGCTTGCCGCCGGTCCACTGCAAAACGGCGAAGCCTTTATTGTGCCCAAGGTTATCAAGTAGAGGGAGCAAACGAATATGTATAGCATGACAATACATGAGGCAAAAAATAAACTTGCCGCAAAAGAGATAACTTCGGTGCAACTGGTCGAATCAGTGCTCTCCCGCATCGACGCAGTAGAAAATCACACCAAGGCCTACCTGACACTGGATCGGGAAGGTGCGCTTGCGGCTGCACGGCAAGCCGATAAAAATGGCGGCAGCGGTCCGCTGCACGGCATTCCCCTGGCAGTCAAAGATGTATTTTGTACCCGTAACATGCCGACCACCTGCGGCTCAAAAATTCTTGAAGGCTTTGTCTCGCCCTATGACGCAACGGTCATCGAGAAACTAACTGATTCCGGGGCTATTCTTATCGGTAAGGTTGCCATGGATGAATTCGCCATGGGCTCAACCAGCGAAAACTGCGCCTTTCAGGTACCGGAAAATCCCTGGAAAGCCGGCTATGTGACCGGCGGCTCAAGCGGTGGGTCGGCAGCCGCCGTGGCCGCTGACGAATGTTTCGCCTCCCTTGGTTCCGATACCGGCGGCTCCATACGTCAACCGGCATCACTCTGCGGGATTGTCGGCCTTAAACCCACGTATGGCAGGGTATCCCGGTACGGTCTTGTTGCCTTTGCCTCCTCGCTTGATCAGGTGGGGCCGTTAACCAAGGACGTACGCGACTGCGCCCTGATGATGAATGTCATTGCCGGCCACGATCCGCGTGACTCTACATCCATAAAACAGAACGTTCCTGATTTCACGACCTCATTAACAGATGGTCTGCAGGGAATTCGGGTCGGTATTCCCGGGGAATATTTTGCCGAAGGCCTGGATCCCGAGGTGGAAAAGGCCGTCCAAAACGGCATCAATATGCTGCGAGACGCCGGTGCTGAGATTGTTGATGTATCCCTGCCTCATACCGAGTACTGCGTGGCCGTCTACTACCTTATAGCTCCTGCCGAGGCAAGTTCCAATCTTGCCCGTTTTGACGGGGTCCGATTCGGATATCGGGATATGTCTGCTGATTCCCTGATTGATATGTATCGTCAATCCCGCTCGCACGGGTTTGGCGATGAGGTCAAACGCCGTATACTGATCGGTACTTATGCCCTGTCTGCCGGTTATTACGATGCCTATTACAAGAAAGCTTCCCAGGTTCGCACTCTGATTAAAAATGATTTTGCCAGTACCTTTAGCCAATGTGATCTGATAGTCTCACCGGTGACCCCGACTCCTGCCTGGAAGATCGGAGAAAAAGCTGACGACCCACTGGCCCTGTATCTCTCTGATATCCTGACAATTTCATCAAATCTTGCCGGGATTCCAGGTCTTTCGGTTCCCTGTGGATTTTCCGGAGAGGGGCTTCCCATTGGCATGCAGATGCAGGCCGCCCACTTTAATGAAACAACGCTGCTTAAAGCCGCCTGGAACCTCGAGCAAAGGACGGGACTGACAACAAAGAAGCCGGTATTGCCATGAAATTAAATATTCCTGAAAATATCGCTGAAATTATACCCTATCCTCCAGGTAAACCGCTTGAGGAACTCGAACGTGAATACGGCATCAGCAATTCCATTAAACTGGCCTCCAACGAAAATCCCTGGGGACCTTCCCCCAAGGCTGTTGCCGCCATTGAAAAATCCTTACAGGGACTGCACCGTTACCCGGACGGTTCCAGCTTTTATCTGACCGAAGCCCTGGCTCGCTGGCTTGGTGCCGGTATGGATGAAATTGTCCTTGGTAACGGTTCCAACGAGGTGATCGAATTCCTGGTCAAGACCTTTGTCCGTCCCGGTGATGAGGTTATCACCAGTCACCCTTCCTTTCTTATGTATCAGAAGTTTGTTCAGGTTCGGGGGGGCAGGAATACCGTCCTGCCGTTAAAAGACATGCAACACGACCTTGAAGCCATCCTCAATACAGTCAGCGAGCAAACCCGGTTGATTTTTCTCGATAATCCAAATAACCCTTGCGGAACCTTTTTCTCCACCAAACGTTTTGATGATTTTCTTCAGCGGTTGCCGGAATCCGTCATCCTGGTTCTTGATGAGGCCTATGCTGATTTTGTTGAACAGAAATTACGAATAGATATCCTTTCTTATATTCGTAAGTCTGAAGGAATTCCAGCCGTTGTCGGCCTGCGCACCTTTTCCAAGGCTTTCGGTCTGGCCGGATTGCGCATCGGCTTTGGTCTTATGCACCGCGATATTGCCGATCTGCTACATCGCGTCCGCCAACCTTTTAACATCAACCTCCCGGCCCAAATCGGCGCGCTTGCGGCTTTGTCTGATAGCGATCATTATAACTCCACTCTTAATAAGACCCGATCAGGACGTCAGTGGCTCAGCGAACAGGTACGGCAGCTTGGCTGCAAACCATACCCATCCCATACCAATTTTTTTCTCATTGATGTATGCGGCGATGCCACCCGATTATTTGAGAGCATGCTCCATAAAGGAGTTATTGTCCGCTCCATGAAGGCTTACGGTTATCCTGATTTTATCCGTATCACAGTTGGAACCGAGGCCGAAAACACGCGGTTTGTCAAATCCCTTGCCGAGAGTCTGAACGAACTGTCCTATGTCTGAAAAGCAGCTAATCGTTACCATTGATGGTCCTGCCGGTGTCGGCAAATCAACGGTTTCCCGTGAGCTGGCCAGGCGTCTTGGTTTCACCTATCTTGATACCGGCGCCATGTACCGGGCCGTTGCCTATGCGTGTCAAAATGCTGGAGTGAACCCAGCTGATGAGGATGCTGTGGCCGCACTCATCCATGATCTTATAATAGAACTTCAGCCCCCGACAAGTGCGGATGGTGACGTCAGAGTTTTTCTCAACGGGAAAGAAATAAGTAATTTTATCCGCACGCAGGAGATGGGGATGTTGGCGTCCAGGATATCAGGATTGCCGGTGGTGCGCGACAAATTAACTGACCTGCAGCAGCAGATGGGCCGAAAAGGTAAAATAGTTGCCGAGGGCAGGGATACCGGCACAGTTGTCTTTCCGCAGGCAGCCTGGAAATTTTACCTCGATGCCAGGCCGGAAGAACGAGCCCGCAGACGTGCCGAGCAACTCCGAGACAGAGGCGAGGTCGCTGATGAAACGGAAATACGAGCGCAAATTATCAAGCGGGATCAGGATGACAGGCAACGAACAATTGCCCCATTAAAGGCAGCGGCTGATGCGATTATTATTGATTCAACCAACGGCACAGCCGATGATGTTACCAGATTAATGATCGCACATATTAAACAGAATTCGTTCCAACCTGTTTAATATGCCTAAAGGGTACTGCAAGGCATGCTAAAAATTTTGCAGCAGACACCAAGCTTTAGCGTGGTGCCGAGGATAAATATTTTTAAGCATAACGCTGAGATCGAGCAAGGTGAGCGGGAAACAAGACTCCGAAATACAATATTTCAAGGTGGTTAAAAAAAGTGACGGCCGACCCCAATGGTCGACCGTCAACGAAGGAGAAAACAAGGTATTTAAGCAGTTGGCAGGCTGCTTCTATACCATATTGGCCAGGCAAAGCACTTGTTGCGCGACCAATCTCTGAACCCGGGAGCGAATCTGCTCCAACAACCCGGGTAAGTCTAAATCAAGTACAATTTGTTTACGTATAGGTGACGGCCGACCAAGTGGCCGACCGTCACATCCGAAGGAGAAAACAAGGTATTTAAGCAGTTGGCAGGCTGCTTAAGTACCATTATTGACCAAGCAGAGCACTCGCGGCCTGGCCAATCACTGAACCCGGGAGCAGGCCAAGTCCGACAACCCCGAGTAAGGCTAATCCAAGTACAGTTGAAATACCAGCCGTATAATTAATTTCTATCTCTTCCTGCGGGTCACTCATATACATGTAGCGAACAACCCTCAAATAAAAATATGCTGAAATGGAACTGAAAAGGACAAGCCCGATAACGGTCATCGTGTAACCGGCGCCAAGAGCGGCCTTCATCAGGTAGAATTTACCGACAAATCCTGCCGTCGGTGGAATGCCGGTTAGTGAAAACATAAAAATGAGCATCAAAAGTGCCGCTAAAGGATGCGTCTTGGCAAGTCCTTTGTAATCATCAAGCGACTCATGACGATTTCCAGGCGAAGCCAGAAGAATAAGGATTGCAAAAGCACCCATATTCATAAAACCATAGATTAGAAGATAGGCCATCGTGGCAGATAATCCATCAGCGGTACCGGAGATAACACCGAGCAGAGAATAACCGGCGTGGGCCACGGCGGAGTAGGCCAACATTCGTTTGATGTTTTGCTGGCACAACGCGGTAATGTTTCCAATACCCATAGTAAGCAGAGCAAGTGCTGCGAGCAGCGGTCCCCATTGATCATGAAATTGGGGGAAACCGGAAATCAAGACCCTGCCAAAGATTGCAAAACCGGCAGCTTTGGGGCCAACCGACATAAAAGCAGTAATAGCCGTAGGCGCACCCTCATATACATCCGGTGTCCAGAAATGGAAGGGGGCAATGGCCACCTTGAAACAAAAGGCAACGATCATCAAGGCAAGGGCGCCCAGCAAGGCAGGATTATGGAGAAGCTGTCCAGAACCACTCAGCTCGGCAATTTTCGCAATGTTTGTCGTTCCGGTTAAACCATAAACAAGTGACATACCGTAAAGAAGAATGGCTGAAGCAAATCCTCCCATAAGAAGATATTTCATCGCGGCTTCACCTCCCCTCTCATCCCCCTTGTGCATACCAACAAGGCAGTAAACAGACAGGGCCATGAGTTCCAGTCCAAGGTAAAGCACCATCAAATCACCGGCAGAGGCCATGAGCAACATGCCCACCGCTGAAAAAATCATCAGGCTGTAGTACTCTCCCTGCAGCAACCCTTCCGTACGGCGAAAATGCTCACTCATCAAGGCAGTCATAATAACGCCTAACAGACAAATCACTTTAAAAAACACAGCATAAGAATCGGTAAGTATCATACCGCCAAATGCAGAGGCGTTCTGTTGCCCCGCAACCATTCCCATCACAGTGATACAGCCGAGCACTGTCAACCAAGGCAAAAATTCACGATGTTTGCCGGCAAACAGGTCCAATACTATCACCACCAGGCCAATACAGACCAAAAGCATTTCCGGTAAAATCGGCTCGAAGGCTGTCCAGCTGACTATTGCTGAGTTTATCATCTTCTATCCTTTAGCTATAACTACAAGTAATTGTAAATTCCTTTAATTTAATGCAGTACAATAGATGTTACCTGCTTAACATGCTCAACCCCTGCAGTACCATTAACCTGTTGCAGGAGGTGCGCAACCGATTCATGCATGAAACTTAGCATTGCGTCCGGGTACAATCCAATCCAGAAAACCAATACCACCATGGGTAGAAGGGTCACTATTTCACGCACATTCAATTCGGGCAGCCCGATAACCTTGTCATTTACCGGGTTGAAGAAAACACGCTGATACAGCCAAAGCATGTACCAGGCTCCGAGAATAAGTCCAGTAGCGGCAAAGAATGCTGCCCAGGGAAGTGCAATAAAGCTGCCGAGCAAAATAAGAAATTCACCAATAAAACCATTCGTTGCCGGCAACCCGACAGCGGCAAGTGTAAAAAGCAAAAAGAATCCGCCAAATACCGGCATCGTTGTGGCAAGTCCACCGTAATCGGCAATTACCCTGGTATGGGTTCGCTCATAAACCATGCCTATACAGAGGAACAAGGCGCCGGTCACAACACCGTGATTGATCATCTGCAGGATGCTGCCCTCTACACTCTGCGTATTTAGGGCATACATACCAAGAGTGACAAACCCCATATGACTGACCGAACTATAGGCAATAAGCCGTTTGAGATCAGACTGGGCAAGACATATTATAGCGCCGTAGACGATACCGATAAGTGACAGCACGATCATCGGAATCATCATAGCCTGCGTGGCATCGGGAAGGATGGGCATGGAAAAGCGGAGAAAACCATAGGCGCCCATTTTAATTAAAATTGCTGCCAGAATTACCGAACCGGCAGCAGGCGCTTCAGTATGGGCATCGGGCAGCCAGGTGTGAACCGGCCACATGGGCACCTTGACGGCAAAGGCTGCAAAAAATGCTAAGAAAAGAATCATCTGCAATCGGAAAGAATACGTATGTTCCGCAAGCTTGAGGATATCAAAGGTATGTCCTCCGTTCATGTAAAGCGTGATCATGCCAATGAGCATAAGCAGGCTACCAACTAAAGTGTACAAAAAGAATTTTATGGTAGCATACAGTCGATTTGGTCCACCCCATACACCGATGATGAGGAACATTGGGATCAACATTGCCTCCCAGAAAATATAAAAAAGGAAAAGATCCAAGGCACAAAAAACTCCAATCATCACACCCTCTAAAACAAGGACGGAGAGAAAAAATTCCAGCACCTTGGTCTGTATCGATTCCCAGGACACCAGAATAGAAAGGACTGTGATCAGCGCCGACAGCAAAATAAAGAGAACACTGATACCATCAACACCAAGACTATAGGAGATGTTAAATGCAGGAATCCAGGCATGATGTTCGGTAAACTGCATAAGATATGTAGTTTTATCGAACATAAAAAACAATGGCAGGGCAAGGACAAACTCAATCAGACTTATAATCAAGGCCATGGTTTTTATGGCCTGAACATCTTCCCTTTTCACGATCAGTAAAGAAAAACCGCCGATAATAGGAAAGAAAATTAGTGCGCTTAGCAATGGTACTGACATATTTATTACCGTAATTATAGTTGGCTGGGCAGTTAACCCATATTTACTTGTCCCTAACCCCTAACCTTTACTTTGTAAACAGATAGACAAAGATAAACAGTGCACTTCCACCCATCCAGGCAAGGTAATGAGAGACCTGCCCGTCCTGGAGCTTTCTAATTTTATTGGAGAAGTTCCCGATTCCTCTGGGAATACCGTTAACTATATTCTCTATGATTCCAATATCTACAATTTTCAACAGAATTCGCCGGCTGAAACTGAGGGTCGGCTCGACAATGCCTCCAATATAGATTTCATCAATATAGTATTTATTCAACAACAGTCTATAGACCTTGGGAAACCGCTCGGCAAGCACAGCCGGAATTTCCGGTTTGGTAATATACATATAAAAGGCCAGCAGAATACCGCAACCACCGGCAAGCACCGAAGATCCCATTAACATGGACTCTGCATATGTAGAGATATTCATATGTGGATGACCAAGCACCGGCGCGAGAAAATGAGCCCAGTAATTATGGCCGCCAAGCAGGGCCGGAATACCGAACCAGCCGGCACAAACAGCACCGACCGCCAGCAGTAAAAGGGGTATGGTAACCACCGGTGATGATTCTTTAAGATGTGCTTTTTGTTTTGCAGTCCCCCTGAATTCACCATGAAAGATAAGGAAAAACAGCCTGAAAGAATAAAAAGCGGTTAAAAAGGCGACGAATGTTCCAATAAACCAGGCGAATTTTCCAGTACCGATTTCAGAATTAAAGGCCATGGTAAGAATTTCATCTTTACTAAAGAAGCCTGCCAAACCGGGGACACCGGATATTGAAAGAGATGCAAGTAAAAAAGTCCAATAGGTTATAGGCATATAACGCTTCAGGCCACCCATGAACTTTACTTCCTGTTCATGATGCATACCCAGAATGATAGAACCGCATCCAAGAAAGAGCAGGGCCTTGAAAAAAGCATGAGTGAAAAGGTGGAATATGCCAGCGGAATAAGCGCCGACTCCGCACCCAATAAACATATAGGCAAGCTGACTGACGGTGGAATAGGCAACCACCCTTTTGATGTCCGTTTGCACCAGGGCAATAGTAGCGGCAAAAAGACAGGTAACCACTCCAATCAGGGTAACAACATTTAACGCATAGTGTGAAAGTTCAAAAAGCGGGTTACAGCGGGCAACAAGAAAAACACCCGCAGTTACCATTGTAGCCGCATGAATAAGCGCACTGACCGGAGTCGGGCCTTCCATCGCATCCGGCAGCCAGACATGCAGAGGAATCTGTGCTGATTTACCAATGGCACCGCACAACAGCAAAAGACAAATTGCCGTCGGCATATCAAAGGTCATGCCGAATATGGAAAACGTCTGGCCGACGATCTGCCCGGTCTGCGAAAATACATCATAATAATGGAGACTGCCGAAATTGACAAAAACAAGAAACAGCCCTAAAATAAAGCCGAAGTCACCGATCCGGTTGACAAGAAAAGCCTTTCTCCCTGCATCGGCAGCAGATACCTTTTCATAATAAAAGCCGATCAGAAGATACGAGGAAAGACCAACCGCTTCCCAGCCGAAAAAGAGCTGCATGAAATTATTGCCCAGTACAAGCATGAGCATGGAAAAGGTAAAAAGGCTCAGGTAGGAGAAAAAACGATAATAGCCGTCTTCCCCTTTCATATAGCCGACGGAGTAAATATGGACCAATGCACTGATGGTTGTCACGACAATGAGCATGACCGAAGTCAGTTGATCAAGCAAAAATCCGACTGCAACCCGAGTGTTCCCCGAGCTAATCCAGGTATACAGATCCTGATTGATATAGTGGCCTGATTTAACCTCAAAAAATGCCTTTAATGCGCAGGAGAAAGAAATTAACACCGTTATAATTGGAACCCAATGCGATCGTACCCCGAGTCGTTTACCAAGAAGTAAAGTAAAAATAAAAGAGGCAAGCGGTAAAAAAGGAATCAAAAGGAGGTATCCAGGTATTGATCCATTCTCAATTGGTGCGACGATTTGCCGCATGTTTTCCTCATGGGACGTGGCTGATGTATGTTGTCCAGCCTCCTCACTATGGGCATGAAGAGCAGCTCCACCATGTTCCGCATCGACAGTTATGGCAGGCGTATGCGTAGCTTGCTCGTGAGCCGATAATGCAGCCGTCGGCAAACAGCAAAATCCAGTCAGGGTAAGTACCAAAAAAATAATATTCAATGCTCGAGTTCTCATGCCTATCCCTTCAACTCGTTAACTTCATCAACATGGACGGTATGTCTGCTTCGGTAAAGTGTGATGGCAATACCAAGGCCGATTGCCGCCTCGGCAGCCGCTACCGTTATTATAAAAAATGTAAAAACTTGACCACGCATGGAATCAAGATAATGACTCAAGGCAACCATATTCAAATTAACGGCATTCAACATCAACTCGATGGAAAGAAACATCATGATAATGTTTCTCCGGGTCAGAAAGCCACATACACCGATGGCAAAGAGAATGGCCGCAAGGCTCATATACCAGCTTAAAGGGATCACCTGGAGACCTCCATTGTAAAGAAAAGGAGAGAAGAGACAGGAGGCGAAATCTGCATTTCACACCCGGCGAGTAAACGTTGACAATGCATTATTCAGCTCTTTTCTATAGTTGTTGAAGAATTTCGTTTAGCCAATACCAAGCCACCGACAACCGCAATGAGTAAAATCAGGCCGGCAATCTCAAAGGGTAGAATATAGGTGGAATATAATTCCTGCCCCAAGGCCTTTGTGTTAGTGGCCTTTTGTATTGCCTCAAGCGGCCAATGGCCTTTTTCACCAAGAACAAAGGCGGGCAGAATAGCGATCAGGGAAAAACCAATACCTATGGAAATAATCCTTGAAAGCCATGCCGATTGAACAAACCGGTCCATTTTGAGTTCCTCTCGAATATTTACCAGAAACATAACAAAGAGATAAAGAACGAGAATGGCACCGGCATAGACAATAATCTGTACGGCAGCAAGAAATTCCGCATTGAGCATTAAATACAATCCGGCCATATGAAAAAAAAGAACTAAAACGGAAAGAAGCGAATGAACCGGATTACGCATGATGATAGCAAGCAATCCGGAACCGATAATCATCACGGCACAGTAACAAAAAAATATCAGGGTAAACATAAAGAGCTGCTCCTTATACGGAACTTTTCATTGTTAATCGTTCACGTTAGCTTGACTTCCAACAACCTGCCCTTCAACAGTCCATTCATCTGGCACATCCAGACGCTTGGCCGCAGTAAGTCTCCCCTCCGGAATACCACGTGGCCGCCAAAATGGATTAACATAATTATCCATAGCCTTTCCCTTCATTTCAACGAAACGGTCCCAATTACCAAGCAGCTTCTCCTGATCAAAGAATATTGATTCCCGGTCATAAGCGGCATACTCATAAATTTCGGTAAGGGCCAAGGCATTTACCGGACAGACTTCTTCACAAAACCCGCAGTACACGCAACGCAGCGCCTCAATATCATAAGAGTCAACTACCCGAGCTCCACTGTCCTCGTCTTTATGAAAACGGATATAAATGCAACGTGACGGGCAGACGGTAACGCAGCGCATACAGGCAACACATTTCGATTCGCCGGTAATTTCATCACGGACGAGTGCGTGTTGTCCGCGAAATCCTAATTCTATTTCCGGACGTTCATCAGGATATTGCCTGGTAATTGGCTTTGAAAAAAGTTTCTTTAAGGTCAGCGCCATACCTTGCATGATTTCAACATGAAAGATGGTCTGAAGTAAATTTCTTTTGGGTTTGTATTGAATCTGCATGTAACCCCCCTTAGCCGGTAAAAGCTTTGATGAAACCGGTGAGAACAATATTGCCGAGAGCCAGGGGAATAAGCAGTTTCCAACCCACCTCCATCAACTGATCATACCGATACCGAGGCAGTGTCGCCCGTATCCAGATAAAAAAGAACATGAACACATAGACCTTGGCCACAAACCAGAAGGGTGGAAATAAAGCCACCTCGAAAGGTCCGCTCCATCCGCCTAAAAAACATATAGTACCGATTGAAGCCATGACCATCATTCCAATATACTCAGCCATAAAAAATATGGCATACCGCATGCCGCTGTATTCAGTACAGTAGCCCGAAACAAGTTCCGTCTCTGCTTCAGGCAAATCAAAGGGCACACGGTTGGTCTCCGCAAGCATTGCAACACAGAAGACAAAAAAAGCAATGATCTGCGGGAAGACATACATCCCTGAAAAGGAAGCTCCCTGTGCTTCAACAATCTTGGTCAGGTTCAACGTACCGGACATCATCATGACACCAACGAGACTCAATCCCATGGCAATTTCGTAACTGATCACCTGAGCCATGGAGCGGAGTCCGCCAAGAAAGGTAAATTTAGAGTTCGATGCCCAACCCGCGAGAATAACACCATAGCTTGACAACGAACTCATGGCAAAAATAAACAAAAGACCGATATTGATGTCGGCCAGTACCCAGCCTTTAGCAAAAGGAAGCACGGCAAGCGAAGTCATCATCGCAACAAGACAGATAATCGGCGCAGCACGAAATGTGAATACATCTGCCTGTTCAGGAACCACGTCTTCCTTGAAAAAACTCTTGATACCATCGGCAATCGGTTGTAAAAGACCATGCCAGCCGACTCGCATCGGCCCTAAACGCACCTGCATATGTCCTATTATTTTTCGTTCAAAATAGGTTGCATACGCAACATGCAACATGACGATCGCAAAAAGAATCAGAATCTCAATAAGTATTATTATAACCTGCATAATGTTCCTTGTGTCTTGTATCCTCTTCTAATTCTAAGCTTCTTTTCGATCTACCTGTCACATTCACCGAGTACCACATCAAGCGTACCAATATTTGCTATTAAATCTGCAATCAAATCACCCTCTACAAGGGCAGGCAGGGCGCCAATGTGAATAAAGGAAGGTGAACGAATATGCATCCGGTAAGGCTTTCCGCTGCCATCACTGATGAAGTAAAATCCGAGTTCGCCCTTCGGTACCTCGGTAGAAACATAAATATCACCGGCAGGATATTCCCCACTTTCTTCAAGGAGTCGAACGAGACCGGTTCCATATCTGGAACTGTCGACCTCTACCTTCCTGCTTCCCTGCAGAGACATAACCAAATCCGGTGCATCCTCCCCAATGATTGGACCGGGAGGAAGCTGGTCAATACATTGCTGCAGAATACGATTGGACTGTGTAAACTCCTCCATCCTGCAGCGGTAACGGGCATAAATATCGCCATCGGCCCCTAATGGCACCTCAAAGTCAACAAGATCATAGGCATCATAAGGACGATGCTTGCGAATATCATAATCAATACCGGATCCACGAAGACAGGCGCCGGTCAAGCCAAGATCAAGAGCTTCCTGCCCTGACAGCACACCAATTCCCACTGTTCGCTTGAGCCAGATACGATTGGTATCGATCAGGGTTTCATACTCCTCAAGATTACCTGGAAATTCGTTAATAAAACGCTGAAGTTTATCAATAAAATGCCTGGTCACATCCTGACGAACACCGCCAATCCTCGGATAGGAAAACGTAAGTCTCGCCCCACACAATTCCTCAAATAATTCTAAAAGAACTTCCCGCTCACGGAAACAGTAGAGAAAGACCGTCATGGCACCGATATCAAGAGCATGGGTTGCCAGCCAGAGCAGATGAGAGGCAATCCGTGACATCTCACAGACCATGGTACGAAGGTATTTCGCACGTAACGGAACAGAGACACCCAACAATTTTTCAACGGCGACACAGTAGCCGACATTGTTAGCCATGGCGGCGATATAATCAAGGCGATCAGACAAGATCAACGATTGAGCGTAGGTCCTGTGCTCAGCAATTTTATCAAATCCCCGGTGCAGGTAGCCGACATGGGGGGTACATTTGAGGATAGTTTCGCCGTCAAGTTCGAGATCAACCCGCAATACACCATGGGTAGCCGGGTGCTGCGGCCCCATTTTTACGGTATAGCGATCCCCCTCTCCGTCGGCAACCGGAACATTTATTGTTTTCGTCATGGGGCGTGTCATGATTTATCATTCCCTTTAGTGTGAGACTGTTCAGCGGCCGGTTGGCGAAGAATTCCTTTACCTAAATCAAACTGGTGTAATTCTACCGCCTTGCGTTGCAATTCCACTAATCCTGACCACTCTTCTCTTCCCTTCAGAGGATATTCCTTGCGCAGGGGATGGCCCTGCCAGTCATCAGGCAGCAATATCCGCCGCAGGTCCGGATGGCCTGTAAAAGATATACCCATCAAGTCGAAACATTCACGTTCATGCCAGTCGGCGCCTGTCCAGAGCGTCGTAATTGTATCAACACATGGATCGTTTTCCGGAACCTGGGCACGAATGCGAATAGAATGCCGCAAAGGAATAGAATAGAGATTGTATACAACCTCAAAACGCTGGAGATTTGCTTCCGGACGGTTTTTATTGTCAACACCGCATAGATCCATCAAATGATCCATCCGTAAATCAGAACTGTCGCGCAGCCAGCGAAGCATTTCAACTATTTTGTCCCGCTTTACTATAACGCCGACCTGTCCCTGAAAATCACAGATATCAAGAACCTCTTCTGAGAATTGCTCCTGCAGGCGTCTTGCTACCTCCATAGACTCCATCTGTACTGCTCCTGTAAAATTTTTTCCTGCAATTTAATAAGGCCCTGCATCAACGCAGCAGGCCGTGGAGGACACCCCGGTACATAGACATCAACCGGAACAATAGTATCAACACCCTGAGTAACCGCGTAGGAGTTAAATACACCGCCGCTGCATGCACAGCTGCCCATTGCCAGCACATAACGCGGTTCAGGCATCTGGTCATAAACACGCCGTAGAATCGGCGCCATTTTTTTTGTTAAAGTGCCGGCGACAATCATACAGTCGGCCTGACGGGGACTGGCACGAAAGATAATACCAAACCTGTCAAGGTCATTGGTGGAGGCCCCGGTGTCCATCATCTCAATGGCGCAGCATGCCAGACCAAATGTGACCGGCCATATTGACCCTGCACGACCCCAGTTAACCAACTTATTTAATGGGCCGAGAATAGCATTGGCCCCTGGAATCATCTTAACCCCGTCCTCAATTTCCACCAGACCGGGCTCTTTTATTTCTCCCATTGGAGAACCTCCTTTTTCCAGGCGTAAACATAGCCTACCAGCAGCAGGAAGATAAATATCATCATCTCAACAAGAGCAAAAAGCCCAAGACGATCGTACACCACAGCCCATGGGTACAGATAAATAGACTCTACATCAAAGACGACAAAAAGAATGGCAATAAGGTAAAATTTGATTGAAAACCGCATCCGAGGGGCCTCGGTAGGTTCATTCCCTGATTCATAGGCTATCAGTTTTTCATGATAAGGGCGGCTTATCCTGAAAAACCGCCCCACATAAAGGGTAATCACGCCAAACAAGATCCCGAAAATAATCAGGATGAATATCGCCAGATACTCTTGTGGAATGTTCTGTGCTACCATGGACTCTTCCTGTTATTTCCGGTTTTGCATGAGTTGTTCGGCGAAATCCTGCCGCCTTGTATCCGATACATTTCCGACCACGGAAAAAGTCAGACAATTGGTTGTGCACTTCGTGACACACGCCGGCTCCAGGCCTTCATCAATACGATCCTTGCACAAATCACACTTATCCACCTTGCCGGTGCTGGCTTTCCACTGAGGCACTCCCCAGGGAC
This sequence comes from Desulfobulbaceae bacterium, assembly GCA_024763055.1. Taxonomy (GTDB): domain Bacteria; phylum Desulfobacterota; class Desulfobulbia; order Desulfobulbales; family Desulfobulbaceae; genus DRLX01. The sequence goes on from JANTGH010000003.1 coordinate 40,818, forward strand.
AGGCCACTATGCATGCCTTACAGCCGACACAAAGGCTTTCCTGGACAAAAACAATGCCGTCCTTATCACGCCGCTGCATGGCCCCGGTCGGGCAGGCATCGACACACCATGGCTTTTCGCAATGAAAGCAGGCCATGTAGACAAAATCACGACTTGGCAACTTGCCCGAGTCCGACTCGACCTCCATCATTTTGCAAAAGAAAGCACCTTCACCAGGATCATTTTTATCTTTGCAATGTACTTCACAGGCCTTGCATCCAATACAATCCGCTACATTCTGGGTTACGATATATTTACTCATCCGTCTTCCTCCGACTATGAAAGCGCTTTAATGGTCACAAAACATCCCTGGATATTTGGACTACCACCGGCCTTGTCCCAGTCTGTCAGTTTTCCCTTCATGAAAATCTGATCGGCCACGCCCTTCCCAAAAGATCGCTCTCTGGCCGGAACATCCGTACCGAAACCATGGAGCATGAAGACGGCCTGTGGATGGATAAAATTTGTCACCTTGGTTTGCATGATCCCTTTAGTCTCGCCTGCGGCGATCTCTACCTCATCACCATCCTTAATACCAAGCTTTTGGGCTTCTGCGGTATTAATCCACAGTTTGTTCGAACCAAGCATCTCGGAAATGATTGGATTGTTATGATGCATGCCATGGGTCTGATAGCCGCAACGTCCAAAAAGTAAACTAAAACTTCCTTCAGGCGGGCCTTGAGGGGACTCATAAGGCTTCAGTGACTGCACGCCCATATCTTCCCACTTCTTGTTAACAATCTCGATTTTTCCTGATTCCGTCCCGAATTTCAGCTTGTCGCGATCATACCAGATAGGATCTTTTGCTAACTTGACAAAACCTTTAGCGTCAAAATCTTCAATCTTCACATCCGTATTCTGCAACTGGTACTTCCAGATTTCCTCTATGGATTCATAGGGGAGATACTCTCCCTTACCCATCCTCTTTGCCAGTTCCGTATATATCTGCCAGCCGGGCTTAGAGTCGTTATACGGCTCCACACATTTTTGCCGACGCCCGAAACCCGGTTTCAACCCTTTTTCCGTACGCAGGATACTGTCACGCTCGATATAGGTATTTTCAGGCAGGATCACATCGGCGTACCAAGAAGATTCACTGAAATACACATCCGTCGAGACAATTAATTCCAGCTTATCCCAGATACGTTTCTGCTCAGCGGTATCGGGCAGAGCGATAAGCGGGTTGTGCCGATGAATGAAGTACGCTTTCATCGGATAGGGTTTTCCGCTTTCGATAGCCTCATAGGCTGTATGCAACATGCCCGCACCCTTGTCAAATTGCGGATACCTGGACCCACAACCATCGGCGCGCTCTTTTTCCTCGGGAGCGGGAATATCGGCACCAAGACTTTTCAGCCCTCCCGATCCCGCATCTCCTGGTCCCTTGGGATAAAAAAGACCGCCGGGAACTTCCATGCTTCCCATGAGTGCATTTAAAAGGTGAATCATTCGGGAGGCATAAAAGGAATCACTGTAGCGGGACAACATCCAGCCTGGATGAAAAATGACCTTGGGCCGGTCATTGTTAACTTCATGGCAGAAGGCCATGATTTCTTCCGCGGATATACCGGTTTCCTTTTCAGCCCACTCAGGAGTATACGGTTTTAAAAAGGTCTTCAATTTTGGAAGACCGTCAACGTACTGCTTGACAAAATCTTTATCGTAAAGATTCTTTTTCACGATATAGTGGGTGATGCCGAGGAGCAGCGCATAGTCGGTTCCGGGCTTGACCTGCCAGTAACGGGTTGCCTTACTTGCCGTGTTGGAGGCCCGAGGATCGATATAGGTTACATGAGCCCCATTGCTCACGCCCTTGATAAAGCCTTTCACCTCTTTTACTTTAAGGGACTCGGTGATGTTCCGTCCGAAAAGGACTATATGGCTTGCGTTTTTGAAGTCGTAGGCAAACCCTTTTCTCCCAAGACCATAAATCGATTTGGAGGCATGATTCACATTACGGCCGCAGGTGCAATCATGATTCATATAGTTTGGAGAGCCAAGTGCCTTGACAAATGCCTTGCGAAGATCTGCAAAGGGACCGCCGCGGTCACTGAACATTATTGATCGGGCACCATGCTTGGAGATTATACCTTTCAGCTTTTCTGTGATATAATCAAAAGCTTCATCCCAGGTTGCCTGCCGCCATTGCCCTTCCCCCCGTTCGCCGGTGCGTATCATGGGATGCGTCGGCCGTTGCGAATCAAGCCGTTGCGAAAATGTAGCTCCTCCTTTTGCACAGAGACTCTTCCCCATGCCGCCGTCATTGCTGTTGCCTTCAATCCAGACAGGCTTGTCACCTTCAACGGTCACACTGACCGGACAACGAACAGCACACATACCACAAATACTGTATACAGTTTTTTTCATGACCATCCTCTTGTTGTTCAACGCAAAGAACTCATTGCCTTCCGCGCCACAGGGGTTTCAGTAACCGGCTTCCTTGTCAAAAAAATACTCTAAAAAAATCTACATTATGCTCAATTTCAAGAATTTAAGGCCTTCAAAAAAAATAGCATTTTTCAGTGAAATCATTTTTTTGTATGTACATACCCTTGTTCTTTCGACACTGTCAAGGGTTTCTTTTTTCGAAGACTTCCAACAAGTTGCTGGCTACCACATTGTGCACTATATAACCCGTTGAAACAATGGAACTCTCGTTACGCGAAGGCACACTACAAAACAATGGAATGAAAAAAAAATCTATTTTAATCTTTTTTTTATTCAGGAAAATTGATACCTCAAAGAAAATAACGTTATGTTAATATATTACATAGGTAAACTCTGGTTCAACAAAGGAAGAAAATAATAAAAACGCACTAAAAATGAATGCATGTTCATTCATTGTACCGGTCAAGTTAGCCATTGTTATGATAAAGTGAAGAAGGGTGTATTTACCTCCCTGACGCACTCATATTTATATCGTAAATACTCCGCGAGAGACCCATCCTGTTGACCCCGGCGATGAATAATCACTACTTAGCCTGCTCTCTGGACACTCTTTATCTCCCCCTGAGCCTATCCATCCCCCCTCGCAAAGGTCAAACCATTCGGCCGCTACCTTGCTTCTTTCCCCGGCCCTTCTTTTTTACCAGCCCTGCGTTATCACATCGGCAAGGTCTTGATGCAGTTCATCAACACTGTCATAGAAAACATCGGTGCCCAGAGAAAAATGGAGAAATATATTATTGAGCGCCGTGGGAATGTAGGGAAAAACTTTTTGCAGGTTGGCAATTCTGTTTTTAGAGAGCAGACAATAATCACCGGGAAGCAAGCTGTCCGCGACCGGTTGGCCGAGATTCGGGTCAGCCAGGATGTCACGCGGGTAAACGTTATCACGCACGGTCAGATACATCAGGGCATTACCCAGCTCATAGAGATCCAGGGCAAAGGGTTTTTCCGGCATGTAAAAATCATAATCAAAATCAATCCAGCGGTAGATGCCGGTTTCCCGTTCGACAAAAATATGGTCCCGGCGGACATCACCGTGGCGAAAGCCGTGGGCATGGAGAAAACCGATGGCCTCGACGCACGGGAGGTAGTGCGCAAGGATCCCGGGAAGTTCATTAAAAAAATATTCCTTATGGCCTGTCTTGCTGCGATGGATCACCTTGTCCACGCGGGTCCCGTCGATAATATCCAGGATGCGTACCAGATTACCGGCCTCATCAAGAACGGCCTCGCCCTGCATAAAATGGACCTGCCCCTGGACCAGCTCCAGAATACGAGCCTCTTTTTCAGGATTTCGATAACAGGGAATGGTAAAGGGCCCAAAGGTAATGTCAAAGGTCTCGTGGAAAACCAGTTTCAATATCCGCTTTTCTCCGGTGGCGAGATTTTCCACCCGCGGCACCCAGGGCTTTATCTGATCGTCAACACCAAACCGCCCTTCTCTTGTATAGGCGGTCACTAAAAAATAGCGACCATCTACATAGATAATATCTCCATAATCAATGGAAGTAAAATCCGTGGTATCGGTAAAAACGCGCGGCTTTCTGCGCAGGCTCTTTGTCACCCGATGGGCACGCAGCCGCTCTGCAATTTCAGGCGGTAAATCCGCAACCACCGCCATCAGCCCACCACCCAGACTGTGCAATCATGCGTATGGTGGACCAGGGCGTTGGAAATGGAGCCGAACAGAAATTCCTCGGCCTTGGATACCCCGCGCTTACCGACAACAACCGTGCCGAATTCCCCCTGCCTCTGTGCGTCAAGAATAGCCTCGCTGATGGTTGTCTGTTCTGCCATCCTGACATCCCGACTGATGGCTTCCTGGCCGATCCCGAAACCGGCCAGCGTATTGGTACTCCGATCCAGAACCTCCGCCGCCTGCTCTTCCCGTTGCCGTTTATAGTCGGTGAGCGAATCGCCCTTACTGTAATAATCAGGCGGCGGTTCTGGATAAATATGCAGCAGACAGACCTGAACCCCTTCAAGTTTACCGATAATATTACCGGCGTACGCCAACCCTTTGTCGGACGTCGGGGTATCATCTACAGCGATAAGCACTTTTTTCCAATCGTTCATCGTGCGCCTCCCCCTTCCGCCCATCCATCGGTAACCTTTCTTTCCAGCAGTTTGACCAGCTCGACCATGGTCTGCTGGGTCGGTGTCGCCACCCCGACCTGCTCACCATACTGCACCAGAGCCCCGCACTGCGCCTCTATTTCCGTCCTCTGCCCGCTGAGAATATCCTGCAGCATGGAGGAAATATTCTGCTGGGTGCGTCTGCAGGCATCAAAAAGCAATCCATACAGATCATGAAAGACCAGATCAACGGCATGGGCACGGGCAACCTGCTGCCCTTCATCAACAAGTCTTTTCATCAGAGTGATACCCTCAATCGACTCAAGCAGTTGCCCATTTTTTACCTGCAGAACAGCGGTAAGGGCGTTGATGGCCGAATACACAATCACCTTGCACCAGAGACGACCCATGAGCCGATGCACCGGGGTGCAGACAAGACCGGCCTCGGTAAACATGCCGGCAAGATCCCGTACCCGATCACTCATGCCGCCGCCGATTTCACCAAGATAGGTCTTTCCGGCTCCACCCTGGCGCACGATTCCAGGCCCCAGGGCCGTGCCTGCCATAAAGGTAAAACCACCGATAATCCCCTCTTTGTTTACCACCTGCTCCATGAGTTCAATGTTGCCAAGGCCTGTCTGCAGGGTAATTATCGGCGCATCGGCATTAATCAGATGGGACGCGGCCTGAACAGCTGCCAGGGTATCATGGGACTTTACTGCCAGCAGAGTCAATTCGGCTTCGCGGAGCTCCCCGGCATGGGTGACGGCATGGGCCGGAACAAAGCTTACCGCATCAGGATCGGAGCTACCCTGCTCCATAAAACCAAGCCCCTGGCTGTTTATTGCCTCTACTCCCTCCCGGCTGGGATCAACCAGATTGACCCGATGCCCGTTTCGGGCAAGATAGATCCCAAATAATCGGCCAATGGCCCCGGCCCCAAGAATAACGATGTTCATGCTCCCCTCCCTCGTGAAGATAAACCGGTTACAAATACATGGATGATTGAGATGATTTTTGCTCGTTTAAAAAATAAGCATCATAATCCGCCTTGTTAAGGGGTGAAAAACATATTCATACAGCGAGGTGGATCATCGGATTGCTGCGTATTCCGTGGAAAAACGAAATCGGCAACAGGGTTAACTGCTCCGGCGCTTAGGGGCTGTAAGGAAATAAGTGTAACAATTTTGCGCTGAAATTTTGTTCATTTTTAAGGCGCGTAATGAGTTGCATAGTCTCTTCTATTCAGCCCTTTACGCAACGTAGAAAATGGGCAAAAGGGCAAGCAGGATGTTACAGGTATTTTTACACAGTCCCTTACCCTGTAAACTCGTCAAGCTGACGGTCATGAATCCGGCGAAGCATTACCAGGGCCGTAAGAGAACCAATAAGGGCCATGGCCATATCGGATTGCGTGTCCCAGAGATAACCCTGGGTACCAAGAAAGGCATCGGCGCCGCTGCCGGTGCCGACGGCAACCCCCCATTCAATGAGTTCATACAAGGCGCTCAGGGCGAGGCAGAAACAGACAATGAAAAAATTTCTCCAGCCCGCGCCATTGACCACCCGGTTGCGGATGAGAAGTTCCCTGGCGATAATGGCCGGGACAAAGCCCTGGGCAAGGTGGCCCAGCTTGTCGTAATTATTTCGCGCCAAGTGAAAAACATCCTTCAGCCAATTAAAAAGCGGCACCTCGGCGTAGGTATAATGCCCTCCCACCATCAGGATGATACAGTGGGCAAGAATCAGACCATAGGTGAGCGGCGTCAGCGGAAAGCTGCGGCGGGTAACAAGAAGCACCAGCCCGCCGACAAGGGCGGGGATCACCTCGAGAAGCCAGGTAAACCTGTCCCGGGGCTCCACGCCGGACCAGACCAGCCCACCAAAATAGATTCCCATCCACCACCATTTCATCAAAAACCTCCTCCGCCGCCGCCACCGGAACCGCCGCCACCACCAGATCCTCCGCCGCTACTACTGCTGGCTGAAGCCCCCATAGAGCCGGCAGCGGCGCTCCAGACTCCTCCGGCGCCGCCACCGCCAAATTGGCCGCCACCACCGGTAAATCCGCCATGGGATCCGGTTCCGGAAAACGACGAGCCGCCGGTTGAAAGATGGCTTCCATAGCGCCGAAACCAGGAGTCAATAACGGGGCCCAGACCAAAGGCAACCAGGTACGGAAACCAAGCGTCCTGGACGTCCGGATCCTTTTTTTTCAATTCCCGGCTGAAATATCCACGGGCCGAAGCGAGATACCGCCGCAGTTGCACTCCTTCGAGGGAATCTTTACTCCTGCCGGTATTAAGAATAGAATTAATAACAGCCGCGCATAAACAGGCCGTTCCCAACAGGAGAAGAGGGCTGCAATTCATGACAAGTAATGCCGCCATGTACATCATACCGACACAGACCGCCCAGCCCCACAACAATTGCGCCCTTCCCTGAACGTGCATGGCGGTAGCGCGGTAATTTCGGGCCGAAACAAGACCAACCCCCCACAGGGCAACAAGCCCACCAATGAGCAACAGTTCCTGGGGATGTTCGTACTGGTGGGCAAAAAAATCGGCCAACAGGATAAAAAAACCGATTGCAAAGGCAATCGCCGTCGGCACCCAGATCATTTCCACGGAATTTTTTGAGGATTGTGTCAGGGCTCTGACCTTCTTTTTCAGGGGCTCCCGTATCTTATGAACCGGATCAAAGGTCGTGCGATTACTCCGGTAATATTTTTTTACCTTTTTTGTATCGGTGGTATCACCATCGATAAAAAGCCCGTCGACCAGTTCCCGCTCATATCCGCGCAGAGTTGACCTCGGCACAAGCAGACTCAGATGGAGAGTATACATACCGGGAATTTTAAAACCCAACCAGGGAAAAACCTCCTGCTCAATTCGGCTCTTCATCTTTTCTTCCAGAACCATGCGGGCCAGAACCGCTGCGACCTCGCTTGCATTTGTCGTCTTGTCCCAGGTGGCGCCGACCACCTCGGGTGATAGAGAAAAAACATACCTCTTGAGCCAGGCCGCATCTATCCGGTCCGGGGAAAGCAACTTTTTAAAACGCCCGAGTCCCCGCTCATGGGCAAGAAAATTAATCCCCTGAAACAGGGCGAGAAGAAAGAGCAGGGTGATAATGAGCACCCGCAACCAGATCGGCGCTCCCGTAACCGGGCCGCCAATCAACATGGCAGCCGTGTTCTGCTTTTGTCGAACGGGTTGCAAACCTACTGCAGCCGGCACTCCATCCGGATGCAGCAACACGGCTGAAAGCACGACGGATTTGCCCGGCGGAAGATCGTGCCGGCGTATCCTGGTCGGCAGCGTGCCGCGCACCTGCCAGGATGGATCGAGACTGAGCTGGAGTGAGAATTGCTGAATCACCCCGTCCCGGTCCGGGAAAGCAAAGTCGTGATTGAGTTGATAACCGTCTTGAATCGGCAGAAGAATGCCGGAAAGCGTATACTCTAAAATATAAGTGATAACCTTGTGGGAAAAAGGCGGATCAGAAGGGAGACGGGCTCGCCAGCGCAGGGTGGTGGCATTGTGCCAGACCCAATGATCCATCCTGGCAAGATTGCCCTGCTGCAGAGAAATCTTCCGGTTACCGGTCGGATCGACCCGATACACAGTATGCATGATTAAGCGTTGACCGGGACGGAGATTAAAACGCCGCTCGCCACCGTTCCAGGCACCGTTGAAGACAATGGACTGCTGCTCCATGACATGCAGACGTCCTTCCCGGTCCAGCTCGGCATGCACCTGCATGTCCTGCCAGTACAGGCTCCGTCCCTGAGCTGTCCCGGACAACACAACAAAAAATAAGAGCCAAAACAGACGCACGCTTAGAGTCAGTCTCTTTTGGGTACCAAATAACTTTCCCGTTCTCTTTATGCCCACGGATTCCCTCCTCTTTAAAAGAATTGTAGCTGAATCGATGGGCGCTTAACAGAAAAATATTTTTTTATTGCTTTCCAAGAGAAGAACAAGTATGAATAATTATCATTAACTATAATAAATGAAATATCAGCAGGGGATAACATGTGTCTTGAAGTGAGAAAAACGTGCAAATGCGGCCGGAATAACGCCCAGTTCCATCTACGGGACAATATCCTCAGCCAGGAAGTCATCAGCGAACTCTATTGCCCTAAATGTTCGGACCAGGTAACGCTTGATCCCGCTACCATGCTCGTGGATAATGGATGGGTCATAGAATATGACATGGACCTTGCCCGGTTTATGACCGTCTCCAAACTGATGCTCGATGTGGAGACGATTCAACCCGGCTATCTTTTTGATTCAGGCTATGCCTGCTGGCTTGAAATGTATCCCGGGGAAAAACAGGATATTCTTGATGAACGCGCTGAAATTTTAGAGCTGCAGAAAACCGATCCCAGGCGCTACCTGCAGGAAATCAGCAGCTGGAATATTGCCCGCATCCATCGACTGAAAGCAGATGGCTGGCGTAAGGCGCAGGACGCCTGAAACAGGGAGAGTAGAATCATTCGTTTTGGGACACTTTCCTGCTGCGCAGCTGTTTGAGACGACCCCGGTTTTTCTTGGCCGACAGACGACGCTCCCGAGCCCGCTTCGGCACCCTGGTTTTTCGACGGGGTCGCTTCCGGTGCAGTGCCTGCTGCAACAGGCCGACAAAACGCCGGATAACCTCCTCCCGGTTTCCCGCCTGTGTCCTGCAGGAATCAGCAGCTATCCGCAACACCCCATTTTTATTTATTCTTGAGGCAAGACAGCCGACAATCAACTGTTTTTGCCGATCATCAAGGCTCGGGGAATGGATCACGTCAAAGGCGAGGGTGACCCTGGTGTTGACCTTGTTGACATTCTGCCCCCCGGGACCGCTGCTGCGGGAAAAGGAAAAAGACAACTCCGAAAGGGGTATGTTTAATGCTCCAGTAATTTCCACGGTCCAATCATTCCGCCCCTTTCATAGTATCGAAAACTTATCTTGTTCTACAGACAAAATCCGCAAACTGAACGGCACTGAGATAAAACTGGCAGACATCGTCCGTCGGGAGCTGCAGAACATGCAGCATATTCATGCACTTTTCCCGCTCTCCCTGTTCATAGGCCGTTATAACCTGCAGGTACGGAAACAGATCTCCGCTCTTATTTACCAATGCCTCTTTCACCGGCTCCGCCAGCGGCAATTTTTTCACAATCTCTTGCATAGGGGTATCAAGCAGGGCATCAAGAAGAGAAAAAAGTCCAAGAAGAAAAATTTCCGCCGCATCAGCAGGCGCAGTACCGGCCTGGGCAAGAAGCTCACAAAATCTGCCTCGGACAACGGATAACCGTATGAGCTCTTCCGGCTTATCAGACGCAAGCTCCGAAATGATTACCAGGGTGACAAAACGACGAATCTCCTTGGCACCGAGATAAATAATGGCCTGTCGGACCGATGCCACCTCGTGCAACAGATAAAAATATGCGGAATTAATATAACGCAACAGTTTGTAGGTTATGCCGAGATCCGTTGAAATGATAGTATCAAGTCTATCAATAGTCGTCTTTTTTCGGTTTACTTCGGCGAGCAGGTTGATCAGGTTGAGCTTGACCGAGGCCACCTCCTTTATACGCAGTGTTTCCGGCTTGCTGAAAAAATATCCCTGAAAATAACTGAAACCAAGTTTAGCCGCCCGGTCAAACTCGTCATAGGTTTCTACTTTTTCAGCTAAAAATTTAAGTTGATACCGCGAAAGTTTATACAGCATCCGTTCGATCTCATCAATCGTGCTCAGACGAAAATCAATCTTGATGATATCCGCCAGTTCAATCAGCGGATCCAGCTTCTTCTTGTAAACAAAATCATCAAGCGCGATCTGGTATCCCTGTTCAGATAACTTTGTGCAGCTGGCAATGACCTTGGCCGTAGGCTCAACATCCTCAAGGACCTCAACCACGATTTTTGTTTTGGGAAAAAAGGCTGCGATATCTTTACCGAGCAGCTGCTCGGTAAAATTAATAAAACAAGGCTTACCTGCCGATATTTTTTCTATGCCCTCTGTTAAAAAGGTACTGGAGAGTAAACTGGTCGTTGCCCTGTTCCCATCCACGTCCCCTAATTTTACCCCCATGGACTCACGAAAAAGCAATTCATAGGCATGAAGTCGTTTGTTCAGGGTAAAAATCGGTTGTCGTGCTATATATACATCCACAAAAAATACTCCCGTCTTTTTTTCGGATCGAGATAACGACTTTTTTCAACTATAGCAAAAAAAGGGAGGCACAACCTAACGAATTCGGTGAAATGTCCTGATAAAAAGGATGGGGGACAAAAAACAGCGCAAATATGTTGGTCAGATAACCATTTAAAATAAAAGAAACTTCATCAAAGAAACGTGCAAACGAGAAAACTTTGTGAAATATGCGGGCTGAAAATACAAAAAGAAGGTGCCCGGGGTCCAGGCAAACACAAGGAGAACAACCCCGCCCCCAGGAGGACGGGTATTAAACCAGGGTTACGTAATAAAGACAAGATGATATACGATCATCCCTCTTCTTTTCCCGGCACCTATTAAAGAATCTGTTCAAGAAAAAGTTTCGTCCGGCTGTGTCGCGGATTATCAAAAAACATGTCGGGCCGGGCCATTTCCACAATGGCCCCGTCATCCATGAAAACAACCTGGTCGGCAACTTCACGGGCAAACCCCATTTCGTGGGTCACGACCACCATGGTCATACCCTCACGGGCCAGTGTAACCATGACATCAAGGACCTCGCCGATCATCTCAGGGTCAAGGGCTGAAGTGGGCTCGTCAAAAAGCATAATTTTCGGCTCCATTGCCAGAGCCCTGGCAATGGCCACCCGCTGCTGCTGGCCGCCGGATAACTGGACGGGATAATGGTCCGCCCGATCTCTGATACCGACCTTGTCAAGCAGGGAAAATGCTAATTCTTCCACTTTGCCTTTGTCCATTTTTTTGAGCTTGATCGGAGCAAGGGTCAAATTTTCCAGCACGGTCTTGTGTTTAAACAGATTAAAACTCTGAAACACCATTCCGAGTTCCATGCGGATTGTATTGATATTCTCTCCCGGGGCATAAAGATCGTGACCATCCACGACAATCGAACCGGAACTGATGGTTTCCAGCCTGTTGATTGCCCGCAGCAGGGTGGATTTCCCTGAACCGGAGGGGCCGAGCACCACCACCTTCTCACCAAGTTCCACATCAAGGCTGACATTGTCAAGCGCCTTGAATTGACCAAAGTATTTGTTAATCCTGTTGATGCGTATAATGGGGTCAGCGGCGTTCATAATGACTGAGACGGTGTTCCATATTGGAGATCAATTTTGAGAGTACCAGGGTAATCAACAGGTAAATCAGGGCGATCATGGTATACGTCTCAAAATAATTAAAACTTTCCGAAGCGTATTCACGGCCCCGCCGTAAAATATCGGCAACCGCAAGAATAGAGACTAATGAAGTGTCTTTAAGAAGGGCGATAAATTCATTGCCGACCGGCGGTAGAATTGTCCGCCATGCCTGGGGCAGAATGACATAGGCCATGGTCTGCCGCCGGTTGAAGCCCAGTGAAAGCGAGGCCTCGGTCTGGCCGAAATCAATGGACTTAATACCGGCCCGAAACACCTCCCCCATGTAGGCCCCGTAACAAAAGGACATGGCAATGACCGCCGCGACAATATCGGGAACACGGACAATGCGACCCAGGGCAAAATAAATGTAAAACAACTGCACCAGCAGCGGTATCCCCCGAACTACCTCAACATAAAGCGAAGCGGCAAGGTTGATATATCGATTTTTTGAAATTCTGCCAAGACCCGTCAGCAAACCGATTATCAGGGCAAGCGATATTGAGGCGATGGTCACCTCAAAGGTCACCCAGATGCCGTCGGGAACAAATCGTAAAATTTTTGCATAGGGATCCGGCTTGGCCAGCGGCAGAATCACCAGCAGACTGATCGTCCCGATCAGGGCGATCCTCCAGGCGGAAAACAGCCCCTTATCCCTGGGATCCGGGATGGCGGCACCGTCACCGATATCGATTATTTTTTCCTGCTCAGACATAATGTTCCGTCACCGTTCCGCGAATGCACACGTCCCGAACAAGTCAGTTCGGGACATAACCCTAAAAGAATTGAAAGCAAAATGCAGGGGAAGGGCCTCTATTGGCCAATCCATTTTTTCTTTAACTCCTGGTCAATGCCCTTGGCCCTGACCGCTTCAATTCCCTTATTCAGCAGGTCCAGAATCTTTTTATTGCCCTTTTTCACGGCAAAGCCGTAGCTTTCGACCTTATCGGTTTTGAGGACTGCCGCAATTTTCAACTTCTCCTTGTATTTGTCGAGGGCGTAATTGGCCGCAACCGGATCATCACAGACAACGGCATCAATCCTGCCCACATTCAAATCTTCCATAGCAAGTCCTATTTCATCGTACGATTTAGGAACCAGCCCGTCCGCAGCCTTAATGGCAAAGTAGCCGGTGGTGCCTATCTGGCCGCCGACTTTCTTGCCTTTAAGATCAGCAAGACTTTTTACCGTGGAAGCCTTGTTGACAATCAATGCCTGGTGAACAGTGAAATAGGGTTCACTGAAATCCATGGCCTTTTTCCTCTCCTCGGTAATGGATACCGAAGAACTGATGGCATCATATTTTCCCACAGCCAATCCCGCAAATATTCCGTCCCAGGCCGTATTTTTAAATACCGGTGTAAAACCTGCCTCTTTGCCGGCCGCCTTCAAGAAATCTATGGCAAAGCCGACAATCTCTTTCTGGCCATTGACAAATTCCATGGGGGGCCATGTGGCATCCGTGGCAAAAACAATCCTGGTTTCCGCCCAGGCTGAGCCGCAGAGAGTAGACAGGGCAACAAGTGTCAACAGTGCTTTCTTCAACATAACAGTCTCCTGAAATAAAAAATTAGCCCGTGTAGTTCACAGGACTCGTCGCGAACAGGCGGCAAATTCCGTGAATACAGATAGCGAACGAAGTGAAACCTTCGAGGCACAACGTCCAGAAAATTCCGGCATACTGTTTGTATGTCGAGAACGCTTTTGGAGCTGTACCGCTGTAGTCATGGTGTTGAATGCCTTTGCAGCAGACCCTGGTGAAATATACGGGTTAGTTGCAACCTCAACAGGATGTCATGTAACACCCAATTTTCACTGTGGCAATAAAAACAAACAACACCTCGCTTTCATTTACAGCTGATAAAGAAAAAAAACGAGGGAAGTCTCGGGAAAAGTCGATCATCTTTCCCTTGACGACCTCCACCGGGAACAGGTAGAATAGTTGATCAAATTCATCTTTCTCCCACCAACTTTCCAGAGGATGCCCATGAAGACACTGACCAGCCTGCTTCTTATCACCTTTTTGACCGCCTCCCTTGCCCTGTTAGGTGGTTGTGGCAAAAAACCAGTACAATCCTATTCTTCCCAAAGCGGTACCAACGCCCCGGAAGGCAAAGATATAAGCACTCGGGGAACAATCAGTGAAGAAAATATGCCGGGAGAGGAATCACTTGATGCCGGTGAGGCCCTTGGCGGCTTTTCCGTCAACAGCGACCAGAAAAGCGACGAGTATAAAAGGACATATGGACGTTCCTCCATTGAAATGCAACCGGTTTATTTTGATTTTGATCAGGCGACAATCCGTGATGATCAGGTCCCGCGGCTGGAGCACGATGCTGATTATATGAAAAATAATCCCGGTCGCAACCTGGTTATTGAAGGTAACTCCGACGAACGTGGTACGAACGAATACAACCTCGCCCTTGGGGAACGCCGGGCACTGAACGCTAAAAACTATCTGATAGAATTAGGTGTTGAAGAGACTCGCATCCGTACAGTCAGCTACGGTGAAGAACGGCCGCTTTTTTCCGGTCAAAGTGAAGATGACTGGGCACAAAACAGGCGGGATGATTTTGTCCTTGAGTAGTTCCGCTTCTTGCATCTCACGACATATCTTGCATCGTCGCATAGTATTCCCGGAAACCGGTTCCCCGGTTTCCGGGTTTTCTTTTTTTATTTAATAGGGCCTGAAAAAAAAACAATGGAGCCTTATATTTTCTTGACACGTGAATAATTATCAACTACTGTAAAAAAAAAATAATACTTAACAATAAATATTATCTATGCAGAAACTACTTCGCATGACTCATCAGCGGGAAATCATCCTTGATGAGATCAAAAAATGTGCAACACACCCCACTGCGGACGAGCTTTACGACAGGATCAAAAAAAAGCTGCCCCGCATCAGTCTGGCAACCGTCTACCGAAATCTTGAAATCATGTCCGAAGCCGGACTGATCAACAAGCTTGAAATCAGTGGACGGCAGAAAAGGTTTGACTGGGATCTTCACCAGCATGACCATATCTACTGTATGCAGTGTCACCGGGTTGACAATATCGACCTTGCCGATAAAAAGGACATCTCTCTGCCCACCGGTGAAAATCACGGGTACCTCGTGTCCGGATGTCGAGTCGAGTTTTACGGAATCTGCCCGAAATGCAGTGCTCAATCAAAAAAGAAAGGAGAACGTGAAAAGATGGCTTGTAAATCAAAATGCGGAACCAAAGGTTTAAGTGATAAACAACGCCAGGTTCTTGAAGCGCTGGCGAAATGTAAAGAAGCCTGCGGCAGTAAAGATATTGCCGCGGCCACAAGTCTTGAGCCCAAGCAGGTCAGCTGTCAGGTTACCGCTCTCAAGAAAAAAGGATTTATCGAAAGCCCGATCAGGTGCAAGTATGCCATTACCGGTGACGGCAAATCAGCACTTTCATAGGGGGACAGACCAATGGCAACCTTACAGGGTACCCAAACCGAAACCAACATCCTTACCGCCTTTGCCGGTGAATCTCAGGCCAGAAACCGCTATTCCTTTGCCGCAAAAACCGCAAAAAAGGAAGGTTTTGTGCAGATAGCAGCCATATTTGAACGAACAGCCCAGCAGGAACAGGCGCACGCCAAGACCCTTTTTAAGCTTCTTGAAGGTGGTGAAGTTGAGGTACGCGCCTCTTTTCCTGCCGGATCCATCGGCACGACCATGGAGAACCTTGAAGCGGCGGCGGCCGGCGAAGAACACGAGTGCATTGAAATGTATCCCGCTTTTGCCGCCACCGCCAAAGAAGAAGGTTTTCCTTTAATCGCGGCTGTATTTACCGCAATTGCCAAGGCAGAAAAACAGCATGCCAGGCAGTACCGAAAATTTATCGACAACCTGAAATCAGGACGGGTCTTCAAGCGTGATGACAAGGTCATCTGGTATTGCAGAAAATGCGGCTATGTCCACGAGGGAATTGAACCACCCAAAAAATGTCCGGCCTGCGCTCACCCGCAAAGCTACTTTGAACTGCTCGGGGAAAACTGGTAAGGGCTGCGGAAAAAAAATAATTATCCTGAAGTCCTGAATTCCCGCCGGAAAATTCACTGGCCGACAAGAAAAGTTTCCACCTTCTACGCGAAATCTTAAGAAGATAAAACACCTTACAACACTTCCATGTTTCAATCCATAACCAATGCACGGAGATTAATCCAATGAGTACACTTGTAACCAGACAGGCCCCTGACTTTACTGCAACGGCCGTTATGGCCGACAACTCCATGAAAGATGACTTTAAGCTTTCCGACTATCGGGGGAAGTATGTAATTTTGTTTTTTTATCCCCTCGACTTTACCTTTGTCTGTCCATCGGAGATTATCGCCTTTGATAAAAACCTGGATAAATTCAAGGAAAAGAATTGTGAGGTGATCGGTGTTTCCATTGACTCGCAGTTTTCACACTGGGCCTGGAAAAACACCCCGGTTAACGAAGGAGGAATCGGCAATATTCAATATCCTCTCGTTGCTGATCTGGATAAAAAAATATCACGCCAGTACGGGGTGCTGCTTGACATGGGTATAGCCCTGCGCGGTACATTCCTCATTGACAATGAGGGTGTTGTTCGTCACGCGGTCATCAACGACCTGCCTCTTGGCCGATCCATTAACGAGGCTCTGCGGATGGTCGATGCGCTCAAGTTCCACGAGGAGCACGGAGATGTGTGTCCGGCCAACTGGCATGAAGGTGAGGATGCCATGACGCCGACCGCTGAGGGAGTTGCCGATTACCTCTCCAAACATAACGACTGATTTTTCAGTGTGTTCTACAGCGGCCGTAAAAATTGCTGTGGAAATCAACCGCTTCATTTATCTAAACAGGAGAATATATCATGACCAAGAAAAACGAAGTCTATAAGTGCGCTTTATGTGGTAATATCGTTGAAGTACTGCACACCGGCGCCGGCGAACTGGTCTGTTGCGGACAGCCCATGGATCTCATGGCGGAAAATACCGTTGACGCCGCCCAGGAAAAACACGTGCCTGTCATTACAAAAACCGACAACGGCTATAAGGTCGCTGTTGGCTCGGTTGCCCATCCCATGGAGGAGAAGCACTGGATTGAATGGATTGAGCTGGTGGCTGACGGCAAAGTGTATCGCCAGAACCTCTCTCCTGGAGAGGCTCCTGAAGCAACCTTCTGTATCGAGGCCTCGGAGGTAACTGCACGGGAGTACTGCAACCTGCATGGCCACTGGAAGTCCTGATCACAACAGCCCCTAATTGATGATGGGGAAGAATACTTGAACCCAAAAAGGTGAACAATGGCTCAGCCAGAAGAAATGTACCAATGCCAAACTCCAAACTGCGGGTTTATTTACAACCCGGACAAAGGGGAACGAAAAGGAAAAATCAAGAAAGGTACAGCCTTTGCCGATATTCCAGATGACTGGCGATGTCCGGTTTGCGGAGCAACCAAGGCGGCCTTTAAACCTCTTGCCGGTCCCGGTTCCGTCCGGGACGATGCTGTTTGAATCCAATTTTAAAAAAAACTATAACTTGAGGGAAGCACTGTGAAAAAGTATAGATGTCTTGTCTGTGGATATGAATATGACCCGGAAGCCGGGGACCCGTCAAACGGCGTCGAGCCGGGGACCTCTTTTGATGATATACCCGATGATTGGGTTTGCCCGGTTTGTGGCGCCGATAAAGACGAATTCGAAGAAGTCTAACGTAGCGAAAAACCCCGTCAATCGTTTCATAATTGCCGGGGTTTTCTTTTTGTGGCAGTCTAAACCGTATCAATACGTCTTGGCCTGCCACAAAAAGAAAATTTTCAGGAGGATATTCCATGAAAAAAACGGTTATTTTTGCCTTTCGCGGTGACCCGATGTGCTTTGTACATGTCCTGCTTAACGGACTCGATCTGGCCGAGCATGGCATGGAAGGAAAGATTATTATTGAAGGTGACGCCGTCAGCCTCATCCCGGAAATGGCCAAACCCGGTCATTTCCTCAATCAACTGTTTGCCAGAGCCCGAGAAAAAGATATTATTCTCGGTGCCTGCCGGGCCTGCTCGACCAAATTAGGCGTTGCCGAGGCTGTTCAAGAGGAGGGGGTCGAACTCATTGGCGAGATGTCCGGCCACCCGGCAATGTCGACCTATATTGAACAGGGTTATACAATACTTACTTTTTAAAGGTGTTGAAAAGAATCGGCAAAGAGTTAACAAAAACAGTGACATAAAGCACAAAAGCCTCTATAATGGTTGAAAATCCTAACCAGGGAAAATTC
>JANTGH010000004.1 GCA_024763055.1 Desulfobulbaceae bacterium
ATTTTATAGTCCGGTGCTTTGTTTTTTCTATCTTTAAAAAAAACATATTTATCCTTGACAGGAGAGGTGTGGGAATTTATTGTTAGTTATGAAATATATTTCATAAAATAAAAAAAGGAGGATGGGTGGTTCGTCCAAGAAAAAATCGTTGTGTTCAAGCTCTACCGGTTTCAGCTTTTTATAAGCCAAGGGGCGTTGTTCTGCACAAGATGAAGGGTGTTACCTTGACGCTTGAAGGTTTTGAGGCCCTGCGGCTTATTGATGCGGAGGGTATCAACCGTGAAGAAGCAGCTCAGATGATGGATATTTCCACGCCGACTCTATGTCGGATTTTGGCCGAGGCGAGAAGCACTGTTGCCCGGGCGCTTGCAAATGGCTGGGCTCTGCGGATCGAAGGCGGAGACTATACGATTGTCGCTGGAGAGAGCCGTAAAGGACGGGGATCGGCGCATTGTGGGCGGGGTGGCCGGAGAAGCAGATAAATCAGCATGGCTGGGCCATATTTTAAGGTCACAGCTACAATAACATATGAAAATCGACCGAAACGACATCACTTCGTGGGCGATTTTCGGGTAGATAGAGCAACTATAGGAAAATTTCAGTGGCAAGGTATCGAGGCGCTCAGGCGCAGGGATGATTTGGTTAGATCCTGAATTTCGAATTTTGAACCCTGAATTGTAAACTTCAATGCATAAAGGAGGTTATTATGCCTGCACAAAATGGAACAGGCCCGGAAGGAAACGGACCGAAAACCGGTAGAGGTATGGGAAGATGTGGAACAGGAGCCGGTAGAAATAATGTCGATGAATCAACCACGTCAGTTCGTGGTTCTGGTCGTGGTTGCCGCCGACAGGGTGGTAATGGATTGGGAAGAGGGCAAAAGCGTGGTGGTGGCGCCAACCGTGGCCGCCAAGGCAATAGATAAACGGTTCCTGGTAACTTTAAATTTAACGAATATGACTTCCCGGGGTCGCGGCTTTTGCGACCCCGGGTATTTTAATTGATTCTTAACACCTCTGTGATTGCGCCCTGAGGTTTTAATGCGTCATATTGTCTTTTTTTAGGGTTGACAAGCATGGGGGGCACAGCTATTGTTTCGCTCGCTTGAGCAAAAAAAACAGGTGGATGAATATGGCGCGGCCGAAAAAACGCAGACAGGTAGCCCAATTACCGCGGGCCTGTTATTTTAAGCCTCGGGGGATTCCGTTAAGGGAGTTGACCGAGGTTTACCTGCCCATCGAAGGGGCGGAGGCCCTGCGCCTTGTCGATATCGACGGACTTGATCAAAATGCCGCAGCCCGGCGCATGGATGTTTCCCGGCATACGCTTGGTCGAATACTGGCCCAGGCCAGGCGGGTTGTTGCCCAGGCAATTACCGAGGGGCTGGCCATCCGTATTGAAGGCGGTGATTTTGTAGTCAAGGGTAAAGGGAGTAAGAAAAGTTCTTTGTCCGTAGAGAGCACGGCTGTTGATCAGGCCGATGGCAAGAGCGTTCAAACAAGTAGAATAAAGACGAAAGGGGATATAATGGAAAAAATAGCCATTTCGAGTGAAGGACCTTCACTTGATGATCGAGTTGATCCAAGGTTTGGTCGGGCCGGGGGGTTTATTGTTGTCGATCCGGACACCATGAACACACAATATATTGACAATGGTTCCAGCCAGGTTATGGGGCATGGCGCCGGTCTGCAGGCTGCGGAAAACGTTGCCGCAGCAGGGGCCAAGGTTGTGCTCAGCGATTATATTGGTCCCAAGGCCTTTAGGGCGCTTGTGTCGGCCGGTATCAAGATTGGACAGAATTGCGGCAACATGACTGTTCGCGAGGCCGTTGACAAGTTTAAGAAAGGGGAAGTGCCTCTTGCCGACAAACCAAACAGGTAGGCGGGGATATTTCCAGACAAGCATGCTGAGGTTTCTTGAAAAGTTATGAAAATTTCTGTTGCCAGCGGCAAGGGCGGGACCGGCAAAACCACGGTTACCGCTTCTCTTGCCACAATTTGGGATTCACCGCTTCTTGCGGTTGACCTCGATGTAGAAGAGCCGAACCTGCATCTCTTCCTTCATCCGGAACTTGGACCCCCGACCAAGGCTTGGATGGAAGTTCCGGAACTGGATGTGGGAAAATGCAATTTATGCGGGGATTGTGTGGAGTTGTGTCAGTTCAAGGCCCTCTCCATTATGATTTCAACCCTGACTCTTTATCCGGATATGTGCCATGGCTGTGGCGGATGTATAGCCATTTGCAAGGAAAAGGCACTGAGTCCGGCAAAGCGGGAGTTGGGAGAGATCTACGAGGGCAAGACGGGTGACATTGATTTTCTTTCCGGCACGCTGCGTGTTGGCGAGGCAATGACCCCGCCTTTGATGGAACAGGTCAAAAAACGGATGGCCGTAATTATCGAGGACAGCGGAAAAGATGTAATCCTTGATGCCCCTCCCGGCGTAAGTTGTCCGGCAATTTGTGCGGTTATTGACAGTGATGTAATTGTTTTGGTCACCGATGCCACACCCTTTGGTTTTTATGATTTTAAACTGGCCTGGGAATCCTTTGCTCCTCTTGGCAAGCCGATGGGGGTTGTTATTAATCGGGCGGGTATGGGTACGGACGATATTTATCAATTTTGTGCTGAAAAAAACATTCCCTTGTTAGCTGAGATTCCTTTTGATCGCACAATCGCCGAGGCATATTCACGGGGAAGGGTGATCAGTGATGTTTCCAAAGAATTGAACGAAGTATTTGCTTCGCTTCGTGATAAAATCCGCGTCCTGGCCGATCAATCCGGCAAGGAGGGAAGTCATGCGTGAAATACTTATTATCAGCGGTAAAGGGGGAACGGGAAAAACCTCGCTTACCGCTGCTTTTGCCCATATCTCCGCTAACAAAATTATTTGTGATCTCGATGTGGATACTCCGGATCTGCATCTTTTATTGCAGCCCGATCATGAAAAAGAAGTTGAGTTTCACGCCGGCAACGAGGCAAAGATAGATCCGGCAGGCTGTATCAGTTGCGGCATTTGCGAGGATATGTGCCGTTATAATGCCATACATCAGGAGAACGATACCTTTGTTGTTGATCCAATTCGTTGTGAGGGGTGCAAGGTCTGTGTTACCTTTTGTCCCGAGCAGACCATCAGTTTTCCGGAAAAACATTGCGGAACATGGTATGTTTCATCAACGCGGTTTGGAACCATGGTGCATGCACAGTTGTTTCCCGGTGAAGAAAATTCCGGTCGTCTCGTTTCTCTTTTGAAAAATGAAGCCAAAAAACTGGCAAAGGAAAAGAATATTGATTGTATTTTGAGCGACGGAGCGCCCGGAATCGGTTGTCCCGTTATCAGCTCGCTTTCCGGGACCAATTTTGTGGTTCTTGTTACTGAGCCCACGCCATCAGGTCGCCATGATCTGGAGCGTGTGGCAGCCCTGTGCGAGCATTTCCGTCTTCGCGCAGGCGTCATCGTCAACAAGGCTGATCTTAATGTGGATGAAACAGAGAAGATAGAACGTTTTTGTCGCGGGAAAGAGTATCCCCTGCTGGCAAAACTTCCCCATGATTCGTTGGTAACCGAGGCTATGGTCAAGGGAGTTGCGGTTACCGAGCTTGGTGAGAGTGCAATTGGCACGGAAATCAGGCAGGCTTGGGAGCAGATAGAGAAACTTGCCGGATAGTTATAGTTATATCAATCCGGTATCTGATATATTTATTTTAACAAACAGCTTAAGGAGAAAGAAGATGCTCATAGGTATTCCTTCAACTCAACCCGGCGGTATGGATGCCGCTTTTGGCGCTCATTTTGGTCATTGCGATCTGTATACTGTTGTCGAGGTGTCTGACGGTGAGGTGAAAAAGGTGGGCACCCTGCCGAGTGTGCCCCATCAGCAGGGCGGTTGTCTGGCGCCGGTGCAGCATCTTGCTGATAACGGCGTTAAGGTACTGCTTGCCGGAGGTATGGGGATGCGCCCGCTGATGGGGTTTAACCAGATGGGTATTGCGGTCTATCATGCCGGAAATGCTCCGACGGTCGGCACTGCGGTCGAGGCTTTTCTTGCCGGACAGCTGCAGCAGTTCACCCAGGATCAAACCTGCGGTGGTGGCGGTGGTCAGATGTAAATTGTTACGAGGCATTGTGACATACTGCGTGGCGTCGGAATTGATCGAAAGCAGGCGGGCATGTTTGTGTATCATCTGATGCCTGTTTTTAGTCCAAAAATAATGAGAACTCTACCGTACAATGTCGGAACATGATGCAAGAGCAATAGATCAGCTTGGCAGGACCTTTTTGTTGCATGCCAATACGCCGCTTAATCTTGGTAGCCTCGAAAAGCCGGATGGATCCGCTCGCCTTGTCGGTCAGTGCGGTGACGCAATCAAGATAGATTTGAAGGTTCGCGGCGATGTTATTGATGAAATTTGCGTGCTTCCCGAGGGTTGTGTGTTCACCAGGGTCTGTGCCAGCGTGGTAAGCGAGCTGGCCGATAAGAAAAGCCTTGACCAGGCTTTGGAAATAGAACCGGAACAGATTCGAGATATCCTCGGTGACCTTCCTGAAGATCACCTGCATTGCGCCCGTCTTGCCGTTAATACCCTTGGTGAGGCTATTGCGGAGGTGTTGCGGAAGAAGGCGGAAACTTCCTGAGTCAACAGGCTGAAGGTACCCTCAAAATATACGAAGGAGAAAAGGCATGTAGCACAAAGGGTATCTCTTTGGTCGGCAATGAAATGGAGAAAGAAGGTATGTATAATTTTTTACTTGTTTCACCAAGGGCGGGGGAACTGGCTGATTTTACAGCCGCCCTGGCGGCGCAACCGGACATTACACTTAAACAGGTTGATACCGGTGGGGCAATGCTGCAGTTCATTCAGGAGAAGAGTCCGCATCTTGTTATCCTGGATCAGGAAATTAATGATAGAGATTCCCTTGAGCTGGTGAATGAAATTTTGCAGGTCAATGCCATGATCAACAGTACCATGATCTCTTCCATGGATGCTGAAACCTGGCATGAAAAGAGTGAAGGCCTTGGCATGATGCCTCCGGTACCGGATCCTCCGACCGAAAAAGATGCCCTGGCCCTGCTCGAGAACTTCCGGGGAATGCCCGGCCTTTCCTGAGGCAGGGCTGAATTCGGGATATTTGTTCCCTATCCTTCCCATAAACAGGTTTTTTTTTGAGTTGAACCGGCTTTTTTTTGTTGGGTTTCCCACTTGCTATTTTTAATTGTTGCGGTATATGTATTGGAAACATATGCACAATAGTTTCTCCTGTCGTTGATCGTTATACCAATTTAAGAGGAGGCTGCAGGAACCCGGCAAAGAAAATTGAGCAATGTTGCCTGTTTTTTCTCCGTTTTCTCCGTTGTGTCACCGGCCATATGACTGCTTTGTATCGGTTGCCGTACTTCGGAAGCGACTGAAAATACGCGGAGTTGAATACTATCTCTCCGGTCTTGCCTCATTTTTAATGCCGCGTTTCGTATCGTTCATTTTTTTTTATGGAGGTAGGAAAATGTTGAAACACTGGAAAGTTGGGTTGTTTGTCATGATGCTGTCCGGGATTTTTGCCGTCAGCGCCTGGGCCGTTCCGACGAAATTAACGGTGAGAGCACTTGCTAACGATGCCAAATTTATCGGTTCGGTAGTGGGAGGTATGAAGGTTGTGGTTAAAGATTATTATACCGAGCAGGAACTGGCCAGCGGTATGATTATGGGCGGCACCGGCAATACCAAGCTGATCATGAAGGAACCGGTCACCCGAGGAAAAATCAGGTCTGAGGGAAAGGGTACCGCCGCAGCGGTTTTTGAGTTTGATATCAAGGATCCGCAGAAACTTTTAATCGAAATAATCGGCCCCATGGCAGCAGAGGCGAATATCCACAAAGAGGCAAAGACGACCTGGCTGTTGCCGGGACAGGATATTACCGGCGACGGCATACTTTTTAATCTGACGGGACTGATTGTCCATCCGGATAATCCTGAGGCCCATGAATTTTTTAAGCTGGGTACCACTCTTCCTATCAGCGCCGTAGTGACCCCGATGTGCGGTTGTCCGGTCAGACCGGAATTTCCCTTGTGGAATGCCAATGACTATACGGTTACCGCCTATATTTACAAGGGAAGTAAATTGATCACCAAGCTCCCTTTGAAATACGCCGGATCAACCAGTAATTTCAGCGCAAAATTTACCCCCAAAGAAAAGGGCGGCTACCGGGTTGTTTTTACAGCCTTTGACAAGAGGAATAATCAGGGAGTCGGCATCAGCGGTTTTGTTATGACTGCACCCAAAAAATAAAGCATACCGGCTGAGTTTCCGGACATGACTGTAAGTAAATTTGTTAAGGCGGCCCTTGTTGTCTCGTTTTTTACCTGCAGGTAGAGGTTACAGGGATCGAAATTTGGTAAAATTGAATTCTTAAATGTATTGTATCGCCGACAGGACAAACTGTTTGATCGACTGTGTCCTGTCGGTAATTTGTCCATTGTAATTTCACTTTTCTTCTCACCCCACTTTCCACCCGCACTCATTTCTTTTGTTTTTCCATCTTTTTTATCTTCTGTATTGTATTCCCTTTAATAACCTGTTGTTAGACTTTATATCCTGTCGGAATATGGTTCCGGCTTCAGATGCGGAATTTTGTTCAATACCATAGTAGTAGTAGTGAATGATTACCTGGCCTACCATATGTTGTGGTTTTTGCTTTTACGGGGCATTAGCTCAAAGTCTTGATTTTCTGACTCTTTTTTCTTGACACTATAGAGGGTGTACGATAAAACAAAAGATAAGTGGTGTAAAGTGGTTTAAAATGGTTGAAAGTGTTCTCGCTCTTTTGCTCTGGCTGGTGACAATGTGAAGCATCAGGTCTCTTCATTGCGATTTCGCAGTCGCTCGGAACATTCTCTTGATACCAAGGGGCGACTCAATATACCGAGTCGGTTCCGGGAGGTATTGCGTGAGGTGTATACGGAGACAGTGGTTGTGACCAACTGGCAGAAGAGCTTGAAAGCCTTTCCCCTGGAAGAGTGGGAAAGGCTGGAAGAAAAGTTGATTAGTAAAGGACGTATGCAGCCGGGTATGGGGGATTTTGTCCGTTACGTGATTTCCGGGGTAACGGTTTGTCCTCTGGATAAACAGGGACGGATTCTACTACCCGCTACCCTGCGGAGTGAGTTCGGCTTTACTAAGGAAGTTGTGCTCAACGGCATGCTTGAGCATTTTGAAATATGGGATAAATCGGCCTGGCAGCTCGAGACACAGCGTACCAGGGAGAGGTTCACGGATTTTGATTCCGGTCTGTCGTCACTTGGTATTTTGTAGCGGACCATGGCCCATAATGCGGCAAATCTTCATTTTCCGGTTATGGCAGATGAGGTGCTTAACTGTTTACAACCTGAAAACGGAGGCCTTTACGTGGACGGCACTCTTGGCCTTGGCGGGCACAGTCAGGCCATTCTGGAAGCCTCGGCACCATCAGGTCGGGTGATAGGTTTTGAATGGGACCACGATGCGGCCCTGCTTGCTGCTGACCGGTTGAAGAATTTTGCCGATCGGATAACCATTATTCAAGCCTCCTATGCCGATATGGTCGATGAACTGGTTAAAATAGGGATTGAAGGCATTGACGGCCTGCTGGTTGACCTTGGTGTTTCTTCACTGCAGCTTGATCAACCGGAACGGGGGTTTAGTTTCAGAGAGGATGCGCCTCTGGACATGCGAATGAATCGGGATTTACAGATAGATGCAACCGTTATCCTTGCAAGGTCTTCAGAAGAAGAACTGGCAGATATTTTTTATCATTACGGGGAAGAGCGGCAGGCACGCCGTATTGCCGCTTATATCTGCAAGGTAAGAAAAACTTCACCGGTCAAGACTACAAAACAACTGGCCCATCTGGTTGCAAGCGCAGTTCCGAGACGGTTTCATCCGGAAAAGATTCATGTGGCGACCAGGGTGTTTCAGGCCCTGAGAATAGCGGTCAACCGTGAACTTGACAACCTGGTCAGGCTGTTGGCCGAGGCGCCTAAGCTCTTACGGCCGGAAGCAGTATTTTGCGTTATTACCTTTCATTCGCTCGAAGATCGGATTGTGAAACAGGCCTTCAGGAAGGATGAACGATTAAAAGTAGTCCGAAAAAAGCCTGTACGAGCGCAAGATGAGGAAATTGCAGTCAATCCGCGGGCACGGAGTGCTAAGCTGCGAAGCGCTGTAAGGCTGGAGGGATAGAGGTCTATGAGGTTGTCGGCAGCATGCGGCTGCCGGGCAGGGATAAGTACTGAAAAGAGGAGAGAGCCATGATAGTCAACACACAGACAAGACCATATCGTTACCGGACCATGCCTGCAGGGTTTCGCAGGCGGCCATCTGCAAGCCGGACAAAAGAAATGTCTGTTGAGTTCCGGCGGTTCGTCTGCGTCATCCTCTGTGTGGCCTTTGTCCTGGTGCTTGGCTGCGGACAGATTTTTCATTGGACGATCGTGAAGAATTGTCAGAAAATTGACCAGTTGCAAATGGTCTCTTCGGAGCTTGGCACTGAAAATATCAATCGGTTGGCTAAAAGAGCGCAGCTGATGTCTCCTAAACATGTCGAGGCTGTTGCCGCCGTACGATTCGACCTGCATGCACCGACCAAAGGTCAGGTTCATCACCTGTAATTGTGGAGCATGTATAAAACAACGCTCAAGTCACAAAAACGTAGAAAACACCGGTTCTATGTAGCCGGAGTGTTACTGATTTTGCTGGCAGCGGCTGGCGGAGTTCTGTACCGATTACCCGTCCCCCTCCAGGATATCAGCAGGATTATACAGCTTGCTGTCGGCAAATTTTCCTTATTTCCAGCGGACGATGTGTCCGCTGGAAATGTTTTAAGGGGAACAATCTATGACCGCAATTTTAAGGAACTTGCAGTCTCCTACCAGTTGTTTTCGTTGTACGTTCATCCGGCAAAAATTGCAAACTACAGTGAAACCGCCGCCAGCCTGTCGGAAATAATTGCAATACCAAAACAGGCCATAGAGGCCCGTCTTAAGGAATCCAAACGGGTGATTGAACTGGCAGATGATCTTGATTCTGCTCAAGTGCAAACTATAGAGCAGTTGCACCTTGATGGTGTTTACTGTAACAGCTCTGAGGTGCGGTTTTATCCGGAGCATACGGCGGCCGCCCAGATTATCGGGTATACCGGTGGAGGTGTAGGGCTTTCAGGGGAGGAAAGGCAATATGACCTCATGTTGCAACCCGGGGAATACAAGGCGGTCGATGTCCCGGAAGTGGATTTTAAGGATAATACGGTCCTGGGGCGGCAAGGCACGGACCTGATCCTGACCCTGGATATGGAACTGCAGAAAAAGGTCGACGAGAAATTACAGCGTCTGCTGTATGACCAGGATGCGAGCATGGGTGCGGCCCTGTTACTCGACCCGGTATCCGGCCGGGTGCTTGCGCTTTCCAGCCGGCCTTCCTTTAACCCGAATTATTTTTGGCAGGCAGACAATGCTACCCGGCAAAACAGAGTGTACAACAGGATTTTTGATATTGACCTCATCAGGCCCCTCCTGGTCCGCGCTGCAGCAAGGATAAACACGGGCCGGCAAACCGCTCCCCTGCTTCCGGTGACAATTGCCGCTAAAGATTTTGGCCTTACCCGGGAAACCTACGACGAGACAATAAACACTCTATGCTTGGCCCAACCGGTTCCTGAAGATTTTTCTTCCCAAGACAATCAGCAGGAAGGTTTACCCGGAGAGGACGGAGAGGAAAGGCTCAGCGTTATGCAGTTTGGTATCGGTATTGCCGGTCTGATGAATGGAGGCCGGTGCCTGTCCCCCCTTTTTCTGGATTCCATTTATGATGTGGGGAATAAACATCGATTTTCTCTTCGCGAGGAGGCAACGGCCAGTGTACATATTCTATCACCGGCCATGGGAGTCCTTGTACGCAGGGAATTATCTTCGTATCTTGCCTCTTTGTCAAAAGATAAGACACTTTCCTATGCCGGGAGGAGTGCACGCGTTATTTTTGGCGAAAAAATCTCGAAATATGTGCAACAGCAGTTTTTTTTCGGCATGATCCCTAAAAAAAAGCCTGAAATGCTGCTCATTATGGCTATTGACCAAGGTCACATCGGACCGGTGCGGAAAAGAAAAAAGCGAGGCAGTATGTACGGCGAGGGAAAATCTTTGCTGGCCGATCTGTATACTACCGCACGCCGAGAACAGGTGGTCGAACATCCGACAAAAAAAAATGATAAGAACCTGGCACAATTTCTTATCAGCCGACGGATTGATTACACTCCCTCTCCGGTCCGGAGGCCGGGAGATGCTATGGCAATGCCACGACTCATCGGGATGAGTTTAAGAAAAGGATTGCAACAGTTAAACAGGCAGAATCTGCGCATCACCATTCAGGGAAGTGGCCGGATAGTCGCTCAGTCACCGGATGCGGGGGAGCGGTTGGATAATGTAAAATCCTGTCGGCTCACTCTTGAATCGGAGATCTGATCCCCGACATGCGGCTTGCAGAACTGGCAAAGATCCTCGCTCTACCCCGGGTTGAAAAAGCTCTGTCAACGGCTGAACTTACTAAAATTACAGCCGATTCACGGCAGGTAGTTCCCGGGGCAGTTTTTGTAGCTGTCCGGGGAGCCGTGACCGATGGTCACAACTATATTGCAAAAGCTGTTGATAGAGGCTGCCTTGCAGTTGTTGCCGAGCATTGTCCTGAGGTTATTCGCGGAAAGAGAATTCCATGTTTTCAGGTGCAAGACAGCCATGCAGCCCTTGGTCAATTAGCCGCAGCCTGGAACAATTATCCGGCCAAAAAACTGCGGTTGATGGGCCTGACCGGGACAAATGGCAAGACAACAGTTTCCTGGTTGCTTGAAAGCATCCTCCGGCAGGCAGGGTTCCATACCGGAGTTATCGGCACGGTGAATTATCGTTTTATGGATCGGGCGGAGAACATGATTGTCCGGCCGGCACCGTTGACCACCCCTGAACCCCTGCAGTTGCAGGCGTTGCTTCAAGAGATGGTAGAAGCCGGCGTCAGTCATGTGATTCTTGAGGCTTCTTCCCATGCCCTGGCACAGAAGCGCATGGCCGGAATAGCGTTTGACGTGGCTGTTTTTACAAATCTAACCAGGGACCATCTGGATTATCACCAGGACATGGAAAGCTATTTTTCGGCAAAAAAACTGCTTTTTACAGAATATATGAAGTCTTCCGGCACGGCAGTGGTGGTTATGGACGGGATGTCCGACAAAGAGGATTATGGGCGCCGGCTTGCTGCAGAACTTTCCGGAGTCTCCGTCCTGACGGTAGGCTTCGGTGAAGATTGTGCTATCAGGGCAAAGAAATGTACACAGGGTATTAATGGTATTTCCTGTGAATTTATATTTGGACAAAGAGTGCGTAAAATATCTTCCAATATGACAGGTAGTTATAATGTGTTAAACATGCTTGCCGCGGCAGGCGCAGCCCGGGGTCTGAATATCCCTGCCGAACAAATAGTTGCTGGTCTTTTGAGAGTGGGCCAGGTTCCGGGCAGGCTTGAACGGGTCACCCTGCCGGGATTACCGGAGAGGGAGATGCCGTCTGTTTTTGTTGATTATGCCCATACTCCTGATGGCCTTGAAAAGGTTCTTTCCACCATGAAGACAATGACCAGGGGTCGATTGATTTGCATTTTCGGCTGTGGCGGAGATCGTGATGCGGGGAAACGAACGCTGATGGGCGAAGTTGCCGGTCGGCTTTGCGATGTTGTTATTCTTACTTCGGACAATCCGAGGACTGAAAACCCTATGGACATAATAGAGGAGACCTTGTGCGGTGTTCAGGAGGCAGGCATGGCCAAACGGTCTGTGGCTGAGTTGTTTGACATGGACGCTCCGTTAAACGGCTTTTCTGTGGAGTCGGATCGGAAACGGGCCATTCATCTGGCCTGTAGCTTGAGTGACCGGGGAGATGTGGTGCTCATCGCCGGCAAAGGGCATGAACAGTATCAGATTATTGGTCGGGAGAAACAATTTTTTGACGATCGCATTGAAGCGCAGAACGGGCTTGCTGCCTGGACGGTTCAACATCTTGAGCAGGCACTCAACGCGCAATGTATCGGTGGAAAGAGAGCGCGACTGCTCGGCGAAATTTCAACGGATACCCGAACCCTGCGGCCCGGCGATGTGTTTGTTGCTCTCTGCGGGGAAAATTTTGACGGCCATGGGTTTGTGCAACAGGCCGTCGATAAAGGTGCCGGTGCACTAATAGTTCAGGAGAAACCTGCCGGGAAATTACCCGGGGTGCCGGTTATTTTAGTGGAAGATACCCTGCAAGCCCTTGGTGATCTTGCGGCGTATCGCCGGCGGTTGTGGGACGGGGAAGTAAAAGTCATTGCCATTACCGGCAGTTCCGGAAAGACGACGGTCAAGGAGATGACGGCCGCTATTTTTAAGCATTTTTACGCGGTTCCCGAACCGGCGCCAAATGCGGTTTTAAAAACAAAGGGCAACTTGAATAATCTGATCGGCCTTCCCCTGTCCCTGTTGCGGCTTACCGGCGAACATCGGGTTGCTGTTTTGGAAATGGGGATGAATCGGCCCGGTGAAATCGCTGGAATGACCGAGATTGCTGACCCGGATATCGGCTGTATCAACAACATTCAGGCCGCCCATCTTGAAGGACTTGGTACCATTGAGGGGGTTGCAAAAGCCAAGGGCGAGTTGTTTGCCGGGTTGAAGGACGATGCCGTTTTTGTGGTCAACTATGATGATCCGCTGGTAGTTAAGCTTGCAGGAAAGTACCGGGGCGTCAAGATAGGATACGCCGTAACCTCCGCCGGCAGAAGACGTGGTCCTGTTGTCAGGGTTACACGAATTACCGGGCTTGGTGAGGCGGGAAGCCGTTTCACTCTTCGAATCGGCGACTGGCAGGAGCGGCTCCACCTGCCGGTGCCGGGAATTCATAATATCCACAATGCCGCGGCTGCCGCTGCCATCGCTCATGCCGCCGGTGTTGATACCCGGAGCATTGTCCAGGGGCTTGTCCATTTTCAGAATGTGGATAACAGGATGCAGTTTATGCAGGTTGGGGGCGGGCTGCGAGTGCTGAACGATTCATATAATGCCAATCCCTCCTCTATGGCTGCTGCACTGCGGACTGTTGCAACCTTTACCCCGAAATATCGTCGGGTGGCGGCCCTTGGCGACATGCTCGAACTTGGTGAAAATGCTGCCGCCGCCCATCGAGAGGTGGGTCGACTGACGGCTTCTCTTGGCTATGACATGCTTGCGGTTACCGGGGAGTATCGGGCTCAAGTCATTGCCGGCGCGCGAGAAGGAGGGATGCCCGGGGAACGGGTGATGTCCTTTGTTGACACCATTGCCATGGCCGACTGGTTGTATCATCTTCTGATTACCGGGCGGTTGAGTGAAGATGACTGGCTGCTTGTCAAAGGTTCCAGGGGCATGCGGATGGAAAATCTGCTCGTTGAGCTGCAGAATCGTTTTGATCCTGCCCGGGCCGGGGGATAATTAATGCTCTATCATTTTCTCTATCCGCTCCATGCCGAGGTCAGCTGGCTCAACGTTTTTCGCTATATTACCTTTCGCACCATCGGCGCTGCGGTAACGGCATTTTTACTTTTTTGTATCTTCGGGCCGAAATTTATCCGTTGGCTGCAGGTTCGGCAGATCGGCCAGGTGGTGCGCAGTGATGGACCCGAGTCGCATCTCAGCAAGCAGGGTGTTCCAACTATGGGTGGAATGCTTATTATTGCCACCATGGTCACCTCCACCCTTCTCTGGGCTGATCCGGCCAGCGGCCTGGTCTGGCTGTTGATTGGCATTTGCCTGTTTTTCGGTGGGATTGGCACAATGGATGACCTGCAGAAGATAAACAGAGGAAACAGTAAAGGGGTATCGGCCCGCGGCAAGTTGCTGCTGCAGATGATCGGAGCTTCAATGGTCGGATTCTATCTCCTGCTGCATCCGGAATATGACGGCAATCTTGCCATACCGTTTTTCAAGGGATTCCATCCTGATCTTGGCTGGTGGTATGTTCCCTTTGCCGTTATCGTCATCGTCGGGGCCTCGAACGCGGTCAACCTGACCGATGGCCTGGACGGACTGGCCGCAGGACCGGTGATGATCAGCGGCGGGGTCTACCTGATTTTTGCCTATGCCGCCGGTAATGCCATTGTCGCCCAGTACCTGCAGATACCCTTTGTTCAGGGTGCCGGTGAGGTGGCTGTTTTCTGCGGCACCATGGTGGGGGCCTGTCTCGGATTTCTCTGGTTCAACACCTATCCGGCGCAGATTTTCATGGGTGATGTGGGGTCTCTGTCGCTTGGGGGAACTCTTGGCGCCGTGTCCATCATCATCAAGCAGGAGATCCTTCTTTCCATTGTCGGCGGTATTTTTATGATGGAGGCCCTGTCCGTCATTCTGCAGGTCGGCTATTTTAAGATGTCCGGAGGCAAACGCATTTTTCTCATGGCGCCGATTCATCATCATTTTGAGAAAAAAGGCTGGCAGGAACCCAAGGTGGTTGTCAGATTCTGGATCATTTCCATTATTTTAGGTCTGCTGGCGCTTGCCACCTTGAAACTGCGCTGATTATGAAGCTTGTCAGAGGGAAAAGAGCGGTTGTACTTGGTCTTGGGGTTTCGGGGATGGCCGTGGTCAGGTATCTCCGGGAGCAGGGGCTTACGACGACAGTCTCGGAATATCGATTACGTAAAGATTTCAGTAAGGAAGAACTGGCACTGGTCGAGGGCCTTCAGCTTGAAACCGGGGGACACAGCGATGAATTTGTTCTTCGAAACGATTACATTATTGCCAGCCCGGGAGTGCCCCTTGACCTGCCGGTACTGTGTAAGGCCCGTGAGCGCGGAATTCCCATTGTCGGGGAACTGGCCCTTGCCGCCGGAGAAATCCCGGTGCCGGTCATTGCGGTTACCGGATCAAATGGTAAAACCACTGTGACGGGTCTGATCGGGGAATTGCTGCGGGCGGGAGGATATCAGCCCTTTGTCGGCGGAAATATCGGCACGCCGCTGCTTTCTTATCTGTTGTCGCCCAAGGGGTATGACGTGCTGGTGCTGGAGCTTTCCAGTTTTCAGTTGGATTTGTCAGGAGATTTCAGGCCGGATATCGCCCTGTTGCTGAATCTGTCACCGGATCATCTGGATCGCCATCAGAGCATGGAGGAATACACGAAGGCAAAATGCAGGATTTTTAGCAACCAGCAGAAGGGTGACCGGGCGATACTTGGCGCCGATGATCCGCTGGTTATGGCGCAGGCTGGAGAGATCAGGGCAGCTGTTTCAACCTTTGGCGACAACCGGAATGCGCAGGCCGGAGTTGTTGAAGACAGGGTGCACGTGAGCGTCGATGGCGGGCAAAGTTGTTTTGAGTTGCAGAAGACAGGCTTGAACTCCGGGGTCAATCGATTGAATGCGGCCGCGGCGATTTTGGCGGCAAAGCATTTTGGCGTAAGCGATGAAAGGATACGTCGCGGGCTCGCAGTGTATAGCGTTCCTGAGCATCGTATGACTCGGGTAGCTGAAATTGACGGTGTTTCATTTATTAATGATTCCAAGGCCACCAATGTCGGGGCAATGGCTGCGGCCATACAAAGTTGTCCTGCCGGGATGGTTCTGATCGCCGGAGGCCGTGATAAGGCAGGAGACTTTACAGGTTTAAGAGAACTTGTTGCCTCCAGGGTCGACCATATGCTGTGCCTCGGAGAGGCGGGGCCGCTTTTAATGAAAATTTTTGTGGATGTGGTCACGGTGGAGCAGGTGGAGGATATGCGGGCAGCGGTTGCACGGGCGGCCGTTCTGGCCGGGCCGGGGCAAACGGTTTTGCTTGCGCCGGGTTGCGCAAGTTTTGATATGTTTTCCGACTATGCCGAAAGAGGGCGGGTGTTCACTGCGTGTGTTCAGGCGCTTTTCAGTACAGGAGAGGAGAGAGACAATGACAAAGATATGTTGCGTCTGTAACCGGGTTGAACACGGAACCCACTGGAAAAATGATTATGTGTTTGGGGCCAATGAACGGGTGACCCACGGATACTGCCCTTTATGTTTTGACGTGATCATGGCGGAGCTTTTGGAATCAAGAGACGAACTGACAGCTGTGGATGAGAACGGCCAGGCCCGCAGTGCGAGGAACCGGCAGTCAGTCCTGTGCGCCTGATAGTGACCGGCGGTGGCACCGGAGGCCATCTGTTCCCGGCCCTTGCCGTCGCCTGCGGGGTGCGGCGGCAAATTATTGGGAGTGAAGTTCTTTTTATCGGCACCGGTCGTCAGATCGATGCTCAGGCGCTGGCGGATTTTGATTTTTCCCGGAAGGTGATCAATTTTTCCGGGGTCAAGGGGTTAGGGATGTCCGGTCTGCTGCATGCCGCCTCCCGGTTTCCCCAGGCCTTGATCCAGTCCTTGCTGATTATAAGAAAGTTCCGGCCGGACCTGGTTTTTGGAGTCGGTGGGTACGTGACCGGTCCTGTTCTGCTTGCGGCAAAAATCCTGCGGGTGCCGATCTGTATTCATGAACAGAATTCCGTGCCCGGACTGGCAAACAGGCTTGCAGGCAGGCTTGCCGACGCGATCTGTATTTCATTGCCGTGCAACCCGCCTTTTGTGAAAAAAAAAACGGTAATGACCGGCAACCCGGTACGGGAGGAAATTCTGGAGGCTGCGTCCCATCAAAAAGACGTATCCGATGATTTTGTTGTCACCCTGCTGGTGCTTGGCGGCAGCCAGGGGGCGCGCAGGGTCAATGCGTTAATTTTTGAGGCTGTGAAAATTCTGCGGGCAGAGGGCGCCGAGATACGAATCATTCATCAGACGGGAATAAATGATGAGGAGGCAATGCGGGCCGGATATGAAAAGATAGGTGTCCGTGCCGAGGTGGCGGCTTTTTTCGCAGATATGGCTGATCTGTACAATCGGGCTGATCTTGTCGTCTCAAGGGCCGGGGCAACGACACTGGCCGAACTTGCGGTCATGGGACTGCCGGCGGTTTTGATCCCCTTTCCCTATGCAGCTGATGATCATCAAACCACCAATGCCGGTTATTATGTGGAAGGCGGTGCAGCACGCATGCTGCAGGAAAGGAAGCTGAGCGGCCGGAAACTCGCTGGGGAAATTGACACCCTCTTGAAGGACCGGCCCGGCCTGCGGAAAATGGCGGGGGCAATGCGGAGCATGGGCAGGCCGGAGGCAACAAAACGTATCCTTGATGTATGCGCCCGACTGATAAAGAAATAATTGTCGGCAGCGGATCAAGAGGCATGGTTTGGCTATGAAGGTATATGTATAATAAAACAAAAAAAATACACTTTGTCGGGATCGGCGGCATAGGTATGTCCGGGATTGCCGAGCTGCTTTTGAATCTTGGTTATCAGGTCAGTGGTTCGGATCTCAATGAGTCGGAGATTACCCGTAAACTGACAACGCTGGGTGGCATAATTCATGTCGGTCACAAGGGCCGGTGGGTTGAGGGGGCTGATGTGGTTGTGACCTCTTCAGCTATTAATCCGGAGAATCCGGAGGTCATGGCGGCCAAAGAGGCGCATATACCGGTCATTCAGCGGGCGGAAATGCTGGCTGAGCTCATGCGGCTGGCCAAGTACGGCATAGCAATAGCCGGCAGTCATGGCAAGACATCGACGACCTCGCTGGTTGCCAGCATCCTTGCTGAAGCACGTCTGGATCCGACCGTGGTGGTCGGGGGCAAGGTGGACAGCCTTGGCGGCAACGCCAAACTTGGCTGTGGTGATTTCTTGGTGGCTGAGGCGGATGAGAGTGACGGCTCTTTTCTCAAACTTTCTCCGGTAATCGAGGTCGTGACCAATATTGACCTTGAACATCTGGATTATTACCGTGATCTTGACCATATTAAGGATGTATTTTCCAGGTTTATAGAGATCCTGCCCTTTTACGGGGTGGCCATTCTCTGTTTTGATGATGAAAATATTGCCCGCCTGCTGCCGAAGATTCAGCGGCGGGTGCTCACCTACGGATTGAGCGAACAGGCTGATCTGTATGCCACCCGTATTGAGAGCCGGGGCCTGACCACCGAGTTTGCTGTTCGTTTTCGGGGGGAAGAACTGGGTATCGTCAAAGTAAACCGACCCGGCAGGCATACGGTTTATAACGCTCTGGCAGCGATTGCCGTCGCCCTTGAGCTTGATATCGAGTTCAGTGTTATTACCAGGGCGCTGGCAAAGTTTGACGGGGTACAGCGCCGGCTGCAAATCAAGGGAGAACGAGCCGGAATCGTGGTTGTTGATGATTACGGCCATCATCCCACCGAAATCAGAGCAACCCTTGATGCCGTCCGTGACGGTTGGCCTGACAAAAGGCTTGTGGTGGCCTTTCAGCCGCATCGTTTTACGCGGACAAAGGCATTGTTTGACGAGTTCCAAACCGCCTTTCATCGGGCCGACGTGCTGGTGATGACCGATATTTATGCCGCCAGCGAACAGCCGATTGAGGGGGTTTCCAGCAAACATTTATTAGCGGCGATTAAAGAGCATGGCCAGCGAAAGGTGCATTACGTGCCTGCTGTCGATGAGTTGCCAGAGATGTTAGGCGGCCTTCTTGAACAAGGAGACCTGTTGTTGACCCTTGGCGCCGGCAATATCGTCCGGGCCGGTGAGCGATTGCTGGAACTGTTGTAAAGGCATGGCCAATGCTTGATTCCAGGCAACAGCAGGCACTCTCGGCCATGTTTGGTGCTGCCGTCGCTTTTGATGTCTCCACGGCGGATTTTTGTACCTTGAAGGCCGGAGGAAGGGCTGCAGCTTTTATCGAAATAAGTGATCTGGATCAATTATCAGCCTTATTGGGATTCTGCCGGAAGGAGGGAGTTTGCCGGCGGGTTATCGGCCGGGGCTCAAATATTCTGGTAACCGATGCCGGATTTTCTGGTGTCCTGGTTCGGCTGGCCGGTGAATTCAGGACTGTGCGGCAAAGAGATGAACCTGATTCCATAGTGATAACGGCGGGTAGTGGCTGTCTGCTGGCGGAATTGCTTGGCTATTGCCGGCGGCACGGTCTGGGCGGATTGGAATTCCTGGTTGGAATTCCCGGTGGCGTGGGCGGAGCTGTCCGAATGAATGCCGGCGCCTTTGGCCATTGGCTTGGAGAACTGCTTGAGCGTGTGGTTATTGTCGGCCCGGATGGTGAGGCGCAGGAAAAAATGAGGGGAGAATGGAGCTGTGGTTACCGACGGTTTACAATTGATGGTTGCGATCTGGATAGTGTTATCATCCTTTCCGCCGATTTTGAATTGCAAAAAAACGACCCGGTGCTGATTCAGCAAACCTTGGAGAAATACCGGTCACTGCGCAGGGAAAAGCAACCCCCGGCGCTCCCTTCGGCTGGTTCGTTTTTTAAAAATCCTGCCGGCGATTTTGCCGGCCGCCTGATTGAAGCCGGCGGCTTGAAAGGGTTTCGTGTCGGAGGAGCCATGGTCTCGCCGATACATGCAAATTTTATTATTAATACCGGTACAGCCACGGCCACGGATATTATCAATCTGATGCACAGGATCCAGGAAAAAGTAGAAGCGGAAACAGGTATTTTTCTTGAGCCGGAAGTTCATATAATTTAAGCTAACAGGATTAGACGGATTGCAAGGGACCCATGGCGGCATACACTCCAAAATATTCTAAGAAGCCTTCAAACAAAAAAGGACTTTTAGCTGCCATCCGTCGGAGGTTTCCCCGAATTCGGAAGAAAAAGGCGCTCAATGCCGGCAAGCCTCAGCTGGTTGGCGTCACCGGAAGACCCCTATCGCCGGGGCGCACTGGTTTCCGCGTTCGTCTGCTGCTGTTTGTCGTCCCGCTTGTTGTTGTTCTTGGCGGATGGCTTTCATATCAATGCCTTGTTCGTTCGGATATTTTTCGTCTGACCGAAGTGTCAGTGACCGGTAACCGAAAAATCAGCCGGCGGCAGCTTATTGAAAAGACAGGTTTGACAAGAGGAACGAATCTTTTTGTCTTTGACGTAAAGGCAGCTGAAAAGAGGGCAGACGAGCTTGCCTGGGCGGATCAAGTTGATATCCATATTTTCTGGCCGTCCAGGGTCGTTGTTACTGTTCGAGAACGTCAACCTCTGGCCCTGGTTAATCTTGCCGGGGATAAAGGGCGGCGGCTTTTTTATGTCGAAGGTGACGGTGCCGTTTTTTCTCCTGTTCAACCAGGACAGGATAATGATTTTCCCGTTATTACCGGAGAATTGACCACTCTTGGTCTTGAAGGTGATCATATTTCGACCGGGACGATTGCGTCCAAGGCGCTGGAGTTTCTCCATCTGGCCGCCCGGGGTAATGCCATACTTCCCGTGCAGGCGATTTCCGAGATCCATGTGAATGCGGATCTCGGACTCATTGTGTATCTCGTGGATCGCCCTTTTCCGATTTATGTGGGCACCAAACGGATACGCACAAAGTATTATCGATTGGTCAAGATCCTGGAACGGTTGTACAGAAAGAAAAAAATAGCGAAAATTAAAGAAATCCGAATGGATTATACGGAAAATAAAGTGCTGGTGGCAATGGTCAGCCCCGGCGGGTGATGGTCGATGGAAGAGAATGAACCACAGGAGTCCGGTGCGCTTGTTGCCGGTCTTGACATAGGAACAACGAAAATCTGCGCGGTTATTGGTGAAGTTTTTGATGACCGGGTCGATGTCATCGGTGTCGGCACCGCCGCTTCCTCCGGGATGAAGAAAGGTGTGGTTGTCAACATCGAGGCCACGGTCAAGGCCATTCATGAGGCCGTGGATGCGGCCTCAGACATGGCCGGCTGCGATATTGAAACCGTTTTTGTCGGTATTGCCGGCAACCATATCAAGAGTTTTAATTCGCCCGGTATCCTGGCTATCAATAATCAGGAAATTAGAGAAAAGCATATTGAAGAGGTTATCCGGGCGGCCCAGACCGTGAAGATTTCCGATAATCAGCAAATTATTCACGTGCTGCCTCAGGAATACATGGTGGACGATCATACCGGCATCCAGAATCCGCTCGGCATGACCGGAGTACGGCTGGTTACCAATGTTCACATCGTCACCGCGGACAATACCTCGTTGCATAATCTGGTGACAAGCTGCAACCGGGCCGGTCTTGCCGTTTCAGAGATAGTTCTTGAGTCGGTGGCTTCATCGTGCACGGTGCTGAACAGGGATGAGATGGAACTCGGAGTGACACTGCTTGATATCGGAGGCGGAACCACTGACCTGGCAATTTTTTGTAATGGAACCATCAAACATACCTGGGAGTTGGCCCTTGGCGGCAACAATTTGACCAATGATCTTTCCGTGGGACTGCGTACGCCTCTGCAGGAGGCCGAGGAGTTAAAGTATCTTTACGGCGGCGCGCTTTCTTCCATGATTAAGGATAACCTGATAATTGAGGTTCCCACAGTCGGTGACCGCAAGCCCCGGAAGGTTTCCCAGCGGGTTATGGTGGAGATACTTGAGGCAAGGATTGAAGAAGTTCTACAGATGGTGAATGCCAATATCTGCAGCTCCGGTTATCGGAATCGGATCAATGCCGGCATGGTTCTGACCGGGGGAACATCGCTGCTGGCAAATATCGTTGAAATGGCGGAACAGATTTTTGACATGCCGGTCCGGATGGCCTGTCCCACGGGTATCGGCGGCCGGGTGGAAGATGTTCGCTCGCCACGTTGCACTACAGCAGTCGGGCTGGTACTCTATGGAAGCCAGGCTTTACATGCCGGTCCCCGGGAAACCGGCGGTATGGTGACCAGGCTGAAGAGCTGGGTAAAAAATATTGTCTGAAAAGGGGAAAAGACTTTAGTCCGGAGCTGGTTAATGGTATAGATTGACCTGATTGCATTGCAGTGTCCGATGCGTTTCCGCTGCCGGTTCCGGTGTTTGATCGTTGAGGTGGAGTTTCAGTATGTTGTACGGATGAAGACGGTTTGTTTGGTGATCATTCTTGTCAGTGAGGGAAGCCATGTCGTTTAGAGTCGCGGAAGAAGAATCTGTAGCAGCCATTAAGGTTATCGGGGTTGGTGGAGGAGGGGGTAATGCTATCAATACCATGGTGTTGAACAGGTTGTCCGGGGTTGAGTTTATTGTGGCCAATACCGATGTGCAGGCCCTGGAGAAGTCCCGGGCTGATGTTCGCCTGCAGCTTGGACCCGGTATTGCCAAGGGCATGGGAGCCGGGGCCGACCCTGAAGTAGGCCGTGAATCCGCCCAGGAAAGCTACGATGAATTGAAAAGTACCCTGCAGGGCGCGGATATGGTCTTTGTCACCGCTGGTCTTGGAGGCGGTACCGGCACCGGCGCCGCGCCGGTGATAGCAAAACTCTGTAAGGAAGCCGGCGCTCTGACCGTTGCCGTTGTCACCAAACCGTTTTACTTTGAAGCAAAAAAACGGATGCGCAATGCCGAAGCGGGATGGGAGGAACTCAAGGAATATGCCGACACCATTATTACCGTACCCAATGATCGCCTTCTTTCATTAATGCAGAAAAATTCAACCCTGGTGGATATGATGCAGAAGGTTGACTATGTACTTCTGCAGGCGGTAAAGGGAATAACCGATCTAATCAATCTCCCCGGTCATATCAATGTCGATTTCGCCGACCTGCGTACCGTTATGAAAGAGGTGGGACCGGCCATCATGGGTACCGGGGCTGCCGTCGGCGAAAACCGGGCCAGCGAAGCGGCCAAGAGGGCAATTGATAACCAGTTGCTTGAAGATGTCGGTATTGATGGCGCCCGGGGTGTGCTGGTCAATATTTCGGCCACGGAAAACACCCTGACGCTGGCCGAATTTATGGAGGCCTCGGCCCTTATTCAGGAAAAAGCTCACGATGATGCCAATGTTATCATCGGCGCATTGTTTGACGAATCCTGCGGTGAAGAGCTTCAGGTTACGGTCATTGCCACCGGTATTGATTCTATTGACGAATCAGAGACCATCTCCCAGATAGAGCTGGTCAAGGGTCAGGACGCTGCCCCTGCTTCCTCCACGCA
This sequence comes from Desulfobulbaceae bacterium, assembly GCA_024763055.1. Taxonomy (GTDB): domain Bacteria; phylum Desulfobacterota; class Desulfobulbia; order Desulfobulbales; family Desulfobulbaceae; genus DRLX01. Next base: position 23,005 of record JANTGH010000004.1, read on the forward strand.
TCGGGATCTCGAAGAAACATCTCGGGAGGAGCGGCCGGTCAGTATCGCTAAACCGAACAAGACACCGGCAGGGCTTTCCAGACTCCCTTTTCCGGTCTTTGATGATCATGAGCTTGAGGATTATGATGAGCCGGCCTATCTGAGGAAAAAAGCCAATTAGTGTTGGCTCAGGCAGATAAGGATTCTTTATAACCAGCATGGCTGAACCAAGTTTTCAGGTCATAGCCACAACAGATAAGCGTAGACTTCGAAGCATGAAAAAAGCCCGAAACGGCGCCGTTTTGTTGGCGATTTTCGAATAAAAGACAATCAAACCGATATCATCTAATATCCTTTCCTCTGAAACAGGGACCATCCGCAAAAAGTGGAAAGGTCGCCTGTCCGTGGCCCTTCTCTACCCCAATACCTATTCCCTTGCCGTTTCCAACCTCGGTTTCCAACTCGTCTACAGCCTGTTGAACGAGCAGCAAGGTGTTGTCTGCGAACGGGTTGTCTACCCGGATGCAGGCCAGCGGTTGCGATCGCTGGAATCAAACCGGCCTCTTACGGATTTTACCATCGTCTGTGTGTCGGCCAGCTTTGAGCATGATTTTCCCCGTCTTGCCGGGATGCTGACAGCCGGGTGCATTGAGCCCATGGCAGCTAACCGGCCGCAGACCATTGCTCCCGGGGCGCCTCTGGTCATTCTTGGCGGAGTCGCCATATTCATGAATCCCGAGCCTGTCGCCCCTTTTGCCGATCTCATGGTTATCGGTGAGGCGGAACCGGTGCTTGCCGATGTCTTTGCGAAACTATCCACAGGGATCATGAAAGGCGTGAAAAGGAGGAACCTCCTTTCCCGATGCGCTGCTGTCAGGGGCTGTTATGTGCCCTCTTTGTATACCTATTTGTATGATAACGATGGCCGGGTACAGAAAATCATTGTCGATTCAGGCGCCCCGGTCCGCGTAAAAAAGATCGTACAGCAGGAGGCAACCTGCGCCGCCCACTCCATGCAGATGTCCCCGGTTGCGGAATTAGGCATGTATATGACGGAACTTGGCCGGGGCTGCAGCCGGGGCTGCCGTTTCTGCGCCGCAGGGTTTATCTATCGCCCCCCGCGTCTCTGGACGGGGAAGGCCATTGTTGCCGCTATCAATAACCGGCCGCCCCATGTCAATCGGGTAGGCCTGTTAGGCATGGAAATGGCCGATGGTGTTACCCTGGATCATATTGCCGCAATCCTGCAGGAGCAGCAATGCGCCCTGTCCTTTTCCTCATTGCGCGCGGACCGCATCAGCCCTCAACTTCTCGACCTGCTGGCCATATCCAATCTAAAATCGGTGGCTATTGCACCGGATGGCGCTTCAGAGCGGCTGCGGCGGGTCATTAATAAAGGCCTTTTAGAGAAAGATCTTCTTTCGGCGGCGGAAAAACTTGTCCGGGCCGGTATTGTCCATTTAAAACTTTACGTCATGATCGGGCTGCCTACGGAGACCGAGGCGGATCTTGCTGAATTGATTGAGATGCTTGGCCGCATGCGGCAAGTTATATTGGCGCCGGCAAAAAAACAGGGCCGCATGCCCGAGCTGACACTTTCGGTTAATTCTTTTGTGCCCAAGCCCTGGACACCTTTTCAGTATCTCTCCTATGGCGGTCTTTCCACAGAACAGGCTCTGGCGGATAAAAGCGCTTCTACAGCGGTGCTGGCATTAAAGAAAAAAATCAGGTATCTTCGCAGGATGATAAAAAAACTGCCCAATATACAACTGAAGGTTGATCGGCCGGAACGGGTGCTTGAGCAGGCGGTTTTTTCCCGTGGGGACCGGCGGCTCGCTGATGTATTGCTTGACATCGGCACGGGGAAATACACATTTAAACAGGCAATGCGGGCGTATGGCCTTTCCAGTTGGCAGTATGCCGTTCGGCCGCGGTCTGTAGGAGAAATGATGTGCTGGGAGGTGCTTGACCACGGGATTGCAGAAGGGTATCTCTACCGGGAACTTGAGCGGGCGCTCAGGGAAAAAACAACGGTTCCATGCGACACCAGCTGCTGTAAAAGATGTGGAGTCTGTGGTGATGCGCTGGAAATTTGATCTTACAGCAATACTGGCAGCAATACAACAGAGACTGCCTGCCGGAAAAACGTGTGCTGTTCCCGGGCTGTGTCAGCGTTGCGCGGGCTTTGCGGCGGCTGCGGTTAACCAGTTGCGCCGAGGGCGATGGTTTCAACGCTCAGGTGGTGAAGGGCTTCTTCCTTTTGAATTGGTCAAGTATTTTTCCTTTATCAGTCTGGTCCTCATTTTCTGCGCTTCCCTTCTCCTTTCCTGGATACTGGCAAACAATGCCAGGCATGTACTGTTAAAACGCAGCGAGGCTTATTCGCAGCTTTTTGCGGAAAATCTCAACCGGCAGGTCTTTTTGCAGTTTGTGTTGCCGACCGTTGTCCGTTATGGCCGTATAGCCCTGTCTGATGAACGGCAGTTTAGACGGCTGGACGGAATTGTCCGCAATATTACCCGTGGCATGCATATTGATTCAGTGACGATTTTTGATTCCCGGGAAAATATTATTTCCTATTCCACCATTACGGAGATGGTGGGTAGAAAAAACATGGGCGGGCTTGAATATGAAAAGGCGAAAAAGGGCGACGATAATTCCGTGCTGGTCAGCAGTGGTTCGCTGTTCAGTCTGCTTCCCGGAGCCCCGACTGTTTACTGCACCCTGAAAACCTACGTTCCCTTCCGCCAGGAAGACCGCACCGGGGAACGATCCGGTGAAATAATGGGCGTGATTGAGGTCGTCCAGGACCTTTCCGCTGATTTACGTGCAATTATCGGCCTGCAGGGAAGGATAATCTTCCTCTCGCTGATGATCATGGGAATTCTCTTTGCTATCCTCACGGTTATTGTGATCCGGGCCAATAAGATTATGGCCGAACGGGCCCGGGAACGATTGCGTCTTGAAGAAAAACTGGGTGAGGCGCAGCGGTTAGCGACTCTTGGCAAGATGGTGGCCGCGGTTTCCCATGAAATTAAAAATCCCCTGGGTATTGTTCGGTCAACGGCTGAGATGCTGGGTAAACGCATCGCAAAAGTCGCGCCCGGCAGTGAACATCTGACGGATATTATTGTTGAGGAGACGACTCGGCTTGATAATATTGTTCGGGAATTTCTTGATTTTGCCCGGCCAAGGGAACCTTCGTTGCAGCCCGAATCCATGAATGTGCTGGTGGAGCGTATTGCCAGGTTTTTTGCACAGGAATTTGAGAAAAAAAATGTTACACCGGTGATAACCCTTGATCCTGATCTGCCGGCGATAAGCATGGATAGCGAGCAGATCTATCAGGTTCTATTCAATATTATATTTAACGCATTGCAGGCCATGCCGGAGAAAGGAACATTGACGATTACCACCGGCTCTGATCCGGAAACGGGTACTGTGATTCTGACGGTTGCCGATACCGGTGTTGGCATGGATGAGGAAAAAAAGGCGCAGATTTTCACGCCGTTCTTTACCGATAAAAACAGGGGTTCCGGGCTTGGCCTGGCCATTGCGAAAAATATTGTTGAGAAACATCAGGGAAAAATAGCCGTCGAAAGCCGGGTGGGTGAGGGCAGCGTTTTTACTGTAATTCTGCCGGGTCCGGATAATGCTCCGGATTTGGAAACGACGCAAACGAGCGGTGAAGATGGAGGAACCAAATAAGGAGGCTGTTGTGTTGCCTTCCCGGAAGCGGGTTTGATCTATGGTCCTGCGTATCGGCTGTTGTATAACCCCGCATGGTTTTGGTCATGCTGCCAGGGCTGCCGCGGTCATGGAGGCAGTGGCAAAGCTTGTCCCGGCGGAGTTTATTATTGTCACTACCGTTCCCCGCTGGTTTTTTAGCCAATCCCTTTCCGTCCCTTTCAGTTATAACCGGCTGACCACCGATGTCGGTCTGGTGCAGAAAAGCTCGCTTGACGAAGATATGCAGGCCACCCTGCGCGCACTGGCGGATTTTTATCCCCTCTCCGATGCATGTATTGCCCATGCCGTGCGTCTGTTTTCCACCTGCGATCTTATTTTCTGTGATATTGCGCCGCTTGGCATTGTCACGGCTGAAAGGATCGGCATTCCCTCGCTGCTTATTGAAAACTTTACCTGGGACTGGATTTATGCCCGGTATCTTGATGAATTCCAGGCCCTGGAAGCCCATATCGACTATCTCCGGCAAATATATTGCAGGGCAAACTATCATATTCAGACCGCACCGGTCTGTCGGGTAACTGCGGGCGTAAAAACCGTGCCTCCCGTCAGTCGATCAAGGCGAAAAACCCGGGCGGAGATTCGCAGGCGGCTACGGGTGAGTGATGAGGATAAACTTATCCTGATAACCATGGGCGGTGTTGTTGGGGACGAATACGCGGTCGGGCCGTTACAACAGGAAAAAGCAGCAGTGTTTGTGTTGGCCGGAAAAGGAGCAGCAGTGAAAATTGAAGGAAATATCCGCTTGCTTGCGCAAGATTCAACGTTCTATCATCCCGATCTGATAGCCGCATCTGATCTTGTTGTCGGCAAGACAGGCTATTCGACCCTGGCCGAGGTGTATAGCGCCGGGGTGCCTTTTGGGTATATTCGCCGTGATTCCTTTCGTGAGTCCGGTGTTCTTGTCGATTTTATCAAACGAAAAAGGGCAGGACTGGAAATTTCTGCGCTTGATTTTAAGACCGGCAAATGGTTGCGACAGCTTCCGGAATTGTTTACCCTGCGGGCCAGGTCCGGCAAAAGGGAAAACGGCGCTGAAGTCATAGCTGAATACATTGTCGATCTGTTGTCGAAAGATGCAAGGAATTCATTGAAATTACAGATTAAAACTGAAGACTTTTTTTGACACAAATTCATGGGCCGGCTTGAAATTCATAACCTGACCTTCCGTGACCGGGGGCCTTATTCTCTACAGATTAACGGCGGCGAGTGTGTCGGTCTGCAGGGGGCTTCAGGCTCCGGTAAGAGCCTTCTCCTTCGCGCCATTGCCGATCTTGACCCCCATGGTGGTTCCATGCGGTTGGACCAGATGGAGTGTGCGGATGTCCCGGCCCCGCAGTGGCGAAAATCCGTTGCCATGCTGCCGGCTGAGAGTTCCTGGTGGTTGGATACGGTAGAGGAACATTTTAAAAATTTTTCCGCTATCTCAAAGGATTATCTTGCTCAGTTAGGCTTTGACTCTGAGGTGGGAGGGTGGCAGGTCAGCCGGCTTTCCACGGGAGAGAAACAACGGCTGGCCATCCTCCGCATGCTGGAAAACCGGCCCGGCGCTTTGCTGCTTGATGAACCCACGGCCAGTCTTGATGCCGTCAATATCACAAATGTAGAGCAACTGCTTCTCGAATATGGCTGCGACAATAACGTCCCGCTGCTCTGGGTAAGTCACGATCCTGATCAACTCGTCCGGGTGGCCGACCGCTGTCTTTACATGCATCCGGACGGTAAACTGACTGCATATGGGGAAAACGATGGGTGTTAAACCATTAAGCCCGTTTGATTTAAGTCTTGCCGCCATGCTTGTCCTGGCGCTGGGTATCTTAAGCTGGCGTCTGCGGCTTGGCCTGGAAAAAAGGCTGGCAATTTCCGCCCTGCGCACCACTGTGCAACTGCTTTTTATCGGCCAGGTTCTTCGGGTTCTTTTTACCCATGCCAATTTTATTTTTGTCTTTACCATTTCCATGGTCATGCTCCTTGTTGCGGGTCGTGAAGTCGTTGCCCGGCAGCATAGGAGGATTCGCGGCTTGCAGGGTTGGTTTCTGGGCACCGGTTCCATGTTTGTTTCTTCCTTTGCCGTCGCTTTTTTTGCTCTGGCCGTCGTCATTGCCAAAGATCCCTGGTATACTCCGCAGTATGCCATTCCCCTGCTTGGAATGCTGTTGGGTAACACCATGAACGGGATAGCGCTTTCCATGGACCGGATGACGGAAACCCTGTGGCAGCAGCGCCGGATTGTTGAGCAGCGGCTGCTTCTTGGTCAGACAAGCCTGGAGGCAATTCATGAAATTCGGCAGCAGGCCATGCGCTCAGGCATGATTCCCATCATTAATTCCATGGCCGCGGCCGGCCTGGTCAGTCTGCCGGGGATGATGACCGGACAGATTCTTGGCGGTTCTTCACCCATGGATGCGGTCAAGTACCAGATTCTCATCATGTTTTTAATCTGCGCCGGCACCGGATTCGGCGTCATAACCGCCATAACCCTGACTTGCAGAAAGCTCTTTGATGACCGGCAGCGACTGCGTCTTGAGGTGCTGCAAAAGCATTAGGATCGCAACTGCAACATCGTGAAGGAGACCTCTTATGAAGAAAAGGATATTACTTGTTGATGATGAGGCAATTATCCGCAAGATTCTGGAATTGAACCTGCTTGATGAGGGATACGAGGTTGATACGGCTGCATCCGGAGAAGAGGCTGTTTCCATGCTTGATACCGGCTATGATCTGATCATTACTGATCTCATGATGGAGGGCATTGATGGTTTAGAGGTTTTAAGATGTGCAAAAAACAAGGATAAAAACAGTAGTGTTTTTATTTTGACCGGGTATGGCGAACTGGATTCAGCAGTGGCTGCTCTTCGAGCAGGTGCCGAGGATTATCTGCTTAAACCCTATAACCATCAGAAATTACTTGTCCGGGTTGCCAGGACTTTTAAAAAACAGGATATGCAGCACACCCTGGATCTCTATGAGGACATCCTGTCGATTTGCAGTGAATGCAAGAAAATTCGTGATAACAATGATTGCAAGCAAGGTAATGGCGGGTGGGTGACAATAGAGAAATATTTAAGCAAAACCACCGGTTCAGCGATGAGTCACGGTCTCTGCCCGGATTGCTACCAAAAACGCAGGAAAGAATTACAGCAGATCATTGACGACAGCCTCACAGACGATAAAAATATTTGATTTCTTTAAGGCTGTGAATATACAATATCGATTGTCTTGCGGGTATCATCACGGTAACTGGTTTTCATTTTTTCGTGTACCTCGCGCCCGTCTTCAGTCAAGCTGTGCCCACCTGAAAATACGGATTTTTCAAGGCATCATAGTGTTCGGAATGGCACTTGTTTTCATGTTTTTTCCCCTGTAGTCCTTGCCGGAGAGAGGGTTCATTTAAGAAACACTGCCGTCAGGTTGTGAGAAAGTTTGTTTTCCGGGTAAAGAAGGGTATTGACAAGTCCTGAATTTCACGGCAAGATAATTTTTCAAGTGTTCGCAGTCAACCCCATAGGTAGCCGTGAAAAAAAAAATCCTCATTTTTAGTGTCAGTATCGGGCTTGTTGCCTGTGTCCTTCTTTTTTTTCTCCCTGTCCTGCTTTCCTCTGACTTTGTCTTAAAAAAGATACTTGATCGAGTCAATACCCGGCCCGGGATAACCCTGCAGGTTAAAGACTTCAATGTCGGCTGGTGGCAGGGGCCAAGTTGTACCGCCGTGACATATTCTGATCCTGAGCATGGCCTGCAGGCTACAGTTGATCAGATAACAGGTGACCATGGTCTGCTGGCTCTTTTGGCTGCACCTAAAAACCTCGGTATCTTTCGGATACAGACCCCGATTTTGACCCTTACAAGTCGATCGCAAGCTGAAAAGCAGTCCGGAAATTCGACGGTCTCCGCCGAGAAAACCCAATCACAGTCTCCTGCGATAAAACAATCATCACCTGTTAATACCGTTGATGCGGGAAAGAGTCCGTTTTGGGATACCCTTGCCGTTAAGCTTGTCGTTCAGGAGGGCAGGGTGGTTATTCAGGGAAAGGAAGCCGTTAATGCCGTGCCGGAAGGGAGTATTTCGCTTTCCGCTTCTCTTGCCGAAGGAACGGTGAAGTATGATCTGCACTGGCTTGGCAAAGATGAGCAGGGGAAATTGACGGCCGATGGTTTTATCAACCTGCCCGCACGTCAGCAGGATATACTGGACACTCTTGTTACCCGTATGCATCTTAAGGTATCAGATTTTCAGATCGCCCCCCTGTTGACCATCGCCGCCCGGCAGGGCAATGTCCCTACCGGTGCAGGTCTGTTGAATGGTGAGTTGACATTCAGCGGTGCGGGCCGGGACAAACTTGATGTTGTCGGCAATCTTGATTGCTCAAATCTTGATCTGTCCGGTGGTGTACTCAAGAAGGATCATCCTCAGTTACAGAAAATGGTGGTTCGTATAGATGGTGGCAAAAAAGACAAAAACAACTGGTACCTGACACATTTGGATATTAATGGTGATCCCGGTACAATCGCTGCTACGGGTAGTTTTGATGGTGATAATGGCCAGGCCCGGTTTAGCGGCTCGGTGCAACTTCCCTTTTTCTTTACCCAGTTTCCCCATCTTTTAAAGGTACAGCAGGGTGCCTCGGTAAGTACCGGTGCATTGACCTTTTCCGGTGAGTTGACACGGGAAGGTTTAAAACAGCAATTAATAGCCGATGCTGCTGTCGACAAAATGGCCGGTATGTTGAATAATCGTCCCTTTTCCTGGGGTAAGGCGGCAACACTTTCATTTTCAGCCGCGCAGTCGGGAAATGAAATAACAGTTGATAATCTGGAGATGACAACATCCTTTGCCCGGTTGCAGGGCAAAGGTTCTCTCGCTGATTTTTCCTTGGATGCCACGGTTGATCTCATAAAGGCCGATCGTGAGATCAGCAAGCTTTTTTCATTGCCCTGGAGCGGTAGTGGTCAACTCTCTGCACGGGCGACATCAAAACTTGATGACACAAAACGTTATCTTGTGGAATTTCAAGCAGAGAGTCCGGAGCTTTCACTTACCAGGGAGGGCAAGAGTATCCTGCCTGGATCGCCCTTTCAGGTAAACGGAAGGCTGTCGGCCCCGAACACCTGGCTGCAGGGCCAGGGAAGCGCGAATGTCAAGCTGGATGGTTCTATCTGGCCGGGAACTTTTTCTCTTGCGGCAACTGGCCTAACCCGACAGAAAATAGGGGTTGCCACCGATTACGATCTTTCCACCCGTGTACAACTCGGTCGTCTTTCCAGGCTCCTGCATAATTTGCAGATGCTGCCGCAAAAGACAACTCTGTCCGGTGAACTGAATGCGGTCGTCGTCGGTTTTTTAGCAAAAAATCAGGTTGTCCTGCGAGGTCTTGACGCTCAGGTAGGTGACCTGGTGTTTACCAAGGGGAAGACAACGGTTCGGGAAAAAAAACTTATTGTGCAAACCAAAAAACCGATCGTGGACAGCAAGTCTCCGGTTGTCGTCCGTAAGCTCCAAGTGGTAAAAAGCCGGGCGGCCTGGAACGGCGGAGAAAACGGATTTGCAACCTTTGACGGACAAAAACATCGTTTAACTGTCCACGATATACGGGTGCGCAGTGGGCTTATCGATCTGAATCTTGATGAACTGCTGGTGAATAATCTAAAAGATGCTCCACATTCCTGGCGGGCTGATTTGCAAGGTCGAGCTGATCTCGCCAGGCTTTATACCTTGTTGCCGACAGGTACCGACCGGCAGAAAAAAATTCAGATTTCAGGACAGGGTCAGTTTGAACTTCAGGCTGATCAACAAGGAGGATCGTATCCCCTCACTCTGAAGCTACTGGTTCCCAAGTGTCGAATGAGCCGGGATGATAAAAAAATTTTTCATGATGAACAGGTTCGTCTGTCCCTGCAGAGCAACGGCCTGCTTGCGGATAGTGATCTGAAAATAAATAAACTGAAACTGTTCACACCACCGTTTTCCCTGCAGGCGGCGGGCATGCTGCATCGATCAAAAGGCAGTCGCCTTGTTCTTCAAGGTGAGCAATCCGTTGATTTTTCAGCTGTGAGCAGGTTGCTTAAAAGTTTTACCGGTCAGGATGTGGTCATGCGTGGCCGCAGACAGCAACATTTTGCCGTCGACATGCCGCTTGGTAAAAAAAGCTTGGAAACAGGGCAATTCTCCACATCATTCTTGATGGATAAAATGACCTGGTCCGGGATTGATGCCGAGCAATTTTCTCTCCCTGTTTCGCTTGCTCAGGGTGTGTTGCAGGGAGGGTTGCATGGAGCGCTTAATGGTGGCCGCCTTGAACTGGATACGACCTACCGCCTGACCGCTAAGCCACCGCATATCGTCATGCCTGATGGAGCACGGATCCTCAAGGATGTACATATTGACAAACCGTTTGCGGACGGGGTGCTGGCAAAGCTCCATCCCCTGTTCGGGGTGTTGGCCCGGCCAAGTGGAACCGTGAGCGCCCGGATGGATAACTTCTATTGGCCCGTCGGGCCTGATGGTAAAAAGCAGGCCCGATTTGCCACCGTTTTTGATATCAGTAAAATTTCTCTTGATAGTCGCGGGGTCCTGCAGGAGGTTCTCCGGCTTTTGCAGGTTCATGAGCAGACCTTAACGCTCAAACAGAGTGAAATTACCTGTGTAGGAGAAAAGGGACGGATTGGGTGCACGCCGGTCAAGGTTCTGGTGGCGGATTCTGAAATGACGATCAGCGGTTCAGTGGGGATGGATCAGACCCTTGACTATCTGCTGGAGATCCCGGTGACGGAGAAGCTGATTGGTCGGGAAGGGGCAAGAGTTCTGGAAGGAACAACCATCAAGGTTCCCATTCGCGGGACTTTAAAGAAACCGAATTTTAACAGGGACCTGATCACGGAAGCGTTTTCGGACCTTGCCGGACAGGCCGCGAAAAAGGCCGCAGAAAAGGCCATCAAAAAGCAGGTGGAAAAATTTGTGCCGGGATTGTTTAAGGGCCTGAAACTGTAGTCTCTCATGGAAATGGTTATCAGACTCAGTATTATCGGTGCAGGTGGTTTTGTCGGCGCAGTGCTGCGTTATCTTGTCAGCAGTTGGGTTCAATATCGCAGTGGTTCCATTGTTTTTCCATTTGGTACCATGGCGGTTAATATAACAGGATGTTTTATCATCGGTTTTCTCACCTTTCTTGTTGAAAGCAGATCGTTTTTTTCCCCGGAGATCAGATCGTTTATCCTTATCGGCTTGCTTGGCTCCTTTACAACATTTTCAACCTTCGGCAATGAAACCCTGGGGCTTTTGCGAGAAAGCAGGATTGATCTGGCGGTCATGAATGCCGGTATTCAGGTTTTTGTCGGCGTGGGTATGGTCTGGATTGGTCGCATCCTGGCAGCCGGCATCTGGAGATAGATATGGAACTTCCACAGGAAGGCAGTTTGTTGCGTATTATCATTGGTGAGAGCAGTCGCCATGAGGGGAAACATCTTTACGAATGGATTGTTATCAAGGCCAGGGAATGTGGTATTGCAGGGGCAACGGTCACCCGTGGAATGATGGGCTATGGGGCGAATTCAAGGATAAAAACCGCTTCGATTTTATGTCTGTCCGAGGATTTGCCCGTCATCATAGAACTGATTGATGAGCAGGAGTTGCTTGAGGATTTTCTTGAGATTATTGATCCGGTTATCGGCGAGGGCCTTGTGACCATGGAGAAGATGCATATCCGGCTGTATCGGCATACAAAAAAATAGGTAGAGGAGATTGGCGGATTTTGTAGGGTCTGTGGCGAAAAGTTCACTGATCTTATCTGAACGTGGTCTTTAAGGCGCAGGCAGTTCGCTGCTTTCAGTGTTAGTTGCGGCTGTATCCCGATAATTTGATTCAGTTATGCTGGTTACATGGAATAGGAATGATTTTTTTACGGGGGAGAGCAATGCATAAAAAAATTGTTGTCATCGGAGCGGTCGCAGCCGGGCCCAAGGCAGCCTGCCATCTTAAAAGGTTGCAGCCGGAATGGGACATTACAGTGGTCGACCAGGATAATCTGATTTCTTACGGCGGCTGCGGGATTCCCTATTATGTCTGTGGTGATGTCTCCGACGAGGCTGAATTACGTTCAACCAGTTTTCATATGGTCCGCGATGTTCCATTTTTTGAAAAGGCCAAGGGGTTGGAGGTGTTGATTCGGACCAAGGCCCTGTCGATTGATCGGAAAAACAAGGTTATCCAGGCTGAAAATCTGGATACCGGGAAACAATTGGAGCTGCCCTATGATAAGTTAATGCTGGCCACCGGGGCCAGACCCTTTGTCCTGCCCATTGACGGCGCCGGCCTGGACGGGGTATTTACCATCGCTAATTTGCATAAGGCTATTGAGATTAAACAGCGTATCTCCAAGGGACTGGTTTCCAGGGCTGTTGTCATAGGCGGAGGTGCGATAGGGGTGGAGATGGCTGAGGCCTTGACCGATCTCTGGGGAGTTGAAACCGCTTTGATTGAGTTTATGCCGCAACTTTTACCGCGTATTGTCGATTGGCAGTTTGCCGCCATGCTGAAAACTCATTTGCAGGAAAAAAATGTTGCGGTCTATATCAATGAGGGGGCTTCCGCCATTTTAGGGGATGGAAACGGTAAAGTCACCGGCGTGCAGACACCGGAGAGGATACTTGAGGCGGATCTCGTGATTATGGCCGCTGGAGTTCGTCCTCGCAGTGAACTGGCCCAGAAAGCCGGGCTGAGTGTGGCTTCCTGGGGAGGGATTGTGGTTAATCAGCGCTTGCAGACAAGTGATCCGGATATATACGCGGCCGGCGATTGTATTGCCGTTACTAATCTAATCACAGGTAAGGAGACCTACGCTCCTCTCGGTTCACTTGCCAATCGTGAAGGGCGTATTGTCGGCGATAACATGGCAGGTCTTGCCAGTCGGTTTAAGGGGGTTGTCGGGTCTTTTATCATGAAGGCTTTTGATCGTTGTATTGGTGCTACCGGCATTTCCTATGAGGTGGCGCTCAGTGAGGGCTTTGATGCAGATTATGCCCTGATCGCCCCCTCGGACCGCGCCCATTTCTTTCCGGGAGAGGCCATTGCGGTTTATCAGCTGGTTTTTGATCGCAGTAGTCGCAGGGTACTTGGCATGCAGGGATTTGGCGTCATGAACGATTCCGTTTCCGCCCGCATTGATGCGGCTGCGGTCATGATCACAAACAATGCCGTCATAGAGGATTTCAGAGATGCTGAAATGGCCTATGCTCCTCCTTTTTCTGCGGCTATTGACTCCATCAATGCAGCGGCCTTTGTTGCCGATAATCTCTGCGCCAATCGCTTACGTAAAGTTGATATGGACCGTTTCCTGGCCTGGATGAAAGATTTCTCTCTTGAGCCGGACTGGGTTGCTCTGGATATACGGCACCCGCTTGAATCAGGTCCCTTTGTCGAAAAGTTTGGTCCGAAAAGGTGGGTGGCCGTACCCTATGCTGAAATACGCGGCCGGCAGGCCGAGGTTCCCGAAGATAAAACCATAATCATCATCTGTGATGCCGGGACTCGTTCTTATGAGGTACAAATATTTCTTGACCATATTGGTCAAAAGAATACCATGGTATTAAGTGGTGGATTTAATGTGGTCCGCCGTATCGGAGTAGACTGGTACCCCAAATAAAAAACACCAATTAGCTGCTTTTTAGGAAGTGAGAACCAACCGGCAGCAGGTATCGATCCGAGGAGATTTTATGGCGGAACTGAATGAAGAGCATATGATTGAGGAAATCCAGGCGAACATCAAGACCGGTGATTCACTGAAAGCCCGCCTGGTCCTTGATCATCTTAGCAGTGTGGATAAGACGACGCAGAACCGGCTGTTGTATGAGCTTGCCAGGGCGGATGCCGAATTTACCATTCCATTGCTCAACCATGTCCTGACTACTTTTCCCGATCTGGCAATGGAACTGCCGGTGATACGCGAGACCCTTATTTCCCACCTGATCGCCTATCCTGAGCTGCTTATCGATGGGCTGCGTAACCCTGTGATTCTGGATAAAACCGTTATGATTGAGACGGCAGGTGAATTGAAGCTTGATGAGGCAACTCCAGCACTCATCGAGCTTCTTGGTGAGACCGATGATAATGACATTTTAAAATTGATTATTGAAACACTGGGCTTGATTGGAGATCCACAAAGTGTCAATACCCTGACTGATTACCTGTATGCTGCTGACCGGGAGTTGATAATCACTTCCATCCATGCCTTAGGTCAGGTGGGAACCCCGACCGCCATGCATCGCCTCGCTGAACGGATGGGCACGGATAACGAGCTTGACCTGCTTATTTTAGGTATCTTTGCCGATGTGCAAGACCAGGTTTCTCTGGAAAAACTAAATGATACGTTGCGCTCTCATCATGCGCATATGCGTATTTATGCCAAGGATGAACTGATCCGGATCGGAGTGAAGTCCGTGCCGGTCCTCATTGAAAATCTCAAGGAAACGGATGACGATTTTCTTGTTCATACCTTAAATGTACTGGGTGATATCGGTGATGAGAGCGCGATCATGCCTATACGTAACCTGCTTGATTCGGTGCCTAAAAATGCTAATGTCAGGTTTGCGGCGTATGAGGCGCTGGCCTTGCTTCCGCTGCGTAAGGGCGCTTATACTCTGGCGGCAGGATTGACGGATAAGGAGGACCATGTCTGTGTTGCCGCGGCCCGGGCCATTGACCGGAATTTTAACGAGATTCTTGCCGCGGGAATCAAAAATATGATCCGGAACAAGGATGAAGAAGCCCGGCATATTGTCAAGATTATTACCAATGCCCAGGTCGATAATATTTTTCTAAACCTTGCCGGCGAGGATTATTTCCAGGAAATGGCCCTGATCTATCTGCCGCACAGCCACCAGGACACCAGAAACCATTACATTGCCTTGCTGAAGAAAAACAGGCATGATGAGTTTGCCGCCAGAGTAGCCGGTGGCGAAGTAGAGAGTGGCGCCGCAAAGGTTAAAATCTGTGCTGTTGATGATTCAAGAATGATTCTAAATATTTACAAGGCAACTTTGCATGAACTCGGTTTTGAACCGGTGTTGTTTGAATTTCCGGCCGGTGCTTTGGAGTGGCTAAAAAATGAAAAACCAGCGCTGCTGCTGACGGATTTAAATATGCCGGAAATCTCGGGCATTCAGTTGACTGAGGGAATTCGAAAAAAATACAATGCGGAAGAACTCCCTGTTGTTATGGTGACGACCCAGAGCGACACTCAGGACCATGAGGCGGCCGAACGAGCCGGTGTAAATGATATTTTGATCAAGCCGTTTAACGCAGATACGCTTAAGGCGGCCATGGGTAAGTTTATCTCGGTTACTTGATTATATTGATTAATACGCACCTGTTCCTTGGTAAACTGAGGCAGGAGAGAAGAGACGTTTTTTCATGGCCGGCAAAATGACTTGAAGAGGTCTGCTTCTTTTGTCCTTACCACGCAATCAGGCCCCATCATTTACAATACTGATTGCTCGAGAGATACAGTGATCCCTTGATTCATTTACTGATGACTTAGTGAGTGGTTTGCATCGGTTCAATCTTCCATTTTACCAGCTTGGCAAGAAAAAGAAGAGCCCTGTCAGCTGGTTGATCATGGCAGTTTTGTCGGATGATCCGGTCGATACTGTCGACTGTTTTTGCGTTCCAGATTTGTAAAAGATTGTTTTCCATGAGCGGTCCGATCATTCGCAGTTGTGCCAGTTCTGTGGCGTAACAGCCTAATTCCGGTTTGTTTTTGTAGATTTCAAGGATACAATGCTGTAATCGGTCGGGTTTTTCCGTCAGGATATGGGCGGAAACGTTCAGCCATTGTTCAGTCCGTCCTTCAATATTTTTATTCATGATTCCCCTCCATCGTTCGCGGTCAAAAATGCTGCATAATTCCTTTTTTTACTTGGCTTGCAATGACTATAGCACAGAGGGTCTCACATTTTTCTGACATTGGCCAATGGTTACGTGTGTTCTTCAAACCAATCATCTAATCGGTCAAAGAAGCGTCCTACCTGGTCGGGATGATGTGCGTCTGAGCCGACAACAAGTGGAATGCCCAATGTAATTGCCCGATCAATGATTCGTTTGCAGGGGTACGGTTCGTTGCGGATGACGAAACCTGAGGTATTAATTTCAAGCATTGTTCCTTTCTTTCGCATGAGGAGAAGGAGTTCATCAATCAGTTGCCAGTGTTTTGTGCTGAAATGAAGATCAGGGGAGTGACGGAGAACTGCGTCAAGGTGACAGATTTTATCGCAGTCCAGAGAGTGCAGGGCATGGAGTAATCCATTGAAATAGTCTTCCATGACCTGATGTGTTCCGATTTTTGTCAGGGTGGACAGGTCCGACCTCTTTCGGCTGACCATGTTGTAGTGGTGGGAGTTATGAGCATAAAAATGATAGGATAAGCCAATGGTGTCCCAAGGGTAGGCCGTTAATTGTTGTTTAAGCTCCTCGATGGCCTCAGGGTTGAAACCAGCTTCCACTCCAAGCTCAATGTCAATCCGATCCCCGTATTTTTTCTTCAGTATTCTTCCCTGCCGAAAATATTCTCCAAAATCTTCGGGCCTGAGCCATGTTCGGCGATTGGAGAGGATTGCAACCTCAAGATGCTCAAGGAAGGTGATTCGGTGTAACCCGCGAGTAAGAGCAGAGATGATATATTCTTCCATTTCCCCGCTGGCATGATTGCACAGGGAGGTATGGATATGCCCATCAGTCGTGATATCGACAGGAAGAGGTCCAGATATATATTGAGAACTATGGATTATGCGTTGCCTTTTGGGAAAAAATGCACCACGCCGTCTATATCGGAAGTGTCGCAGATCTCCCCGATTTCCATTTCCAGATCGAACAGCTCTTCAAAGTTGTTCATGTTGACGGATAAGGCCGGGCCATCGGGCAGGTGGTAAATTAAGGTGTCAACGTTTTTGAAATCTATGGAGGGAGAAAATATTTTTTTCATTGGATATGTCTTTAAATGAGCATGCAATTCGTTATGCTGCTTTCTATTGCCGCCATTCTTATTCTTTGTTTTCTGTAAAGAGAGTATTCCTTTTCCTTTTTATACGCATTATTCATTGAAATAGCAAGCCGGCATTGTTTGTAGAAAAAATTATATAAAAAGGATCGTTTTTAGTCAGGGCTTTTGAACAATTTTCATTGTTTCGTTATGGTTGTAGCCCAAAGTTTGATCCGGCCATACTGATGAGGTGACATGAATAAATTCTTTAAAAAGCATTGTCCCCTCGCTTTGGGTTTGACAGGTGGACTTGTGATGGTAATATATACAGCTTGTGCATTAATGAACCTGTTATTGAGATCCACCGCAAAACAGACGAAATAAATACATTACTTCAGTAATATATAACCCACATAGAGGAGAGGTGCATCACCATGAGTGAGGAACAAGTTCAAGATCAAAAAAATGATTTTTTTAAAAGCACGGATAAGAATCCATCACACATTCAGCCGGAAAAGCTTACCCTTGATTCATCGCTCAAGTTTGAATGTCATCCCGGGGTGCCTTGTTTTACTGCATGTTGCCATAATATTAAAATTATTCTTACTCCTTACGACATTCTTATTCTTCGTGAACGCCTCGGTATCCCTGCGCATGAATTTATTACCAGGTATACGGAACCAACTTTTCTGGAGAAAACCGATATGCCCGGAGTGCGGATCAAGTTGACCGAAGATAAAAAAGCCTGCCCTTTTGTTACTCCTGAAGGATGCACCGTGTATAATGACAGGCCAACAGCCTGCCGTTATTACCCTGTGGGAATGGCTGATTTTCATGAGGGGGGGACTGATGACGCCAAGGAGGATAAATTTTTCTTTCTTGTCAAGGAGCCGCATTGCAAGGGATTTGAGGAGCCGAAGCAGTGGACTATCCGTGAATGGCGTAAGGATCAGGGCGTTGATAAACGCGATGAATTGAACAAAGAATGGCTACGGCTTGTGATGCGACGGAAATCTTTTGGTTATCAGGCGACTCTGTCAGAGGCGGCAAAACGCATGTTTTTTATGGCCTCAACGGATTTGGATAGTTTTCGACGGTTTATTTTTGAGAGTTCGTTCCTTGATACCTACGAGCTTGATGACGAGACTGTTGCAAAGATTAAAGAAGATGATGTCGAACTCATGTTGTTTTCCTTCTCTTACCTGGCCAATACGTTGTTTGGCGCCCAGGGAATGACGATCAAGAAAGAAAAAATCGACGCAAAGGTTAAAGAGATCAAGGCCCGGCAGGATGAATCATTGAAGGACGCGGAAAGGGAGTATCTTGCACTTAAAGCGGAACGTGACCGTTTGCGTAACGAGGAGGAAAAAAAAAGTACAGGGGAGTAGTGTGTACCTGAATCGGATACACGGCAAAGGGATGATTTTTGGACAAAATCATCCCTTTGTTTTTTCAATCCGGGGCAGCGCTGGGAAATGGATGTCAGGCTTTTATGGCAAAGACGTCGGCAACTTCCTGTAAGGCTACTTTTTCCTTGTCGCTGACTTTGGTCCCGCCAAAACCGAGAAATCCCCCTTCTCTTGCGGCATTAGCAGCCTTGACGCTCACATCATAAAGCCAGTCCTTGATTTCGGCAGCTTCTTCAGGGGTGGCTTTTTGGTCAAGAATCTGCGCGGCCTGAGACAAGGCATCAAGGGATGTCTGTCGAATAGTCTCAAGATCTTTTTTCTCAAATTTCAGTTGCGCCTGTTTTAACATTTCCTTTTCTTTGAATTCGGCAAGCAAAGCAGACAGGAGTTCGCAGTTGCTTTCCTTTTCTTTTGCCAGAATTCCAGAGGAAACGGCAAGGGCCTCTTTCATGCTGCCAAGAACAAAACTTGGGTCAGCCATCATGATGTAAATACCGGCAGCGCCCGGTGCCTGCAGCAATTTCTTCCACTCCTGCCCGGTAAATGATGATTTTATGGTCATTGCCTGATCCCTCCGATTACTTTTGTTTTTCGCGGATAAAAAAACACCTAAATGGAGTGGTTTTTATTTTTATCCTGATCCCGGCGTGCGGTCGGCTTAAAGAAAACCCTTATTCTTTAAGGGTACGTTGCGATTGAATATCTTAATACAATCACGGATCAATCAATTGGAATACGAATTTTCTGGCCGACGTATATTTTATCCGGATCCTTGATGACCTCTCGATTTGCCTCAAAAATACGCATGTACGCCGAACCTTTGCCGTAATATTTTTTTGCAACTGCGGAAAGAGTGTCTCCGGAAACAATTTCATAATATTCAACCTTTTCAACGGCAACAGGTGCAACAACTCCATCAAATTTCACTTCACTGACACCGTGGACGTTTCCGGCCATCAGCACTGCTTTTTCCAGTGCCTCGGAACTCACGGCTTCACCGCTGAGCGATGCTACACCATTTGCAACAGTTACCTGCAGGTTACTTACACCGGGATTATCTTCTTCGATATAGGCGGCAATCTTCTCCGATGCTTCCTCTTCCCTGTGAAAGAGTTTTTTTCCGATATTTTTTGCAAAACTCAGTAGACCCATAATATTCTCCTGTTTGATGCGTTACTTTTATCATGGTGATAAATATATATAGTCGATCATGCGGCTCAACACGGACTATACACCCAGAATTTGTTCAATATGGCCGGTAACCTGAGGATGTAGACCCAGACCTGATGCCAGCTGCTGCATGTATTGCCGCTCAGCTGGAGTATCCACCTCAATGGCAAGCAAGGAAGCCGAATATATTTGCGCTGCCATTTCAGGTTCGCCACCTGCTGAGGCAATTACCGCATCAATGTCCATGGGCTTGTTTGCCTCGGACAGGAAAAATTGTTTTTCTTCTTCAGTGAGCCCATTTTCCTGTAACTTGCCGACGATTTTTTGAATTTCCACGTCATCAATATTACCATCGGCTTTTGCCGCGTTAATCATGGCTTTGACGATTATCTCGGCATCTTGTTCAAGGGCCGCTATGTCTTGAGGGGTCTGGGGTTCAAACAGAGCCCTTGGTGTGTTATGTGGGGTCTGGCCGGCTTTTTGTAGAGCGGACAGGGCAAGAGAGGCCAGCATTGCAAGCCCTCCTCCTCCTATTGCTCCCCTGGCGGAACTCTTTCCTCCGCCAAGCAAGGCCCCTGCCAGAGCGCCAAGCCCGCCAAGTGCAGCCTTATTGTTGCCAAGACTGCCAAGCACCTCCCCAATTACCCCTCCAAGCCCACCAACACCAGCCTGGCCCATCTGGCCCGATTGCTGTCCGCCAAGCATCTGCCCAAGACTGCCGACAATATCTCCGAGTGATCCACCAGATCCGCCGGCGCCAAAGGCATTTGCCATCCGATTACCACTTGACTGCGACATGCCCTGCTGTACCATTGTCCCAAGAATGTCCATAAATCCAGCCATACTGTCCTCCACAAGTATTTACGTGTTGATTATAGTTATAGGTGATTATCTACCCATCTGGGCAATAAAGGCGTTTGATTGGCCAATGGCCGCGTTCATCTTTTTAATCAGACTGTCGATGTCTTTTTCCAGCGACGAGAATTCCGACTGCAGGGAGCCGATGGCCTGAGCGTTGAGATTATGTTTGAGAAAAAGAACATTATCACGAAACGTCTTCAGTACCGGGGTCATGCTTGCCTCTGCCGCACGCATGGAGTGCAGCATTTCTTTGTAACGTGATCTGGTTTCCTTAAGCTGCTGTTTGCTGGAACGACGAAGGTCTTTGTTTTCATACAGCCCGAGTTCATCTTCCCATTCGTCAAACAGGGCATCGGAGACGTCTTCTACCTTGTCAATTCGATCAGAGACCTTTTTTGCCGCCTTTTCACAGTCGATATATTCTTCGTCAAGCAGCTCGTACGCCTTTTTCAAGTCGGTATTTTTTAATTGCACGACGGAACCGAATTGTTCCAGTGCTGATTTGAACTGTTGCTGTGCCTCTGCCTGGGAATCTCTTGCCCCTTCAACTCGGTCAATGAGAATGTCACGCTTGTGGACACCGACTTTTTCCATGGCTGAATAATATGTTCTGGAACAGCCTCCTGCAAGCAGGCAGCAAAACAGTAACAGAATAAAGCTATGAAAGGAGTGGTGGTAATTCATTTTTCTTCTCCAGAGGGTAATTTCATTAAGACGGTATGTGTCACCTTGCCTGTAACTCTTTTGGTTACCACTTAAGCTCTGCTATGAATAATTGCGTAATGAAAAACACAATACACAGGAACCATTGCATTTTCAGCGATGTTATCTTTGCTTACTCGGTTGAGCTTTGCTGGAAATCAGTGTTTCTTCCGGCGCAGTAGTCAAAAAAATAAACTATTAAATGAATAAAAAAAGCAGGATATTAATTCGCGTTAGAAGTCAGGGTTTTTTATTCTCGTTTTTCTCTATAGAAGAAAAAGATACATCCGGCATCTCTCGCTGGGTGGCCAGTTCCAACGCAAGGTAGTCCTGTTTTTCAAAGTCAAACTTGCGGGCAAGCAGGGAAGCCGGAAAGGAGTCAACCATGGTGTTAAAACGGGAAATATAGCTGTTATAACGATTTCTTGCCTGTTGTATATCCTGCTCAATTTCATTAAGGCTGTTTTGTAGACTAAGAAAGTTGGTACTGGCCTTCAAATCCGGATATGCCTCGGCAACGGCAAGCAATCCACCTATATTACGAGAAATTTTTTGCTCCTGTTCTATGCGTCCAGGATCAGAGACCATGCCTAATTGCCGGGTTTTCTCCTGAAAAATTTTTCCCTCGTGGGCGCTGTAGCCTTCGATTATCTGTACAAGATTCGGGATCAGGTTTGCCCGCCGTTTCAGGGCAACATCAATGGCGTTTAATGACTCTTCAATCCTGTTCTTGTATTTGATAAATCTGTTGTACGCCCCGATCGTCCAGGCTGTGAGAACAACAGTTACAAACAATGTAGGGATAATTATTTCCGGGTTCATGGGCTGAGTGTAATTATTTTATCGTTTCAGCGAGCTGTTTGCCGGCCCTGAATTTAACAACTTTTTTGGCCGCTATGTTCATTGTTTCACCGTTTTGCGGATTTCTGCAGGTTCGGGCGGCCCGTTTGGCCACTGAAAAAGTGCCGAAGCCGATCAGGGAAATTTTTTCTCCATTAGACAGTGCCCCGGTCAGGGTCTGCATAAATCCCTGCAGGGCTCGGCCTGCTTCCACTTTACTTAAATTCGTAGACCGGGCGATAGTGTTGATTAATTCCGTTTTGTTCATTGGTTGTTCCTCCTTATTCGACGTTGATTAAACGGGGTTTTGAATTGCACAACTCAAGTCCCCCTTAATTGGTTATTTTTTGTAAAGATATTTCGCGTGGACCTGATTGATCAGTTGTTGTTTTCAACCCTTCAAATTCTTGCGGTAAGCCCTCCATAAGAATAAGAATTGCCCGATAAAAAAAACAGCAGCCGACATGGAAGAGCTTTTTTACCTGTTGAGGTGCATTTTCACAGTACAATGACCGTCGTCGGTATGATATGCTTTCGTATTCGCTATTTCATATGTCTCAGAAAGACAATGCGAAAACACGTATCCCGTACTCGCTGGTCGTCGATCCGGACAATATAAATATTTTGAAACATACTTCTCTTGAGAAGTGATAACAAGGATTATTCATAAGGGTAAAGAATATTTTTCCTGGGGTAAATATTTGGTAAGTTTGGTAATTTTTGATTCATATTTTTCCGCCTCGTGGTGGTAAGAGTATGAATGTGAATAAAACGCGACGCTGTGTCGTTAAAATGATTTAAGGAGAGAACTGTGGGAACCGAGATTGAACGGAAGTTTTTACTTGTCGGCAATAACTGGAAAAAACTTGCCCGGGGAATAGTTTATCGACAGGGGTATCTTCATTCCTCAAGAGAACGGACCGTGCGGGTTCGTATCGCCGGCAACAGAGGATTTTTAACTATTAAAGGAGGTGGAGTTGGTATTAGCCGGATGGAGTTTGAGTATCAGATTCCAGTGGAAGATGCCGAGATCATACTTGAAAAACTCTGTGAGAAGCCGTTCATTGAAAAGAAGCGCTACAAAATTGAGTATGCTGGATTCACCTGGGAAGTGGACGAATTTTTTGGTGAAAACGACGGATTAACTATGGCCGAGATTGAACTGACGAGCGAAGAACAACCCTTTGACAAACCACCCTGGGTTGGAAAAGAGGTCAGTGGCGATCCCCGTTATTTCAATGCTGTTTTGAGTAAATTTCCCTACACCACCTGGGACAAAAAAAAGCAGGGAGCAGAGTAAGAAAAAAAAAGCCTCGCCGGAAGGCTCCGGCGAGGCAGGGAAAAATAATTTCGTTTAACAACGAAGAGGACTACTCGATTTCCAGAGCTTTGAGACGTCCCTGCAGTACTTTCCAGGATTTATCTACATCTTGCTGCGCTTCTGCCATAAGGGTATCCGCCATTTCAGGATTGGCCATTTTCAGCATCCGGTAACGATTTTCGCCCTGAGCGTACTCGGCAAAGGGGATGGTTGGCGCCTTGGAATCAATAATCAAAGGATTTTTTCCCTCATCCTCAAGAAGCGGGTTATAGCGATACAGCGGCCAATGACCGCAGGCAACGGCTTTTTTCTGCTGTTCATGCGCTGTCGCCATATTGATACCGTGGTTGATGCAATGGGCATAGGCAATGATTATGGACGGGCCGTCATACGCCTCGGCCTCATTAATAGCTTTTACAAGCTGCTGTGGATTGGCCCCTAACGAGACCCGGGCCACATAGATATTGCCGTAGGTAGAAAAGATCATGCCCATGTCTTTTTTCGGCATTCTTTTACCGCCGGCGGCAAACTGGGCCACAGCCGCACGTGGGGTGGATTTGGACATTTGGCCACCGGTGTTAGAATAGACCTCGGTATCAAGAACCAGTACATTGACATTCTCACCCGAGGCCAGAACGTGATCCAGTCCGCCATATCCGATGTCATAGGCCCAGCCGTCACCACCAAAGATCCAGACCGATTTTTTCACGAGATAATCAGCAACATGATAAAGACGCTTGGCAACTATTGAGCTTGATTTACTTAAGCTTTCTTTCAGGGATGCGACCTGCTCACGCTGGGCTTCTATTTCTTCCTGTGTCTTTTGGCTGGCTGAAAGCAGTTCTTTAACAAATTTTTTAGTAATCAGTTTTTCTGCAGCAGCAGCTTGCAGTAATTCTGCAGCCTGGTAGGAAAGTTTGTTCACCGACTGGCGCATACCGAGACCGAATTCGGCATTATCTTCAAACAGGGAGTTTGACCAGGCCGGACCACGACCATCCGCATTTTTTGCATATGGGGTGGTCGGCAGGTTGCCCCCGTAGATGGATGAACAACCGGTGGCATTGGCGATCAGCATCCGGTCCCCAAACAGCTGCGTCACCAGTTTGATGTACGGAGTCTCGCCGCAACCGGCACAGGCGCCGGAGAATTCAAACAGCGGTCTCTTCAACTGGCTGCCTTTAATGGACGCCGGGTTGATCAGGCTGCTGTCCATCTCCGGCAGGGCCATGAACAGATCCCAGTTTTTAGCCTCACGCTTGGTGACCGCCTCGGTGTTGGCGATCATTTTAAGGGCTGATTCGCCGGTCTTTTTACCGTTCTTGTCCTTTTTCATGGCCGGACAGACTCTGACGCAGTGGCTACAGCCGACACAGTCACGGGTAGAGATCTGGATGGTAAATTTTTTACCTTTGAACTCCTTTCCGACGGCATTGGCGGTTTTAAAGGATTTAGGCGCCTTGACCGCTTTGAGTTCAGCTGGAGTAACGATCTTCATCCGAATACAGGCATGGGGACAGACGAGGGAACAACGTCCGCACTGGATGCAGGTTTCAGCATCCCATTGCGGCACATGGACGGCAATGTTCCGTTTTTCCCATTGGGTGGTGGCTGTTGGCCATCGGCCATCGGCAGGAACCTGGGAAATCTTCAATTCTTCACCTTTTCCTTCGATCATTTTGGCGGTAACTTCCTTGACGAACTCGGGCGCTTCCTCAGGGACTGTGGGCGGCAGTTTGTGACCACTGATACGTTTGGGAACCTTGATCTGAACAATGTTGTTTACGGCCCCGTCAACGGCATCATAATTCATTTTGACGACCTTATCGCCTTTCTTGCCGTAGGTCTTTTTAATAGCATCCTTGATCGCCTTGATGGCCTCGTTTTTCTTGAGGATGCCCGAAATCAAGAAGAAGGCGGTCTGCATGATCATATTGATGCGGGCGCCAAGGCCGAGGGCCTCGGCCAGCTTAATGGCATCTATGACATAAAATTTCGCCTTTTTGTCGATAAGCTGCTGCTGCACCTTGGCGGGCAGGTGATCCCAGACCTTGGTTTTCGGGTAGGGAGAGGTCAGCAGGAAGGTACCGCCGTCTTCCAGGTTTGCCAGCATGTCGTAATGATCAAGGAAAGTGAAGTTATGGCAGGCAACAAAGTTTGCCTTGTTGATCAGATACGGCGCTTCAACCTGATTTTCGCCAAAGCGCAGATGGGACACGGTCATGGATCCTGATTTTTTCGAATCGTAGACAAAGTACCCTTGAGCGGAATTGTCCGTCTCCGTACCGATAATTTTGATGGTATTTTTATTGGCGCCGACGGTTCCGTCGGAACCGAGACCGAAAAACATGGCTCGATAGACGTCTTTGCCTTCAATGTTAAAGGAGGCATCGTAATCTATGCTGGTAAAGGCAACGTCATCATGCGGTCCGACGCAGAAGTGGTTTTTGGGCGCCATGACGGCCATATTGTCATAAACAGCCTTAACCATGGCCGGGCTGAATTCAGCGGAACCAAGACCATAGCGACCGGTCAGGATCAACGGCATGAACAGGGTCGGATTTGCTTCAACCGCCTCGCCGATTGCAGCACGGACATCAAGATATAATGCTTCTCCCATGGAACCGGGTTCTTTGGAACGATCCAGTACCGTAATCCGCTCAACTGTTGAGGGGAGGGCATTGACCATGGCCGCGGCATCAAAGGGACGATACAGCCGAACAATGACCATACCTAATTTGCGGCCCTGTGCGGCAAGATAGTCTATGGTCGCGGCGGCGGTCTCGGCGCCGGAGCCCATGATGACAATGACATCGGTGGCGTCGGGAGCGCCGTGGTAATCAAAGAGGTGATACCTTCGGCCGGTGAGGGCGGCAAATTTGTCCATGGTTTCCTGAACAATGGCCGGCACGGCATTATAGTATTTATTGACTGTCTCGCGACCGGTGAAATAAAGATCCGGGTTCTGGGCTGTCCCGGACATGGAGGGTCGATCGGGGGTCAGTGCCCGTTTTCGATGCTCAATGATCAGGTCTTCGTCAATAATCTCCCGCATGTCGTCATCGGAGAGTTGTTCCATTTTTTGGATCTCATGGGAGGTGCGGAAGCCGTCAAAAAAATGCATGAACGGGATGCGCGAGGCAAGGGTGGCCTGGGTGGAAATCAGGGCCATGTCCTGAGCTTCCTGTACGTTTTGTGAACAGAGTGCGGCCCATCCGGTCTGGCGGGCTGCCATAATGTCACCATGGTCACCAAAAATTGACAGTCCCTGGGCGGCTATGGAACGGGCCGTGATATGGAAGACCGTAGGCGTCAGTTCACCGGCGATTTTGTACATGTTCGGGATCATCAGCAGTAATCCCTGGGAGGCGGTAAAGGTCGTGCACAGGGCGCCGGTTGTGAGGGAGCCGTGCAGAGAGCCGGCCACGCCTCCTTCAGACTGCATCTGGGAAATGACAGGGATGGAACCCCAGATATTTTTCTGTTTGGCATTGGCCTTGGCATCAGCCTCCGCTGCCATGGGTGAAGAAGGGGTAATCGGATAAATAGTGATTACTTCACTGGTGGCGTAGGCGACATGGGTGCATGCCTGGTTTCCGTCAATGGTGACCATTTTTCTTGACATAAATCGTTCTCCTTACACAGGTAGTTTGTCGTTTGTCGGCAAGATTCCGCCGTTCAATTTATTTTTTTTGTTTGGAAGGCAGGTTTTGGAGTTCGTCCTTATTATGAGAGATTATATGGTAATTCTCAAGAGCTGAAATATCTTTTTCGAAATCAGACAGTTTATCTTCGTCAATGGAAATGCGTATAGCCACACGTTTCTGGTTTGTCGGCCCATCGTTAAACGAGGTGAGGATGGAGAGGACCTGAGCGTTATAGTTGCGCAGAATATCGATAACCCGGGTAACTGACCCGCGGGCATCGGGCATGTCGATCACGTATTGATTGGCTCCGTCCTGGATGCCTGTGGCGTGAATAAAACCGCGCAGGATATCTGTTTCGCTGAGCAGACCGACCAGGTTGTTTTCATCATCAAGGATCATGATCCCGGATATTTTTTCTTTCAGCATAACAAGAGCGGCCTTCTCCAGTGTGTCGTCCTGGTGAAGGGAGATACATTTGTCGGTCATCACATCTTTTATTTTCATTTCCGACAGCAGGTAGTTCATCTCATGGATATCAATATCGGAGGTGGACGATGGAGAGGCCTCTTTCAGGTCACGGTCAGTGACCACACCGGCTAATTTCCCCTGGGAGAGAACCGGCAGCCGCCTGATATTATTTTCTTTCATGATTCGGTTGGCCCGCATCACGGACGTGTTGGCATCAACGGTCAGTACCGCGGTTGCCATCCAGTCTTTTATCAACATAAAAACCTCCTCAATTGGGACAGTTGTTCGGTCGGAGATAACGCCTGAAAAAATGGAAATTATAGAGCAGTATCGTTACCCGAAAAATATCAAACCTGCAGTCAGGTAAGGCGATGACAGGCATAATATTAAAAATTTACAGGAATTTTATACTATAAATGAAGTTGGGTTTCGTTGCAATATTAAAGCGATGTGATTGGCCTGGAAATATGGCGTTCCATACCGAAAACGTGGCATTTTCTGGTGTTTTCCGAAATAATCTGCTCTAATGTATCTTCGTCTACAAATTTAATATGTTAAGGAAATTTAATGACTACCCTGTGGGATTCCCTTTATAATTCACCTGTTATTTATGCAAGGCATTGATTCCGATTTAATAAGGAAAGTAACGACAGCTCTTGAAGGAATGCGGGAATTTGTTTTTCTTGAAACCTGCAGGCCGTCAAAAAATGATAACCGTTCTTTTTTGTTCACTGACCCGATTTGCCGGCTGGAATGTACATGGAGTGATAATGTCAACGAGTTTTTGAATAGTGCGGAACTATACAGCAAGCAGGGATATTTTCTTGCCGGCTGGTTTGAATACGAATTCGGTTATCTTTTGGAACCAGCGCTGAAGCGCTTGCTTTGGCCCGGCAAAGCCGGCAAGGTTGTTGCCCGACTTGGAGTTTTTGAGAAACCCCTTATCTTTGATCACCTGACGGGTCGGTTTGTAGAGGGTAACGATTGGCCGAAGGCCGAAAGCACTCTGTCAACAGTCAAAATCAATAACTTGAAAACAAATATTTCCAGACAGGAATTTCTTGCTGATGTTGAAAAAATAGGTCGTTATATAAAGGCTGGAGATACGTATCAGGTAAACTACACATTTAAGCTGGATTTTTCCTTTGTTGGTTCGCCGGCTGTTCTGTACCGGCAATTGCGAAGAAACCAGTCCGTAGCCTATGGAGCCTGGATTCGCAGCCGGGGGCTTGATATCATGAGTTTTTCTCCGGAGCTCTTTTTCAGCTCCAAGGGAAACTCCATTCGGGTGCGGCCAATGAAGGGTACACTGGTTCGTGGCCGGAATGTGGAAGAAGACCGGCAAATGTCTGCAAGGCTTTCTATGGATGGCAAGAGCAGAAGTGAAAATGTGATGATTGTTGATCTGCTGCGAAATGATTTGTCCCGCCTGCTCAACAATACCGGTGGCGGGGTGGTTAAAGTGCAGTCTCTTTTTGATGTTGAGGTCTATGAAAGTCTTCTGCAGATGACGTCCACCATTGAAGGTATTGCAAACCCCTCTTCCAGCATTGGCCTTGCGGATATGCTGAGTTTTCTTTTTCCCTGCGGCTCAGTGACCGGGGCGCCAAAAATCAGAACCATGGAAATTATCCGTGAACTGGAGAAGGAACCTCGTAATGTCTATTGCGGGGCTCTTGGATACTACGGTTCAGGGAGGATGTGTTTTAATGTGCCGATTCGAACTTTGACTCTTGCCGATGGCAGGGGCAGTATGGGGATTGGGGCGGGAATCGTCCATGATTCCGATCCTGAATCCGAATGGAGGGAATGTCTGCTCAAAGCCAATTTCCTTACCCGATCACGGCCGGAGTTTCAGCTTATTGAAACCTTATGTTGGCTCCCGGACAGGGGTTTTTTGTTTCTGCAGGAACATCTTGAGCGATTAGCGTCTTCGGCAGAATATTTTTTCTTTCAGATGAGTGATCATGATGTTCGGTGCAGGCTGGAGCAGGTTGCGGAGCAGTTTTCAGATGATTGCATGCGGGTACGGCTTTTGGCGCATAAAGACGGCCGTGTTGAGGTGACGTCGAGCAAAGTAACAACCGTTTCCGGTTTGGAAAAAGAATTACCTGCAGTCTCTTTTTCCGCCTGCAGGGTAGATGCCGATGATGTCTTTTTCTTTCATAAGACTACTCACAGGCCTCTCTACAACAGGGAAAGGCAACGGGCAGTGGACCAGGGATTGTACGAGGTGCTCTTTATGAATACCCGGGGAGAAGTGACGGAAGGCACCATCTCCACTTTATTTATTCAACTGCATGGCAAGTTGTATACCCCGCCGGTTGCCTGCGGTCTTCTCCCCGGTATCTTTCGTCGTTGGTATCTGGAATCGGGGAAAGCGGAAGAACGAGTTATGGGAATTGATGATATCATCGAAGCCGATGCATTGTATGTGGCCAATTCGGTCCGGGGACGGGTTCAGGTCAGGTTTGTTGATGAGAAACACTATAAACGGATATAGAGATATCAGGGCCACATGACAAAAAATACTCCTTGTCCCTGCGGCAGCGGTTTGGCTGCCAAGACATGTTGCGGGCCCGTACTTTCCGGAGAAGAATTCCCGGATACGGCGTTACAGCTGATGCGTTCGCGTTACACGGCACATATGCTGAAAAATGCCGGGTATCTGCTGAAAACCTGGCATCCGTCCACCCGGCCGGACGAAACGACTATTCATTTTAATGACTGGTACCAGCTGCGAATTATTGAGACCCTGGCAGGGGGCCTGGAAGATGATTCGGGTATTGTTGAGTTTCGAGCCCTGTATCGTCACGGAACCATGCGTGGAGTTCTCCATGAAAGGAGTCGTTTTTGTAGAAAAGACGGCCTCTGGTATTATCTGGACGGGGAGATTCTGGAATCAAACCGTACCGTGCCTGAAAAGGTGGGCCGTAACAGTCCCTGTCCCTGCGGCAGCGGCAGGAAATACAAAAAATGCTGTCTTCATGTACAACCGGATAGGTGAGATTTTTTACTGTATCCTGCAAGCGACCTGTTGCAATCGCCGGAGCCGTAACCCTGCCTTCATGTAAAGGGATTTGTTCACGGGAAAACCGGGTCAGGTTATCGTGTTAATTTGTTTCCCGTTTTTCACATTCTTCTGTTTTTATACGGTCGATTGAATCAAAAATTTTGTCCACCAGCGACTCAAGTTCCATAATCGTATTTGCGATATTATCAAAAGTGTTCTCCGGTAAGGCGCATTGTCTGCTGGTTTCCTGAATATGGTTGTTAAAACGATCATTTAACTCGACGGATTTGCGCCAGGCATTGGTGTCGGTAAAGCTGCGGCCGGCGCTGCGCTTTATCCATTGTGACAGAGGTGAAGCCGCAGGTTGTTCCACTGTCGACTCTCCATTGGAAACAGTTTCGGTAATAGCGCAAACGTAATTAATTATTTCCAGCTTCAGCGAGGCGATCTCAAAGACGAATTCCATATCGCAGATCTGGTCCATCGGGCGGTCAAGGGTGGTTGCCTTATTGGCCGTGGCAACAAGGCTGTCTATTTCAAACTGCACTTCCTCCGCGTAGACCTTCACTCGCTCTCCTACCTCAAGAGAGGCCGTGTTTATCCTGGACAACTCTTCTGCGGCAAGACGTAACGAGGCCACTTTGTCCTGTTGAATATCAGAACCTCGCGCGACCTCATTGACGGTATCAATGACGGTGTTGATCGTGTTGTTGATTTCTCCCAGGGCGTCTTTGGTTTTTAAAGCCAGGATTTTTACCTCTTCGGAAACAACAGCAAATCCCTTGCCGTGTTCCCCTGCCCGCGCAGCCTCGATGGTGGCGTTGAGCGCCAGCAGATCGGTCTGTTCGGCAATATCACCAATAGTGTTAGTGATATTTTTCATTAACTTCGCCTGTTCCAGAAGCGACGTGACCTTGTTGCTGCTTGTCTCAATGGAACTGGATATATCCCGGATTGATGTTGAAGACCCTTCTATGGCCTCTGATTGCCTGGCGGACGCTTTCTGCAGTTCTTCCGAGGTGGTATTGAGATCTTCCGCGCTTTTACTCAATTTATTGCCTACATTAAATATAAAGGACATCAATTCCGAGATGGAAACGCCGAGGGTGTTTATTGACGAGATAAGCCCGCCCATGCTTCCCGAAGCCTTGCCGGTCTTCAGCCGCATGGTAAAGTTTGATTCTGAAAAGGAAAGAATGGCTTTTGATATACTTTCAAATTGTTCCCTGGTGCTTGCAATGAGTTTATTCAGGTTGTCGACAAGTAGGAGTACGTCATTCTGATCAGTCGTTGGTTCAATACTGAGATTATAAAAGCCATGTTGGACTTTTTTAACCGTTGACTCCACGGCTGCCATTGTTTCTCTGTTTTTTCGATGTATTTCTTTGTCGTGGAGAAAAATCTCTTTGGTTTTCTGCATGTTTTTGTTGATGACCGACGCCATATGTCCTATCTCATCGTTTGATGACAGGGCAATCGGTTTAATATCATGGCGTTCTTTGTTGAGAAAGAGGAAGAAATCGGTCAAGCCGTCATGAAAAACGGCAAGCGGTTTAAGCACCAGCCGGTGGATGGACAACATCATAGACAGACCGACCATAATCATGAGCCCGGCAATGAGCAGCAGGTAGGAGTTTGAAATTTTATTGACAACGGCAATTTGTGATTGAAGAATATCCGCCTTCTCGCCGATTACCTGCAGGCCCATTTCCTTGTTCCTGAAATCCAGGACCGGCAGATAGGTAACAAAGTACTCGCTGGTGATAAGATAGCCCTGAGAGAGGAGTTTTTTGTAATCAAGACGTTGCGCAAATTCAACTGTGTCCTGTTTGAACCATTTTTTGCTTGCCGCCCAGTATTCATCTATTTTTGCGTTATTCCTTAATTTTGGAGCAATGTTGACGGTTTTGTCGTTGACAAGAATGATATACTGCCGCCCCTGTTTTTTGAAATCCCTGTTTACGCTGCCGACACCCTGAATAAATTCAAGGGATCCAAGCTGCCGCCCCTCTTCAATCACTGGAACAATACCTCTTATTACCAGCCCGACAGAGCCGGTCTCAAAGCCGGACCAGGCCTCGCCGTGGGCAACAGCACCTTTCAGGCTGAAGCGAAACCCGGTTAAATCATCGCCGAACTTCGCATGATTCCAACTTCGGACAAAGGATTTCATGTCCGGAGTATGCAGGTGCAGTTTGATATTTTTAAATTTGGAATTTTTTCTATATAAATTGCCTATGGCGGCGAAAATATCTATTGCTGTTTTCCTGTCTCTGTTCTTAAGGGCATTCCGGACGTCTCTGTTGGCGGCAAAGCCGATAGCATTGGTCAGCCCGATTTCCTTTTTTTTGTTTATCTGCGTGGTAATAGCGTCCTGGAGAAACTTGACCCGCATGTTGATCTTCTGCTGGACAAGTTTTTTGGTGGTTATTCTGGAATAAAAAATACCGGCACCTATTCCAAGACAACCTAATAGAATAATAGCAATCAGAACCTTTCCGGTGATAGACGCTTTCATAGTCTTGTTTCACTTGTTTGGCGGTTAAAAGAAAAATTGTTATATTGATTCTATCATGGAAAATTCAAAATTCAAAAAAAGTAATACCAGATCGACAGGTTTTTTATGTAACCGTACTTCTTGAAATAATATAAATTATTACCTAAATCCTGCAGTTGTTCGTGCACCGAGAACGTTGAGACGGGTGCAGATACAAGGAGGCAAGCGAATTTCGGCACAGGTGTACTGTTGGTACATCGAGCACGAAATTCGTGAAGCCGACACAGTAGATGTGCCTGTA
>JANTGH010000005.1 GCA_024763055.1 Desulfobulbaceae bacterium
GGGACAACACCTCGCCCCCTCTGGGGGCAAGAGGCATTCTCATCCCCTTTTAGGGGTAAACTCAATACCACCCCCTCTGGGGGTGGATTCTTTATTCTGTGACTGGATGGCGGCAATGATTTCCGATGAGCTGAGTCCCATGGCCTTGATTCTGGCCGGATCAAGCCAGATACGCATGGAGTATTTTTTCTCGCCTAAAATTTCGGCCTTACCCACACCCGGGATACGTTTGAGTTCGTCAAGGACATTGATGCTGGTATAGTTACTCAGGAAAATATCAGTAAACCGTTCGTCGCCGGTAATGGCAACAAAACATACCACTGAAGGAGATTTTTTGTCTACAATAACACCCTGCTGGCGAACTTCGGCTGGTAGTTGCGCCGTGGCCATGGAAACTTTGTTCTGCACATCAACGGCAGCGATATCCAGGTCGTAGCCGGGTTCGAAATACACCGTAATGTTGGCCATGCCGGAACTGGTGCTGGAGGAAGACATATAGATCATTCCCTTGGTGCCGTTGATCTTGTCTTCCAGAGGCCGGGTCACGGTTTCTTCAACTGTGTAGGCATTGGCGCCGACATAGGTGGCGCTGACGACAACCGTGGGCGGGGTGACCTCCGGATATTCCTGAATGGGTAGAATGAAAATCGAGACAAGGCCTCCTAATATGATCAACAGGGAGATCACCATCGCAAAGATGGGCCGTTTGATAAAAAAGACGGAGAGCATAGTTTATTCCGCCGAAGTCATCTGTTGTTTTTTCATAAGAGCCATGACCCCTTTTTCAGCAGTCATATCTTTGGCGGCCACCTTGATGCCCGGTTTTATCTTGGCCAGACCAGAGATGATGATTTGGGCATCATCCGTAAGCCCACTTGTAATCTGCACGTACAGGCGCCCTTCAAAGCCCCGCTTTATATTCACCCTTTTTGTGGTGTTACTTTTGTCAACCGTATAGACAAAGCTTCCCTGCTGATCCTCGAGGATGGCCCCCGGTGGAATCATGAAAAAGGGAACTTTATCGGAGACAAAGACATCAATATAGACAAAGGTGCCCTCAAGAAGATCATGTTTGGGGTTCTCCACCACGGCACGCATGCTGATGGTTCCGGTCATCCGGTCGACCTTGTTGTCACCGAAATCAATATGTCCTTTATACGGTCCGCGTTTGATAAGAGACCGGGTGGCCGGAATCCGGACCCGGGCATCGAGCACGTCTTTGGATTTATACCTGCGCATTATCTGAAACTGTTCTTCAGGCGGGTTGAAGTATGCGTACATGGGATCATCGGCAACAATGGTGGTCAGCAGGGTTTTCTCACCGTAACCGACGATGTTACCCACATCCACATAGCTGCGGCTGATCACGCCGGCTATCGGCGCCGTAATTTCTGTATAGGAAAGATTCAGTTTCGCCTCCCGTATGGCCGCCTCGTCCGCCTTGATTTTTGCCTGCAGTTCAGCAACCTTTGCCTGGTACTGTTCAAGGGTGGCTCTTGGGGCAAGATCCTCTGCAACCAGCGGCAGGTACCGGGCGACATCGGCTCTGGCAAGCTGCAGGGAGGCCCTGTTCAGCTCGCGGCCGGCAAGGGCCTGGTCAAGAGCGGCCCGGTAGGCGGTCTGTTCGATTGCAAAGAGATTTTGGCCCTGCCGGACATGATCACCCTCTGTGAAAAGAACCTTTTCCAGGGTGCCGGCTACCCTGGCACGAATTTCAACCCTCTTGGTCGCCTGGGTCTTGCCCGTGTATTCAAGCCAGATGGGAACGGGCTCCTTATGAACGATAATGGCTTCGACGGTAAGGGGAGGCCTTTCTTTTTTTACGGTCTGTTTCCGGTTGTCATTTTGGCAGCCGCCGAGGCAGAACAGAAGTATTATTAGAATGAGCGCTTTTTGGATCATGGAGAAGAATCCTCTTGATTCGGGATGCCCTCAACGTGATATTCAACATGAGAGTCGGTTTGATTATTGGATTATTTTTTGAAAAGATAGTATTTTACTACCCGTTATGCTATGAATCCTCAAGGCAAAATTTGATTTTCATCCTGTATTTCGGAGGGATCGTGCGGTTGTTTTTTGTAGTTCTCTTTGGTGTTGCCCTTTTTTTTCCCTCGGTCGGGCATACGGATACCCTGCAGCTGACTCTTGCCCAGGCCGTTTCCCTTGCCCTTGCCCATAATCCGCGCCTTGAAATAGCCCGGCAGCAGTGTCTACAGAGCCGCGGCTCTCTGACCAAGGCCTGGTCGGGCTATTTGCCCCAGCTTGATGTTTCCGGCGGCTATCGACGACAGCATGTCGACAAACTGCAGCCCCTGGATGAGGATAATGTCGGCTATGGCTCGGTCAAATTGAACCAGCTGCTCTATGATTTCGGGAAAACCACCGGTGCCATTGATGTCGGCCGCTTTGAGCTTGAGGCGTCCCGGGCCAATATGTATCAGCTGTATCAGGATGTTGTTTTGGATCTGAAAAAATCCTTTTATGACGTCATGGCCAAAAAGCGGCTTGTTGAGGTGGCGCGGCTGGCGATAACGATCTATGAACAGCACCTGTATCGGGCACAAAAGTATTTTCAGGCCGGAGTTCGGCCCAAGATCGACGTAACCAATGCCCGGTTGCAGCTCTCCAATGCCCGTCTGGACATGGTTCAGGCAGAGGCTAACCTGAAGGTTGAGCGGAAAAACTTTGAACAGGTTCTTGGCCTGCGTCCCAATGAAGGCGATTATCTTCTGGTAAGCGGGGAGAGGTCATTGGAAAAATTAGCCGCGGGCAAACCCGCTATGTCTTTTTCCCTGGATCTCCTCCAAGCTGCGGCGATGGAACATCGGCCGGAGATGAAACAGGTTGGTTTCCTGGTTCAGTCGGCCAAGGCAGCCGTGGGCAAGGCCAGGGGGGACTATTTTCCCCGTCTTGATGTCGGGGCGAGCTATGATGATTTTGAGACCGATCTGGAAAGTCTGCCGGACCAGTGGCAGGTTGGAGTGGGATTGAGCTGGCAGCTGTTTTCCGGTCTCCGCACCAGGGGTGAGGTTGCCCGAAGCAGGGCAAAATTTTACGAGATTCAGGCCGCCCTGCATGATCTTGAGCTGGCCATTACCCGGGAGGTTGCCGAAAGTTATCTGCGGGCCGATGAAAACCGGGTGGCCGTGGACATTGCCGCCCAGGCCCTGGGGCTGGCCCGGGAAAACCTTGATCAGGCCGAGGGACGGTATAAGGCGGGCCTGAATGATATGATCGAGTTTAACGATGCCCAGCTTCGCTACACCGACGCCCAGACGCGTCTGGTCACCACCTATTATAACTATCTTGTCGATCTGGCCGGAATAGAGCGGGCCACCGGTACCACCGCCGGTCTGCAGTATGCCGGGGAAAACGATTCCTCACCTTGCCGGGTGAGGATGCAGCCGGATACTCAAAAACCGCTGCCCCAATAAAAAGGGTATTCAACGGAGATGTCGGCAGATTACAATGTGGTTGATGTCGCAACCCGAAAGAGCATTTCGTCGATTTCATCCTGGTCGTATTGCTGGTCCCGCAAAGTTTGTCTGTACTGCTGCATAAGTTCCTTGGCTTTAAGCATATTCCCTGAACGCAGGTAAAGTGTGTAGAGCAGAGTGATCAATCGATCATCCATCTTGTATATCTGCAACACCTTGTTGAGGACATTGACCGCTTCATCGATGCAATCGGATTCAGCCAGAATAACACCGTATTTCAGACCTATAGTTGCCAGCATATCCAGCTGCCGGTCATAAAATTTTGCATATTCACCGATAGAAAAATTTCCCCCTGTGGGCGAGGCGGCATCCCACAGGCGTAACGCCTTGTAAAAGGAATTTCCCGCCTGCCAGATATTTTCCGTTCGAGCATGATGAAGTCCTTCCCCTGCCAGCAGAAAAAACTCGACAGCGTCAATACGGCAGTTGTCTAAAAGGAGAATGCCCTTATGCATTTTCAGGTAATTTTTGACCGGGCAGGGCAGCACACTGGCCAGGACCTTGCGCAGTCGCATGAGCAAGGTGTCCAGTTTCGCTCTGCTTTTATCCGGGGCACTATCGGGCCAGAGGGCAACCTGTATTTTCTCCTGGCTTATTTTCTGGTTTTTTTCGGAAAGGAGCAGGGCAATCAGCTCGCGTTGCGCCGGGGTCAGCTCTTCGGCAGTGAGAATTGTCCTGCCTTCGACTTTGAGGCCGAAGGTGCCTAAAACCTTGATCTCAAGCAGCGGCAAGGGATCACCGTTATCGTTAAAAAAAATGTTCAGTTTTTCCCTTGCCAGTTGTTTAACAAGTTCAGGACGGATGCCGGCATGCACGGCTTCGGCGAGAAGTTTCCGCATAGAAACCGGCTCCCAGCTCCAGAATGAGCCAAAGCCGTTGTTTTCCATTAACGTGAGCCCGTCTTGCAGGTCACGGAGCATCTTTTCTGTAGCATGTAATTGAAGGTGCAGCCAGGCTCTCTGCAACAGAGCAACTGTTGTCAGATAATCGGACGGCAGTTCTTTGGCTTGCGCAAGGGCATAAGATAACAGCTCTTCGGCGCGGGCATGTTCTCTGGCTCTAATGAGAGTCGCTCCACAGACGATGTTACATAACGTGGTATAAAAAGAACCGCCTGCTACCTGACGGAGTTCGATCGCCTCGCAGACTGTCGGTACGGCTGCCTTTCTGTTTCCCAGCAGAGCCTGGACATACCCGGCCCATTGAAGAAATTGACTTTGCATATGGGGTGTCAGCGCGGTTTCGGAAACCTTCATGCCCCGTTGCAGCAGTTGCTCGGCCTCTTCCGGCCGGCCCTCCCCTATCAGACCGACAGCGCCCCAGATATAGGCAAACGGCGCCGCAACAGTTTGTTCCACTATATGATTATCAGCATGTGTGCGAAGTAACTGCAGTTGATTGTTATAATTAATGAAGTCTCCTTCCTTGCTCAGGGTGTTCAGGTGGAGAACCCGCAGGGTCAGTTTGTTTGATACGCTTACCAGTGGATCATGAAGAAGGGAGAGGGAGAGTTCAATTTCCAGAAGACATTTCTGCCGGTTGTCGCTGAGTGTTTCTATATAGCCGCACATAAAGCGGCTGGAAGCAATACCATTGCGAATATCGTTTTGGAAAGCCAGGTCTCGGGCTATTTGCGCGTACTTACGTGCTTTTTTCAGCTGAAAAAGGAAAAAACTGTATCCTGCGCCAAGATTGCGCGCAACAAGAATTTGGGCCTGCAGGGACAGGTTGTCTTGATTTTGCAGAAAAAGTTCCTCGGTACGGGGGAGCAGGTGAGCGCCTGTATGGTAAAGGCCGGAAATAACAAAGTGATAATAGATGAGATGAACCAAGGCGAGCAGCTCACCGGTTGCGTCTCCGGAGCCGATGAAGTGGTTTCGCGCTCTTTCGAGAAGCGGATAAGATTTTTTCGGGTACGAATCCGAATAGAGGATTGCGGTAAAAAGTGTCAGCCAGGCATAGTTGCGAAGCTCGTCTTCCGGGATTGATTTGAGCAGCGTCAGCAGGGTGATGGTTCGGTTCTTTGCCATCAGGTTTAACCCTTCCCGGCGCAGGATTATTTCCATGACCTGGAAGTTTTCTTCTTTGCGGTAATAGAGAAGGGCCTGTTCAAGGGCATTTATTTTCAGGTAGTAGGCGGCCGCTGTTTTATAAATGTGGCGGATTTTTTTTTGGGACAGATGCTTTTGGGCCCGTTCCTGAAGAAATTCCTGGAAAAGATGATGAAAACGAAAAATTGTTTGCTGTTCATCTAAGGGGTAAATGAAAAAATTGTCGAGCATGAGATCAATGAGAATCGCTGCTATATCCTCCTGTTCGGTGATGGTCAGGGCAAGGTCAACCGGAATTTCATCAAGCAGGGAGAGTTGCATCAGGATGGAATGTAGATCTTCCGGAACGTGGGAGAGTATCTCATGGCGAAAATACTTCAGAATGTGATCAGCGGAGAGGTCTGCAGGCAGACCCGTGCTGATGTTTGCGGGAAGGGCTGTCGGATTTCGTCGTGTTGCCGCGTGTGCGGCTAACAGTATGCCCATGATCCAGCCGCTGGTCTGCTTACGGATCAGCTCGGCGTCACGACGGGTGATCTGTCGGTTGAGGACCTGTCCAAAGAGATGTTCTATTTCCTGCAGAGAAAAGCTGAGATCCCTGTTTCGCAGCAGGCGGATATTTGTTTCATAGCGAATTTTTTTTGCGGTCAGAGCCAGTGGCCTGCGGCTGATGAGAATAAAATGGAGATGCGGGGGCGAGGTGTCGATGATATGGCTGAGCAGAGTAGTTAAAAGAGGAGCCTGTTCACCAAGATGGAGGTCATCAAAGACAATATAGAAATCACCGGCAAGGTGCCGGTCAAGATCGGCGAGGAGAATATTGGCGCATCGGGTTATGTCCAGTGACCCCATGTCTCCCCTGTCCATAATGTAAGACAACTGGGGTGATTCAAATCCGGGAAGTTTTTTCTGCAGGTTATCGAGAAGGGCTGATAGGAGCAATGCCGGGTCGGCATCTTCAGGCCCTATCTGGTACCAGGCAAAACGCAGGTCAAAATGGTGGAGAAATTGTACGGCAATTGTGGACTTTCCCTGTCCGGCCTGGGCTTCAATGATCATTGCCTTTTGCGAGCAGGCGGCGTTTCCAAGTGTTTCCGTTATCAGGGAAGAGCGGAACAGGCTGGTGCCGGGATCAACCCTGGGCGGGTAGAACTTGTTGCAAGAAATTTCCTGCCGAAGAATGGTGGAAGGATGCATGGCAACAGAGAGAGTTCAGGATTATTGATAAAAAACGGAAAAAATATTTTTTACGCATTTTCCGGTGTTTACTTCTCTTCTGCTTACAGGATTCGGTCGGTTCTGTCAAAGAAAAACCCGGAGACCAGGAGGCCTCCGGGTTAGCAGTAAGCGGGAAAAGTCTTTAAGCCAACAGGATCGCTATAGAGCCTGACACACATTTGTTTTGTATAATTTTTCCTTTTTAGACTGTTTTCCGTGTTGACAAACCCGAGGATTTGTTGCAACAGTGGCGGCCCTATTTTGTTTCCGGAACACCAAGTTTTTTGAGAATCAGT
This sequence comes from Desulfobulbaceae bacterium, assembly GCA_024763055.1. Lineage (GTDB taxonomy): Bacteria > Desulfobacterota > Desulfobulbia > Desulfobulbales > Desulfobulbaceae > DRLX01. The sequence goes on from JANTGH010000005.1 coordinate 7,063, forward strand.
CCCATTGGACAGAATTTAGTGAAACCGAATTGAAAGAGGTTGGCCCCGATAAATAAGGTAAAAAAGAGAAAATACTTATGAATAAATAAAGGGTTATGGCCGCAGTCTACGCCAAGGGCGAGGCTGAGCATGATAAAAAGTCCGGCTATGGTGTGGATCCAGTCATTAATAACCATGGGAGTACTCCTTTTTTTATTGGCTGCCTTGAAAAATTGTATTTTCGCCTAATTTTCCGGAGATATTGCAAACTCGCTCACCTGATCTCGTCGAGCTGTCAGGTGAGAAAAAACTACGAGCTGCACCGCCCGTTGTGTAGCCAAACGACACGACTAACGAAAATTCTGATTTTTCTCGGCACCCTGTTGAAAATGAAATGTATATATCTTTGGTTTCTTAATATTTTTTTCTGGTCGCGGTCTGTTCGGAGCTTAAAAGCTGTAGCGTAGGCCGGCATACACATTAGTATTTTTCTGAAACTGTCCCCAGAAAGTAAAATCATCTTCACCCCAGAACAGGTTGAATCCGCCGTCGATCAACCAGTTGTCGGTGAGTTTATAGCTGAATTTCGGCCGCGCATATCCATCGTTTCTGTCCGGGGAATAATAAATAAACAGGGACAAGTTCAAATTCTGATCCAGTAATAATTTGGTTAACCGCAGGGTTACTGTACCCGTGTTTTTTTCCCGCGCTGGAGCTTCCAGCGACAACGTCTGTCGATAGTTGTCATAGTGGCGGATCGATTCCATATAATATTGGACACTTCCGGTCAATTCACGGGCAAGCTCCCGCTCAAAGCCCATCAGCCAGCGAATTTCCCCGGGCCGGATGAAGGGGTTGTCGGAGTTGCGATTTTCGGTGGAATCATAATAGCCAATTTCCACGTTGCCGATGCCGCCAAGTATTGCAGTACGTATAGACCCTCCCCAGACGTTCAGTTTTGGAAAATAATTCTTTTTCCGCATCCCGGAGTAGCCTTCCGGTTCCTGCCAGAATCCGGAGTAACCGTACAGCGCAAGTTCCACACCGTGTATATTTTTTGACAGACGGCCATGGAGTTCATCGTCCTTGAACCATCTGTTTGGCTCATTGGTTGTCACCTGCAGATTTCGGCCGACAATTTTTTCGGCCCCGGCATTATAATAAGAAAGCCGTTCACCGCTGATAAAGCGTGAGCCTTCAAAAAGAGGACTGTATATCAGATCCAGGTTAGCGAAGTCTGAAAAGAAACTGATTTTTATGCCATTGCCTGGATATTTCAGGTATTCTTCATCACGGCCGATAAAAAAGGACTGCCAGTCCTTGGCGAAGGTGTCGTTGATGAACAGGAGATCTCCTGTTCCCCAGGTAAAAACGGCTCTGCCCAGCTTGATGTCCATATTATCCAGGGGCGAGGCAATCAAATTCAGTTCCCGCAGCTGCAGCTCTATTGTTTCTGTGACTCCATCGGCCAGCAGATCGCCTTTGAAATTCAACAGGGCTTCGCCTATTTCCCTGGTGGCTTCAAGCCGGATCCGGGCATCAAAGATGGAGATTTGCTTTTCTTCCCCATCGCTTTGCAACCGCACTCCACCTGCGAGCTCTTCAAAGCCCGCCACTTCCAGGCCGTAGTTGTCATAGAGATTATCTATCAGTCCGGCAGCGTCAGCCTCGGATATATGCAGCGATATGAGCCAGATACAGATGAAGCCTGCAAAAAGAGTTTTGTTCATTATTAGGAAATTACCTGCGAATTTCCCGCGGCGGTCTGCGCAGGTAACGTTCGCTGAAGATTTCCCCCTTCAGGTTAATGTCGTATTTTATCGCCTGAAATACAGCAGTCGTTGCATTACCGCCGGCAAGATCAGTGGCTTTGGAGATGGTGACCGTGGGGTGGCCGTCAATCTGTTGGGTTTCAAGAACCTCAACAATCCGGTACTTCTGGCCATTTTTATCTATATATTCCGTTTTCATCGGCAGGAAGGTTTTTTTGTCAATCCAGACCGTATAACTTGAAAATTCAACGGAATCAGGATCTTTGGGGACATTTTTCAGCACGTAATACTGATCATCAGTTTTGACCAGTTCATGAGTGTCCTCGTTGATACCCCTGCCGGAGACATCTTCGTAAAGATAGTTCGAGCCGACAAAGGAGGTGCGTTTGTCGGCGGCGGCAATACGTTTGACCAAATCCAGGGCGGGCAGGTAGAGCCAGCGGTCATCATCCCTGTCCAGGTGTTTGTGGACCATGAAAACCATCTTGCGCACGTCACTGGGTTTTTTAAAGTAAACGTAAAAGAACTGTTCCCCGCCATCCTTTTTATCCTTGCGCAGGATGATAAACTGACGCAGCCGTTTTCGTTTTTGGTTGTCGGTGATTGTCATGGTCACCTCGGCCCTGCCGTCTTCACCGGCGTAGTAAGCCGCAAGGTTGGCTTTGTTGACGATTTCGTCGATATCCGGTTCAGAGGCCATGGCCACGGGACTCAAGAAAAGAAGACAGAGCAGGGTGTAAAGAATTGATCGGTTTGATTTCATAAGAGTGTTTCCAATACAGTTGTTGATTGTCATCACGGTTTTTTTTCCTGTTCCTGTTGGGTGACAGCATTCGTTGGTTTTATGGTATTTTTAAATACCCGCCCCTGCAGTACCGTCAGCAGGGCAGGCAGCATCCACAGGGTTGCCAGCCCGGAATAAAGCATGATGGAGGCCAGAAAAACGCCAACGGTCTGATAGGGAATAAGCGGGGCAAAGAGCAGGGGCGTGAAGCCCAGTGAAATAACAATGGTGTTGCGGGCAATGGCCCGGGCCGGTTCTTCAAACATTTCATGGGCGGTCCTGCTCCAGTCGCCAAACCGGGCCATGGTTGCGCGGGAACGCTGGAGAAAATGGATGGCAAAATCCACGGCCAGGCCCAGTGTCAGAGACGAAAGAACCGCCACCGGCATGTCGTAGTCCTTGCCGATCAGGCCGATCACCCCGTAAATAATGGTAATGGTAAAGGTCAGCGGGATCATGGCCAGCAGTCCCCAGAGCAGGGAGCGAAAGAGAATGGCCATCATGATGAAGACAACGACAAAGCTTGAGAGAAAAGATTTCAGCATGCCGGTGACCATTTTGTTCTGCCAGGCCACGTTGATATAGGTCAGCCCGGCCCATTCAGCTTTCAGCTTGGATGGTGGCTTCTTTTCGGTAAGGTAACGGTTGACGTCATCAATGACTCGTTCCATGTCCTTGTTGTCACCGCTTCTCAGTTGCAGCCATAGGTTTGCCCGTGTGTAATCAGGGGTGACCAAATGCCAGAGATCATCGGGTTTATGAGAGTTTTGATAGGAAATCAGTGTCTGGGCCACTCCATTGGCCGTGGCTGGAATGGTAAAATGGTCGGAGTCTCCCTCAAAGAGTTCCTGATGGACCTTTTGCACCACATCGGCAATGGAATTGCTTTTGCCCACATCGCCCTGGGCAGCCAGAAAATTCTGTAATCCAATAATATAATTGAGCAGGTCGGGTCGTTTGAAAATCTGTTTCTGGTTGCGCAGCCGGTCAAGGGTGTCAAGAGCCTGTGACCAGGCCTCGTAGCCTGCGTCATCCTCCGGGGCCAGCTTGTCGATTTCCTGCTGCCAGGAAAGGCTGAGCTGTTTAGCCATTTTCCGGCCGGACGGGTTTTCAGCCACCGCCTCGGAGATCTCGGCCAGCGCTTTTGCCAGGATCACCGGTGAGGATTTCAGGCTTTTTGACAGGGTGCTGCTGAGCCATTGTGCTGCTTTGGCCGGACCCTGTTCTTCTCCACTGCCGGAAAGCACAAGATAGGCCTCGTACGTACCGCCGAAATGTTGATTGAGGATTTTGTCAGCTATACGGATATCATGGGACTTGTGGAACCATTTTACCGGGTTGTCGTTGACCTGGATCATTAGAATGCCGATAATACCTATGACCATCACCACCAGGTTGAAGCTGATAACGAGCCATGGCCGGCCCACCGAGGTTCTGCCGATCCAGCGCAGATGACGGTTGATGAGCGATCTGTCCGTTACCGGATCGACATGCTCGGCAGCGCCGAAATTTTCCAGGCTTTTTTCTTTCATCAGCATGACATAGGCTGGGATAAAGAGGATGGTCAGCAACCAGGCCAGCATGATGCCGATGGCGACAAAGAGGCCGAATGCCTGGACCGGCGGGATCGGAGTAAAGGACAGGGAGGCAAACCCTGCCGCCGAGGTGAGCGAGGTGAACAGCATGGGCTTGAACAGGTGATGCATCACCTGTTCAATGGTCTTCTTTTTGTCCTTTGTCTTCTGATATTCGTCAAAAAATTCCGAGAGGATATGGATAGAGTCCACCACGGCTATGGGCATGATGAAAATGGGAATCATTGAACTCATGATATGCAGAGTGTTTCCGGTGCCGATGAGCAGGCCCATGGTGGAAATAACCGTGCAGACGGCTATGATCATCGGTGAGATGATCAGCGGAATTTTTTTGAAAAAAACAAGCATCAGCAGAAAGATCATCAACATGGCCAGAGGGGCGGAAATGGCCATTTGAATAAACATCTCCTTGCCGAAGGTGTCCTCGGCCACAGGCAGGCCGGTGATGTAGAAACGGTCATTGTCCGCGCCCAGTTCCTCTATTTTTTTCTTGAGCTGTTTGCTGAGGCTGTGGGCGAAATCCTTCCTGCTGATGGGCAGATACATGGCCAGAGCCCGGCCGTCTTCCGCAATCATCGTTCCCTTCAGCAGCGGGTTGTCAAGGGCCTTGTCGCGTATATGCAGGGCCTCTTTCCTGGTGGTCGGCGGCTTGTTCATCAGCCATTGAAACCTGACCTGACCCAGTCCCGCCTGCTCGATGATATCCACATTGTCGGGGGCAATGATGTCGCGACCGATAACCTTGCGCTCCGGGTCTCCGGAGTCGGCAAGACCGGCTGCAAATCGGCTGAGTTGATAGATTTTTGTCAGGGTTTCCGGGTTGAATACCCCGTCCTTGTCCTTTTCGTTGACAACCCCGAGTACCACAACATCATGCAGGTTGAACTCTTTTTTGGTCCGGTCATGAAAGATTCGGACCATTTCTTTTTCCGAAAGCATGTTTTCCGGGTCGGTGTCCACGTGGACCCGGAGAATAAGGACACCAAGGATAAGGGTCATGGTCACCATCAGCGAGGTCATCAGACCCGGTTTGCGTATGGAAAACTGTATCATGGTACGGTCAAGCTGCATCGTTTACTCCGTTAGATCGCTCTGAGAAGGCCGGTTAAGTTTATGTGGTTTTTTGTTCAAGTTTGCAGAAGATCTGTTCCATGGTCTGCATCAGAGTGATGATGCGCTCGTCACTGATCCGATTATAGATAAAGTTTGCGTCCCTGCGAAATTCAATGATCCCCTGGTTACGCAGAATATTCAGGTGCTGGGTTATGTTGGCGCCGGTTGTCTCCACCGAGTCCCTGATTTCGCCGACGGACAACTCTTTGTCCTGCAGAAGACAGAGGATTTTCAGGCGAATGGGATGCGACATGGACTTGAGCAAACGGGCAAGATCTTCAACCTTGTGATACCTCATAGCTTCTCCTGCGTTATGCTGCACTTTAGAAATAAAGAATTTAATTAATATCTGTTTTTCCTGCTGTCAACATCTTTCTCTTCATTTAAGGGTGAGAACTCATTCAATTATTTTTCGATTTTTGGGAAACAGGCGCAGGAAAAGAAGTGCTGAAAGACCGATAATGATTATGTACAGTGAAAGGTCGGGTTGTATGCGATTTTCCGGACGCAGTAATGCCAGCATGCCTAAAACGGCCATAAACTGGTAACCCTGACGGTGGAATCGAAAAATTTTGCTGAGGACATAAAAATTGATCGCCGGGACGATGAGGTCAAGAAGTAGTAACGGAGAAAACTGATTTGTGGAAATGGCAGTAAGTTGGAGCATGGCCATATCGTAGAGTTTTTTAACAGTAATGGTCAACAGAAGAAGACAAAGCAATCGGTTGACCCACAGGTATTGTTTGCGGAGGAGTTCTTCCGGCAGGATATTTAAAAAAAAGAGTACGTCATCTCTATTATTTTCCTGGGACAGTCTGGCTGAGATTTTCTGTTTGCTGTATCCGCGGCTAAGCTCAAGGCGGACCTGTTGTTCAATTTTGTTCTGTTTTTTCATGGCTGATGTGCTTGTTATTGGCCGGTTTGGACGAAACAAATTCGGGATCCGGCCACGAAAAATGATGAAAAGGCAGTAGGAGTTTCAGTACCGCAGTCGCTTCTCTTTACCGTATTCGAAAGTGAACCGCAATTGAATGTATTCATCGGCGGATATTTATTGATCCTCAAGGGATCCGGGAGTTATATCTTGACAATTGCACGATATATTATTACGACGGGAAATCAAAATATCGTGCTGAATAGACGATATCTGCAGGTGAATTTTCGGCCTTCCGGGCAGGAGGATTTATCGTGTTCCCCTGGGTAATTTTTTAGTTGAACAGGGGGGAGTATGTTTTGAGGAGCAGTGAAATTAATCATTTACGTAAGCAATGAGGAGTAATGTCATGGGTGGCAATGAAGACAAGATTACCAGTTTGCTCAGTGAAGGCAAAACTTTTGCTCCGCCAACCGAAGGCGGAGATCAGGCCTGGGTCAAATCGATGGATGAATATCGTGCCATATATCAGCGTTCTATTGACGATCCGGAAGGATACTGGGGAGAGCGGGCGGAAGAGCTGGTTACCTGGGAAAAGAAATGGGACAAGGTGCTTGAGTGGGACTTCACCAAGCCGGAGATTAATTGGTTTGCCGGTGGAAAGCTCAATATGTCCTATAATTGTCTTGATCGCCACCTGACCGATGGACGCAGAAATAAAGCCGCCCTCATCTGGCAGGGTGAGCCGGAAGATGACGTCAAGGTCTATACTTATCAGATGCTGCACACCGAGGTGTGTCGTTTTGCCAATGTGCTTAAGAAAAAAGGCGTGAAAAAAGGTGATCGGGTTTCCATTTACCTGCCCATGATTCCTGAGCTCTCCATTGCGCTTCTGGCCTGTTCCCGGATCGGTGCTATCCATTCGGTTGTCTTTGCCGGTTTTTCAGCCGTTGCTCTACAAAGTCGTATTCAAGACTGCGAAGCCAAGGTGCTCGTTACCTCTGATGCAGTCCTTCGGGCCGGTAAGACCATCCCTCTAAAGCCCAATGCCGACACAGCCCTGGCAGAATGTGATACCGTTACGTCTTGCATCGTGGTTCAGCGGGCCGGCAATGAGGTTCCCATGCAGGACGGCCGTGATTCCTGGTGGCATGACGAGGTGGCTGCCGACGATATTTCTTCAGTCTGCGAACCGGAGAGCATGGATGCTGAGGATATTCTGTTCATCCTCTATACCTCTGGATCAACAGGAAAACCCAAGGGTGTCGTTCATACCACAGGCGGCTACCTGTTGTATGCCATGCATACCTGCCAGTATGTCTTTGACCTGAAAGATAATGACGTGTACTGGTGTACCGCGGACATTGGCTGGATTACAGGTCATACCTATATTCTATACGGACCCCTGGGACTTGGCGCGACTTCGATGATGTTTGAGGGCGTGCCCTCCTATCCCGGTCCGGACCGGTTCTGGAAAGTTGTGGAAAAATTTCAGGTCAACATCTTTTACACGGCGCCGACGGTTATTCGAGCGCTTATGCGTGAGGGCGAAGAGCCAACCAGACGTTGGGATATGTCGAGTCTGCGAATCCTGGGAACAGTGGGCGAGCCTATCAATCCTGAGGCCTGGATGTGGTATTATGTCAATATAGGTAAGGAGAAGCTGCCGATTGTTGATACCTGGTGGCAGACCGAGACCGGCGGTATTCTGATTTCTCCGCTGCCCTATGCCACTCCGCTTAAGCCTGGTTCGGCAACTCTGCCGTTGCCCGGCGTGGATGCTGCCATTTATGATGAAGAAGGCAACGAGGCAGGTCCCAATGAAGGCGGGCATCTTGTTATTCGCAGCCCCTGGCCGGGAATGCTGCGCGGCGTATTCGGTGATCCCGAGCGGTTTAAAAAGACTTATTTCAGTCGTTACGATAATATTTATGATCCTGAAGACGGCGCCCGTAAAGATGAGGACGGCTATTTTTGGATTATGGGCCGTCTTGATGATGTTATTAACGTTTCCGGTCACCGTTTGGGGACGGCTGAAATCGAATCCGCTCTGGTCTCCCATGAAGCCGTTGCCGAGGCTGCTGTGGTCGGCATGCCTCATCCGATTAAAGGACAATCCATTTTTGCCTATGTTACCCTGATGGCTAATGTTGAGGGCAGTGATGAGTTGATTGCCGAGCTGCGTAAGCATGTACGGGCCGAGATCGGTCCCATTGCGACGCCGGAAGTAATCATGTGGGCACCAGGCCTGCCCAAAACTCGGTCCGGTAAGATTATGCGCCGTATTCTGCGTAAGATTGCCGCCAATGATTTTGAAAATTTCGGTGATACTTCAACCCTTGCTGATCCTTCTGTTGTCGATCACCTCGTTGACGGCAAAAAGCAGTTGGATTAAAAAATAGAGAGCTGTTTTTTAAAGGAATAACCATCAGAAAAAGGCAGGGGACTCTTTTGCCCCCGCCTTTTTTTTATGGGGCGGGATTATTCTTATCTGCCGCAATTACAAAAGAATACATGCAAATCGCTTAATTCAGGATAAGGAGCCCTGGCGATGTCTGCTGATATACATTCTGTTGCGCCTGAAGTGGTGGTTGAGTTTCTTTCCGGGATAATGCCTTTTGATGAACTTGATGATGAAGTTTTGCATGAAGTGGCCCGGCACGTACGGGTAGATTTTTTCCCCAAGGGCACCCGGCTGTTTACCGCCGGGGTAACGGATCCCACGCATCTTTATCTTATTCAGCGGGGCGGGGTGAAATCCTTTCTTACCGACGATGAAGGTGAGGTGACCCTGAAGGACTACCGGGGAGAGGGCTCCTATATCGGTGCCCTACCCATAATCCGTGGAACCAAGGCGAATCTTGATATAGAGATGGTGGAGGATACCTTCTGTTTTCTTCTTCCGCGCGAGGTTTTTCTGGATTTGATTAACAGGCAGCCTGGTTTTGCCCAGTACTATCTGAAAAGTTTTTCCGAAAAGATCGTTAATACCGCGTACACTGAGTTGCGCCGCCACCGTATGACAAGGCGCGGGGATGAGGAGATGTATCTCTTCACCATGCAGGTTGGAGACATCATCAAGGCCACACCGAGAAAAATTGCCTCAAACGCCAGTATTCAGGAATCTGCCAGGGCCATGGCCGACTATCGGATTGGTTCTCTCTTGATCTACGATCCTGCAGATGATGAAAATATAGTCGGTATCATCACGGACCGGGATCTGCGCAACAAGGTCATTGCGGCCGGGCTCGACTATAAAGAATCGGTCAGCAGGATAATGACCATAGACGTGGCTACGGTGTTGTCCAAATCCACCTGTTTTGATGCCTTGCTTAAAATGATGAGTACCGGAATCCATCATCTTGCGGTTGAGCGAAAGGGAAGGATCATTGGTATTGTCACTTCCCATGACATCATGCTCTTACAGGGCACCTCTCCTTATTCCCTGTTTAAAGAGATCGGCAAACAGCGCCGGATCCAGGGGTTGTATCCCCTGTCCCAGAAAATTCCCGATATTATCAGAAATCTCATTAAAGAGGGGGCCAAGGCCGGTAATATCGCCCGGATGATCTCCCTGTTGAATGATCAGATTCTTGAACGGATGCTTACCCTGCTCGAAGAAGAGCTCGGCCCGCCGCCGGTGGATTACTGTTGGCTGCTGCTTGGCAGTGAAGGACGGCGTGAGCAGACATTCAAGACCGATCAGGATAATGCGATTATCTATGTTGATCCAAAGGATGATGCGGAGGCAAAGGTGGCGCACGAGTATTTTTCCACCTTTGCCGACAAGGCCATCGATCATCTTGTCAACTGTGGCTATCCGCTTTGTCCGGGTGAGATTATGGCGAGAAATCCGAAGTGGTGTCAGCCTGTCTCGGTGTGGAAGGACTATTTCGCCAACTGGATAGGTACGCCGGATCCTGAGGAGCTGCTGCATGTGACGATCTTCTTTGATTTTCGGTCGGGATTCGGCAAGAGCGCGCTGGCTGATGATCTGCGCAAATATCTCAACGAGTTGTCCTCCCGTCAGGAAATTTACCTGTTGCATCTTGCCCGTGAATGTATGGGGGTCAGGGCGCCGCTTTCCTTTTTTAAGAGTTTTATAGTGAATAAGGACGGTGAGCATAGAAATAAACTCGATATCAAGACTAAGGGGTTGACCCCATTTGTTAATTTTGCCCGGGTTCTGGCCTTAAAGTACGGGGTAAGGGAGACCAACACCCTTTCCCGGCTGCATGTTTTGTCTGAAGAGGGCCACATCTCCGAGGAGTTGTGGGCCAGTGCCCATGAGGCCTATGAAATGCAGATGCAGCTGCGTCTGTTGCATCAGTTGGCACAAATCGAAGAGGGAACCCTGCCTGATAACTACATTGATCCCGCGCAACTCTCTGATTTGGAAAAGAAAATGCTTAAAGAATCCTTTGAGGTCGTTGAGCGGTTGCACGGTGTTCTGAAAACTCTTTTTGCGGCAGGATAAGACTGTGTCGTTGAGGGATATTTTTTTCAGCTTTCGCAAGCCGCACCCAGCCCTGGAAAAAAATAGGGAACTGTTTAATGATTTCAGCCAGGGAGGCTTGCTTACCGATTATCATTTTGTGGTTTTTGATACGGAGTTGACCGGCCTGAACAAACGAAAAGATGAGATTATCTCCATTGGGGCTGTCCGCATAGTGAATTTACAGATTGAGCTCAGTCAAACCTTTCACTGCTATGTGCGACCGAAAAATATTGATCCCAATGAGGCCACTCTTGTCCATCGTATAACCCCTGAACAGCTGCGTCATGCTCCTTCTATTGAGGAGGTGTTGCCGGAATTTCTTGATTTTTGCGGTGATGCTCTGTTGGTAGGACATTTTGTTTCCATTGACATGTATTTTCTCAACAAGGCCTCTCGCAAGGCCCTTGGGGGTATGGTTTCTAATCCCAGTGTGGATACCATGCGTCTTGCCAGGGGCTTTAAAGAAGGTCAATGTATTGATCATTTTGGTGGCTGTGATCAATCGGAATCTTTCAACCTCGATGATTTGAGCGAAGAGTTCAACCTGCCCCGATTCAAGCCCCATGATGCTTTGGAAGATGCATTGCAGACAGCCTACCTGTTTCTTTTTTTGGCGAAAAAATTAAAACACGGCGGAATCAGGACACTGAAAGAACTCTATCTTGCCGGACGTATTTTAGGCTTGATGGGGCGGGGATGAAAAAGGCGACAGATGCGATGTCGGATGTTCGTTATTCCGAGAAGTTATAGGGAGGTTATATTTGGAGAAGCCCTTGTTTTCAGGTGTTATGGACGATTTACCGGTGGGTTAAATCCTTGACAGAAATAATGCGAACAGGTATAAACCCAATTCAAACTGAATGAACCTTCATACAGTACGGCTTCGGTTGAGGTGTATGGGGTATGGGTACATTACAGGGGGGTAACAGTGGATTGAGTGCCCCTGTATGTTATTAAGGTTCCGGAGCATTCCGGTGTTATGGAACGGAACGTCATCTGGTTAGTTTTTCCAATATACCAAGTATCAAGAAAGAGGAGGAGTATATGAGTGATAAATCGGAGTACTGGAGGGCGAATATCCGGCTGGTTATCGGATGTTTGATCGTCTGGTTTATTGTTTCGTACGGCTGTGGCATTTTATTGGCCCCGGCATTAAACAGCATTCACATTCTGGGCGGTTATCCGCTCGGGTTCTGGTTTGCTCAGCAGGGATCTATTTATACCTTTGTCGTGCTCATCTTTTTCTACGCCTGGCGTATGAATCAGCTTGACCGAAAATTTGGCGTCCAGGAAGATTAGGAGGGAAATTGATGAGTCTTCAATTAATGACATATCTTGTTGTCGGGGCAACCTTTGCCCTCTATATTTTTATTGCGATCAAGGCCAAAGCCGCTACAACCGGTGAGTTTTATGTGGCCGGCAAGGGTGTTCACCCTGTGCTCAATGGTATGGCGACCGGTGCTGACTGGATGAGCGCGGCATCGTTTATTTCCATGGCCGGTCTTATTGCCTTTAAGGGCTATGATGCCTCTGTTTTTCTTATGGGCTGGACGGGCGGTTACTGTCTGCTGGCCATGCTGCTGGCGCCGTACTTACGTAAATACGGCAAATTTACTGTGCCCGAGTTTATCGGTGACCGGTATTATTCCAATATTGCCCGGGTGGTGGCGGTTATCTGTCTGATTACCGCATCATTAACCTATGTTATCGGCCAGATGAAGGGTATCGGTGTTGCCTTTTCCCGTTTTCTGGAGCTTCCCTTTGAAATGGGACTGCTTGTCGGTATGATTATCGTGTTTATTTACGCGGTTATGGGTGGGATGAAAGGCGTTACCTATACCCAGATTGCCCAGTACTGTGTATTGATTTTCGCCTATACCGTCCCGGCTATCTTTATCTCTCTGCACCTGACCGGCACCGCCATTCCACAGCTTGGTTTAGGGGCGCATATGGGAGGTGATGCAAATAATATGTTCCTGTTAGACAAGCTGGACAAGACGCTTGTTGATCTCGGATTTCACGAGTATACCCTGCAAAAGGGTAATACCTTGAATATCTTTTTGTATACCCTGTCTCTGATGATCGGTACTGCCGGTCTGCCCCATGTAATCACCCGGTTTTTTACCGTGCCCAAGGTAAAGGATGCCCGTTCTTCCGTTGGCTGGTCGTTGGTTTTTATTGCGATTTTGTACACCACGGCTCCCGCGGTCGGCGCCATGGCCCGGTTGAACTTGATGGAAACCATTCATCCCACCAGCGGTGACCAGGCTGGTCAGTGGCTTAAATATGAGGAGCGGCCTTCCTGGTTCAAGAACTGGGAGAAAACCGGACTGCTGAAGTTTGAAGACAAGAACGGCGACGGCCGGATTCAGTATGTGGGCAAGGGAAATAAGGAATTTAAGAATGAGATGGTCAAGGTAGACCGGGATATCATGGTTCTGGCCAATCCGGAAATCGCCAAGCTGCCCAACTGGGTTATTGCTCTGGTTGCAGCCGGTGGTATCGCTGCGGCTCTGTCCACGGCTGCCGGCCTGTTACTTGCTATTTCCTCGTCCATTTCCCATGACCTGCTTAAAGGTATTATCGCCCCGAATATGACGGACAAAGGGGAATTGCTTGCCAGCCGAATTGCCATGGCTGGTTCGATCTGTGTTGCCGGTTATTTCGGGCTCCATCCTCCGGGATTTGCCGCTCAGGTTGTTGCCCTGGCCTTCGGCCTGGCTGCTTCTTCGATCTTTCCGGCCTTGATGATGGGTATCTTTGTGAAACGGATCAATAATATCGGCGCAGTTCTCGGCATGCTTTCCGGTCTGGGAATTACGCTGGTCTATATCTTCTGGTTTAAAGGTTGGTTTTTTGTGCCCGGCACAGCTATGGCACCCAACAATGCCGCTCACTGGTTTTTAGGAATTGCGCCCGAGGCCTTTGGCGCAGTCGGCGCGATGGTGAACTTTGCTGTTGCCTACGTTGTATCCGGCATTACTCCGGCGCCTCCCGAGCATATTCAACATCTTGTTGAAGATATCCGGGTTCCCGGGGTAGTAAGAAGGTAATTTAATGTAACTTCCGGTTAAGGAACTGCCGGTAGAACAGTACATGTGTCAAAACGGCGCTTCCGTCCTTGGATGGAAGCGCCGTTTTTTTTAGGGGAGCAAGCTGTTGCAGCTCTCCCTTTTATCTTCTCATATCCCGACTCCTCGCCGCCGTCATGTTGCTTTTCTGTTGCAAAAAACCGTGCCGGCAACTAAATAGCCGGTATCCTGTTCATGTATGGGGAGTGTAAAGTATGAAAAGAGAACCCTTGTTTTTACGTCCACGACAATGTTGTCTGTGTGTAGTTGATCCACAGGAGCGGCTCATGGCCCATATCCATCAGGCTGATCGGGTCGTGAAAAATATTGGGCTGATGATTCATCTGGCTGAGACGTTTTCCCTTCCTGTTCTCTGCTGCACGCAGTATAAAAAGGGAATTGGTCCCATTGTTCCTGAACTTGTCGAACTCCTGAAAGGGGGGCAGTGTCCAGACAAGTTGGAATTTAATGCGCTGGCTGACAGTGAGGTCGGGTTGAATCTGGACAGGCTGTCTCCTGAAGTTGATACCCTGTTGCTTTGTGGCGTCGAGACCCATATCTGTATTTATCAGACAGCGATGGGAGCCTTGCAGGCTGGTTACAAGGTGCGGGTAATTGTTGACTCTGTTTCCTCAAGAACCTCTGAAAATAATCGCTTTGGCAGGCAGCGGTTACGTGAAATCGGTGCTGTACTTATGCCCGCGGAAATGATTATTTATGAATTTCTTCAAAAGGCCGGTACTTCTGAATTTAAGGCTATGCTGCCTTATTTGAAATAGATACCCAGGTTTTTTTGGTAGATAGCTATAATTTTGCTCTTTTAATCCATAATTCAAAACGCCAATTCAATGAAAGGTAACGAAATACGCTCGCGTTTTCTTCAATATTTTGCCGACAAGGGACATGAGATAGTCGAATCTTCCTCTCTTGTGCCCCACGATGACCCCACCCTGCTTTTTACTAATGCCGGTATGGTGCAGTTTAAAAAGGTGTTTATCGGCGAGGAGAAGCGAGATTATGTCCGCGCCACCACCTCACAGCGTTGCGTGCGTGCCGGCGGCAAGCATAACGATCTGGAAAATGTCGGTCATACCGCCCGTCATCATACCTTTTTTGAGATGTTAGGTAATTTTTCCTTTGGCGATTATTTCAAGAAAGATGCCATTGCTTATGCCTGGGAGTTTCTTACCAGAGAGCTGGGGCTGGATCCTGATCAGCTCTGGGTTTCGGTCTATAAAGACGATGATGAGGCCTATGATTTATGGGAGCAGGTAGAAAATCTGCCCAAGGGACGTATCGTCAGGCTGGGTGAGGCGGATAATTTCTGGGCAATGGGTGATACAGGCCCCTGTGGTCCCTGTTCTGAGATTCATATCGACCAGGGGCCTGAGCACGGCTGCGATCGGCCGGATTGCGCGGTCGGCTGTGACTGTGATCGTTTTTTGGAACTTTGGAACCTGGTGTTTATGCAGTTTAACCGGGATGAGTCCGGCAAGCTAACCCCGTTGCCCCGGCCTTCCATTGATACCGGCATGGGGCTTGAGCGGGTGGCGGCGGTACTGCAGGGAAAATTCAACAATTTTGACTGCGATCTCTTTACACCCCTGATTGATTATATTGTCGAATTGTCCGGAACAAAATATAAGGAAAATCCGCGGGATGATGTAGCCATGCGGGTCATTGCCGATCATGCCCGGGCAACCACCTTTCTCGTTGCTGACGGGGTACTTCCTTCCAATGAGGGCCGGGGCTATGTCCTGCGCCGGATAATGCGCAGGGCGATTCGCTTTGGCCGTAGCCTTGGCCTGGAATCTTTTTATCCAGGGGTCTGCGCACTGGTTATCAACATGATGGAGGAGGCCTATCCTCATCTTCGTGATGCCCGCGAACTGTTGGACAAGGTGGTGACCAACGAGGAGTCCCGATTTGGAGAGACCCTGGATAATGGATTGGCCATGCTTTCAAGGGAGATCAATCGTTTGCGGCAGGTGCAGGGTGATGATGCCTGTATTAATGGTAACTTTATTTTTAAGCTTTACGATACCTATGGGTTTCCGGTTGATATTGTCCGGGATGTGGCCCTGGAGCAAAAAATAGCCTTTGACGAGGCCGGTTTTAACCAGGCAATGGAGCAGCAGCGGCAGCAATCCCGTAAGTCCTGGAAGGGTACGGATGTGGACCATCTCGATGCCGGTGTGCTCACTCTCCTTGAACAGGGAAAGCGCTCCGAGTTTATCGGATATACCGGCACAACAGGACAGTCAGCGGTTGCGGGAATTATTGATGAGAATGGTGCCCTTGTTAACGAGGCGGAAATCGGTAAACAATATCGTCTGTTCTGTCCGCTTACGCCGTTTTATGCCGAGTCCGGCGGTCAGATCGGCGACCGGGGAACAATCAGTTGGGAGGGCGGCCGTTTTCAGGTAAAAAACACCAATACTGTTGCTGATGGTCTTGTGCTGCATGAAGGAGTGGTGCTTGAAGGCACTCTCCAGGTCGGCCGGGAGGTGCAGCTTGCCGTAACCGATAACCTTCGGACGGCAACGGCCCTTAATCATACCGCAACACATCTTTTACAGGCAGCCATGAAGCAGGTACTGGGCGATCATATCAAGCAGGCCGGCTCCCTGGTGAACGCTGATCGTCTTCGTTTTGATTTCACCCATTTTTCGCCGGTAACTGCTGAG
The DNA here is from genome assembly GCA_024763055.1 of Desulfobulbaceae bacterium. Lineage (GTDB taxonomy): Bacteria > Desulfobacterota > Desulfobulbia > Desulfobulbales > Desulfobulbaceae > DRLX01. The sequence goes on from JANTGH010000005.1 coordinate 23,436, forward strand.
GAAATTCTGGCCATTGAACAGCTCGTCAATGATGAAATTCGCAGGAATGTCCCGGTGCAGACTGATGTCCTTGCCAAAGAGGCGGCAATTGCCGAGGGTGCCACCGCGCTTTTTGGTGAAAAGTACGGTTCAGAAGTAAGAGTAGTTTCCATTGAAGGCTTTTCCAAAGAACTTTGCGGCGGTACCCATGCCATGGCAACGGGTGATATCGGGCTGTTTAAAATTATTTCTGAAACCGGTATTGCTGCAGGCGTGCGCCGGATAGAGGCCATCACCGGCTCTACTGCAGTGTCTTATGTGCAGCGGCTTGCAGGTGGGGCTGAGGCGGTTGCCGGTCTGCTGTCCGGGCCTTTTAAGGAGGCCCCGGCCAGGATAATCGCTTTGTTGAAAAAGCAGAAAGAACTGGAAAAAGAGATTGCCTCACTGGCAGCGTCCCGGGCTTTGTCTGATCTTGATCAACTTTTTGCAGGCGCCGTTGATATTCATGGTGTCAAGGTTATCGCAGGACAGATTCCGCTTGATTCGGCAAAGACCCTGCGGGAGATAGGAGACAAGGTACGAGACGCCATGGGGAGCGGTATTGCTGTCCTTGGTGGAGAGATTAACGGCAAGGCGGCTCTGCTGGCCCTGGTGAGTAAAGACCTGACGGGTAAAATTAAAGCCGGGCAACTGGTGGCCGGGGTTGCGGCAATAGTCGGTGGTAAGGGTGGTGGCAGGCCGGATATGGCCCAGGCCGGCGGGAATATGCCTGATAAACTTGGCGAGGCAATAAAGGCTGTGCCGATCATTGTTGCTGATTTTCTGGGAGTTGCCGCATGAGTGATCAGTCTGGGGTGACCCGTTTTGTGATTACCGGCGTAGGCCTGACCGCACCCGGCGGGGCCAATGACTTGCCCGAGTTCAGGCGTCGTCTGCTGGCAGGTGTCAGCGGTATTTCAACCATTGATCTCAGGTATATGGGTGAGGTCCCGGCCGGGATATGCAGTTTCCCTGAAACGAAGTATAGAAAGAAGAAGGAAAATAAGCGCGGCACCCGTGCCGGCTGTATCGGAGTTTACTGCGCCGGAGAGGCTCTGGCCGATGCCGGAATCGATTTTTCCGAGTATGACAGGGCGAAAACCGGCGTCTATATAGGTCTTACCGAGCACGGTACGGTGGAAACCGAAAACGAGGTCTATAATATCAGTCGGTTTGATTATAATGTGGACTACTGGACCCATCATCATAACCCCCGCACCGTCTTGAACAACCCGGCCGGGGAAATCACCATGAACCAGGGGATCACCGGTCCCCATTACTCAATCGGCGCTGCCTGCGCCGCCGGCAATGCCGCTCTTATTCAGGGGTTGCAGATGTTGCAGCTTGGTGAGGTTGATCTTGCCTTGTGCGGTGGTATTTCGGAGTGTGTCGGCTCGTTTGGCATTTTTGCCAGTTTCAGGGCCCAGGGGGCTTTAGCCGAACATGAGGATCCAGTCAAGGCCAGTCGACCGCTCGATAAAGATCGTAATGGAATAGTTATATCCGAGGGTGGATCTGTTTTTACCCTTGAACGCCTTGACCGGGCTCTTAAACGGGGCGCGAAAATATATGGTGAGATTGTCGGTTATGCCATGAATTCCGACGCCAGGGATTTTGTCCTGCCCTATGGGCCCCGACAGAGTGAATGTATGCACGCGGCCCTTGACCGGGCAAAAATGAAACCTTCCGACATTACTCTTATCAATACCCATGCCACCGGGACCCGGCAGGGAGATGTGGAAGAATGCCGGGCTGTTCGGGAGGTTTTTGCCGACTGTCCTGAGACCTATACAAACAATACCAAGTCCCAGATTGGCCATGCCATGGGGGCAGCCGGGGTTCTTGAACTTGCGGGTAACCTGCCTTCTTTTACCGATAATATGATTCATCCGACCATTAATCTTGATAATCTCGATCCGGACTGTGAGCTTCCCGGACTGGTGGCAGGGACTGCCCGGCAAGTGGAATGCGTTGATACGCTTCTCAATAACTCGTTTGGCATGGTTGGGATAAATTCCGTGGTAATCGTTAAGAGATTTGTAGCGAAGTGAAGTTTTCTGTGGTACATCTATATAATTTCGTCAAAAAAATGCAGTGTGTTTGATAAAGACTATTTATGTATTTTTCATATAGAGGACAGGTATGACCCGGGACGAAATCAAGGATCTTATCCTTGAGATCATAGAAGATATTGACGAGGATGCGGAGTTTGACGGTCTAAATGCCGATTCCCCGCTCCGTGACCAGCTGGATCTTGATTCCATGGATTTTCTTGACATTGTGATGGAGTTGCGAAAACGGTATAAACTGCAGATTCCTGAAGAGGAGTATCCTGAACTGGCCACCTTAAACAGCTGCGTCAATTATCTTGAGCCGAAACTGAAAGACGTTTGATTCATTTGGCTGATTATCAGCTTATAATCATTGGCGGCGGTTTGTCCGGGTTGGCCGCCGGTATTCGTGCGGCCCGTTTTGGACTGCAAACCCTCATTCTCGAACAGCATTCCCTTCCCGGTGGTCTGAATTCCTATTATTTTCGTCACGGCCATCTGTTAGAGACCGGTCTGCACGCAATGACCAATTTTGCTCAGGCTACGGACAAAAGGGCGCCGCTCAATCGTCTCTTTCGGCAGCTCAAGCTTTCCCGCAAGCGATTTGTCACCCGGGAGCAATTCAGTTCGGAAATTATCTTTCCTGAAAGCAGGTTGTGTTTTGCAAACGATCTTTCTCTGCTTGAGGCCGAGGTCGCCCGGGAATTTCCGGCAAGCAGTCAGGCCTTCCTCCGTCTTGTCCGCCGGATGAAAACCTTTGATCCCTTTGCTCCAGCTCCCTGGCGGTCCACCCGAACCTTTCTCCATGAACAGTTAGACGATCCCCTGCTCGAGAATATGCTGCTGTTGCCGCTTATGGTCTATGGCAACAGTGAAGAGTACGATATGAACCTGGCCCAGTTTGCCATCATGTTCCGGGCTCTTTTCCTTGAGGGATTTTTTCGGCCGGAGAAAACTATTCGTGAATTTCTTGATCTTCTTGTCGGGCAATATCGTAATTTTGGCGGTGCATTGCGCTTCAACGTTGAAGTAGAGGAGATAGTCAGGGATAAGGACAGGGTCTCAGGCGTTCGGCTCTCCGGTGGTGAACTGCTGCGGGCCGAGGCAGTACTTTCCACCGTCGGCCTGCCGGGGACGGCAAAACTTTCCGGCTGGGCGCTTGATCCTGAGCAGTATACCGGCCGCATGAGTTTCATGGAGACCATTTCCCTGCTTCCTGAATCATGCCGTTTAAGGATAAGGAGCAACCGGACCATTCTCTTTTACTCCATGAACGATGACTGGCAGTATAAACGTCCTTCTTCCTTGATTGAACCCTCCTGGGGGGTTATCTGTTTTCCTGAAAATTTTCACGGCATTGCCCCCAAGGAAACCTTTCAACTCAGGATTACCAATGCGGCTGATTATGATCGCTGGCGGCAACTTGATACCGCGGACTATGGGGCGGCAAAAGAGCGATGTTGTCACGCCTCTGCGGAGATGGTCGGGAAAATTGTTGGGAATTATGAACAGGACATTGTATATCAGGATAGTTTTACCCCGCTGACCATTGAGCGATATACCGGCAAGGGTGCGGGCGCGGTCTACGGCAGTCCGGTGAAAATAAAGGACGGATGTACCCCCTTGGAAAACCTTTATATTGCCGGCACTGATCAAGGCTACCTCGGTATAGTCGGTTCCATGCTCAGCGGGGTGACGATTATCAATCAGCATCTGTTACGTTAAATACAGGATGAAGCCTGTCGTTGTTGCTGACATCGAAACAGGGTTTATTCGTGATTCAGGTAAGTTATCTCTACATGGTATTTGAATAGCATGGCCTTTACTCCCTTGAAGGAAGTTCAAGATAAATATGATGTTGTTGTTATAGGCTCCGGGCTTGGTGGCCTGACCTGTGCCAACCGGCTGGCCCGGGCCGGACACTCGGTTTTGCTGCTGGAGCACCATATTCAACTCGGTGGTCTGGCCACCTGGTTTAAACGGGGCGGGCACATCTTTGATGTCTCCCTGCATGGTTTTCCCTACGGTATGGTCAAGACCTGCAGGAAATACTGGTCAAAGGCGATTCGTAACTCCATTGTTCAGCTTAAAAATATCGTTTTTGACAATCCCCAGTTTTCGCTGACCACCACCTTTTCCAAGGATGATTTTGTCCGGTTGCTTGAGAATAAATTTGGCATAGCTCCATCCGTGGTTACCGAATTTTTTCGCACCGTTGATGGGATGAATTTTTATGACGACCGTTCCATGACCACCCGTGAGCTGTTTGATCGTTTTTTCCCCGGCCGCACGGATGTGCACAGGCTGCTCATGGAGCCGATTACCTATGCCAACGGTTCAACCCTTGATGAACCGGCAATTACTTACGGCATTGTTTTTTCCAACTTTATGAACAAGGGGGTCTATACCTTTGAGGGGGGCACGGATAAGCTGATCGGAATGATGGCTGAAGAATTGCGGAAGAACGGGGCCACCATCTGCACCGGGGCAAAGGTCGATCGAATTGTGGTCGATCAGGGCAGAGTGCGCGGGGTAGAGGCCTGCGGTCGTATGATTGAGGCCTGCTCCGTGGTCTCTAATTCCGGCATCACCAACACCATTGACAACCTGGTCGGTCGGGACATATTTTCCGACGATTTTCTTTCCCGTTTTGATAAGGTACAGGTGAATAATTCCAGCTGTCAGGTCTATTTCGGTATTCGCAAAGGGGATTCTTTTGTCGATGTCGGCGACTTGCTCTTTACCTCGACCGCCGGGCAGTTTTCTTCGGAAGAAATGCGTAAGATGGACACCAAAAGCCGGACCTTTTCCGTTTACTACCCGAAAACCCGGCCCGAGCACCCCGATTATACGGTGGTGGCTTCCATGAATGCCAATTACGAGGATTGGGCGGAACTGGATGACGAGCTATACGCACGAGAGAAAGAGGCCATGGTGGAGCGTTGTTTTGTCGATCTCGAGCGGTATATTCCAGGCATTCGTGATAAGGTGGATACCATCGAGTCCGCCACGCCGAAAACCTTTAACCGCTATACCCTGCACACCCGGGGAACATCTTTCGGCACCAAGTTCGAAGGCCTTGATATATCACGCAGTATTTTCAAGGAGATTCCCGGCCTTTTTCATGTTGGTTCGGTGGGTATAATAATGAGCGGCTGGCTTGGAGCGATTAATTACGGCGTTATTGTTGCCAATGATGTGGACGCCTATGTGAGAAGCTGATCATGACTGATTTTTCTGGACAGAAGGCGATTGTTACCGGAGCGACCCGTGGTATTGGTCGGGCGGTTGCCGAGGCCCTGCTTGAGCATGGGGCTACGGTGATCGGCGTCTATGGAGGCAATGAAAAAGCGGCCGCGGAGTTTCAGTCTGTTTTCACTGATGATCAATTGCAGATGCATAAGGTGGATGTCAGTGATTATTCGGCGGTGGAGGCCCTGTACGGCCGTGTGGAAGAGCAATTTGACTCCCTTGATATTCTTATTAACTGCGCAGGCATCCGTCGGGACGGGGCTCTGGCCATGATGAAGGAAGAGGACTGGCGACGGGTGATTGATGTTAATCTTACCGGCGGCTATACCTTGGCCAAGTTTGCCGTCCAGCTTATGATGAAACAAAAATACGGCCGGATTGTTTTCATAACCTCGCCCATGGGGCATCTCGGCTTTGCCGGTCAAACCAATTATGCCGCTTCCAAAGCCGGTCAGGTGGGAATGATGAAATCCCTGTCCAAGGAGGTGGCGAAACGAAAAATCACGGTCAATTGTGTTTCGCCCGGTTTTATTGACACGGATTTTCTCCACGGGTTGACCGAGGCTCAGATGAAAGAGTATAAGAAAATGGTTCCGGTTAGACGATTCGGCACCCCGGACGAAGTTGCCGAGGCGGTTCTTTTTTTGGCGGGAAAAAGGGCCGGTTATATTAACGGCAGTGTCCTTGAGATCACCGGTGGTTTATGACGGCTTCTCCGGAGCATGAATTTATAACAAGAAAAATTCCGCACCGGCCACCGTTTCTCTGGTTGGACAGGGTTGTGGAACTCACTGATCAGCGGGTCCGGGCGGAAAAATTCCTTGACCCGGAGCTGGAGCTATTTAGTGGCCATTACCCGGATTATCCATTGATGCCCGGTGTCCTGCTCTGTGAGGCGGTGTTTCAGGCAGGCGCCCTGTTGATTGCCGAACAGTCGACCCGGGCGGGTCTGATTGCCGGAGTACCGGTTCTGGCCAGGATACAAGGGGCAAAGTTCAAGCGAGAGGTCCGGCCTGGAGAAACTATTGCCATTGAGGCGAGGATCAAGGAAAAAATCGGGCCGGCCTGGTTTCTTAAGGGGACGGTGCGAGTACGGGAAAAGGTTGCCGTGCAGGTCGAGTTTTCCTGTGCTGTGAAAGAAGCAAATTATGGATAGCGTCTGGTGGGACAATGGATTTTTTAGCACTTGACGGCAAAAAAATTATTGTTTTCGGACTTGCCAATAAAAAGTCCGTGGCCTGCGCCATTGGCAGAGTCCTGATTGATGCCGGTGCCGAGGTTGTCCATGTGGTGCGCTCGGAGAAGAGGGCGCATACCGCTCGTAAACTCTTTCCTGACCATCCGGTCTTTACCTGTGATGTGGAGGAAGAGGGCAATATTATCCGGGTCAGGGACGAGATTGCGGCCAATGTCGGCGGCCCTATTGCCGGATTAGTACATTCCATAGCCTTTGCCAATTATTCAGAAGGCATAAGGCCGTTTCATGAGACCTTGAAAGGAGATTTTCTGCAGGCCCTGGATATTTCCTGCTTTTCTCTGATATCGATCTGTAATCATTTTAAAGGATTGTTGGCAAAAGACGCTTCCGTGGTTACTATTTCCATATCCACCACGAAGATGGCGGCGGAAAATTATGGGTACATGGCTCCGATCAAGGCGGCCCTGGAGTCTTCGCTCTGCTTTTTAGCCAAGGGCTTTTCCGCTTTTTCGCAGGTTCGTTTCAACGCGGTCTGCCCCAGTTTGCTCAAGACCTCGGCTTCCGCCGGAATCCCGGGGTATGTCGATTCGTATCTCTACGCGGAACAGGCCATTTTGCGTAAAAAAGCCTTGAAAACAATTGAAGCGGCCAACGTGGCTGCTTTTCTTCTTTCTTCCCGATCCTCCGGTATTACCGGCCAATGTCTGGTGGTGGATGCGGGTATGGGGTTTAATTATTTTGATCGGGACATTGTTGCCGGGGTTGTGGGATAGAATGATGGAAACGTTTTTTCCCCGGATTGTGGGCATGGTCCGTCATGCTGTAGCGGTTTTTTTTGCCCGTGAGACTCCACTCTATGTCAAGCTGCTTCTTGGTACCGGCCTGCTGTACATCCTTTCTCCTTATGATTTGATTCCTGAATGGGTTCCTGTAGTCGGCGTGCTTGATGATTTCGCCCTGGCCGCCCTGCTGATTAGCTGGGCGGCCGGATTTCGCCTGCCGGACAGGCATTGATTACCGAACAGGTAATAATGATTATGGAATTTTTTGTTGGATTGTAACCCTGACCCCTGGATTTTATGCAATATTCCCGAGTTTGCCTGCAGAGCTTCGGTTATGAACTGCCGCCGGTCGTGTTGAGCTCAGACGAGCTGGAAAAGCGGCTTGCCCCTGTCTATGAGCGGTTGAAGCTTCCCGCAGGCCGCCTGGAGCTGATGACCGGCATCAAGAGCCGCAGGTTCTGGGAACCCGGGACAAGGCCAAGTCAGGGTGCTGTGCAGGCAGGGAAAAAGGCACTGGAACGCTCTAAAATTTCGCGAAAAGATATTGGCTGTCTGCTCTTTACCTCGGTCAGCCGTGATATGATGGAGCCTGCCACGGCGGCCTTTGTTCATCGCGGTCTGGATCTGCCCGCAAAATGTCATATTTTTGATATCTCCAACGCCTGCCTTGGTTTTCTCAACGGGATGATAACACTGGCCAATATGATCGAACTCGGTCAGGTTAAAAGTGGCTTGATTGTGGCCGGAGAAACAGCTGAGAATTTGCTGGAATCAACCCTTGCCCATATGCTTTCCGACCTGCGTTTAACCCGGAAGAGCATCAAACCGCTTTTCGCCTCCCTGACCATAGGATCAGGAGCTGTGGCATTGGTGATGACAGACAGAGCGTTTTATGCGTCGGACCATATACTGGTCGGCGGCAGCTGCCGGGCTCATACTAATTATACGGACCTCTGTCAGGGCGGACGGAACGCGGAGCAGGGCACCCTGATGTCCACGGATTCCGAATTACTGCTGGAAAAGGGTGTGCAGGTCGCGGCCCGGTGTTGGCATAATTTTCAGCAGTCACTCGGATGGACTGCAGAGTGCATTGACCGTTTTTTTTGTCACCAGGTGGGGCGGGCCCATGCCCAGCTTTTGTTTGAACGATTGCGGCTTGATGAACAAAAGAATTTTGAGACCTTGCCCGTCCTCGGCAACGTCGGCTCGGTTTCCGCCCCCATAACCATGGCCATAGGGATCGAGCAGGGGGCCCTTAAGCCGGGCCAACGGGGAGCGATTCTGGGAATCGGTTCCGGCATTAACTCACTGATGTTAGGGGTTGACTGGTGACGGGTTCCCTCTATCAGTATCCGTTTGTTCCGAAAAGTTTTTCCGTTGGTCCGCACCACCTTTCTTATGTTGATGAAGGAGAGGGCCCAGCCGTGGTCATGGTGCATGGGAATCCCTCCTGGTCGTATCTGTATAGAAACCTGATTACCGCGCTTAAAGGCGAATACCGATGTCTGGCACCGGACCATCTTGGCTGCGGCTTGTCCGATAAACCGCAGAATTACCCTTACCGTCTACGCAATCATATTAAGAACCTGGAGCAACTGCTTGATCATCTGCGGGTTGAGCGCTGCGTACTTGTGGTCCATGATTGGGGTGGGGCCATTGGCATGGGTTGGGCAGGCGCGCATTCCGAGCGGATTAAAGGCATCGTGGCGCTTAATACCGCTGCCTTTTTGTCCCGCCGCCTTCCGTTTAGGATAGCGGTCTGCCGCTGGCCGCTGCTTGGCGCGTTCTTGGTGCGTGGATTGAACGGATTTGCCGGTGCGGCCACCTCCATGGCTGTTCATTACAGGATGGATGAGAGGATAAAGGCGGGATTCCTTGCCCCTTATGACAGCTGGAAAAATCGGGTGGCCATTCATCGTTTTGTTCAGGACATTCCCATGCGGGAAGATCATCCATCCCGGCAGGCCCTGAAATCAGTTACGTCATCTCTCGGTCGGTTGCGTGACAAGCCGATGCTGGTTCTCTGGGGTGGTCGGGATTTTTGTTTTAACCGCTTGTTTTATGATGAGTGGTGTCAGCGGTTTCCCAGGGCCAGGACCCATTATTTTGAAGACGGTGGCCATTATGTACTGGAAGATATTTTCCCCAGAGCAATGGAACGGATAGCTCCCTTTTTGAAAAGTTGTTATGGATGATTGTAATATAGCCGCAGTCTTGGGCCGCGTTGCAGCGGAACGGGGAGATGAAGCCGCTCTGGTCGTCAAGAAAAGGCGCGGATACCGGAGATACAGTTTTCGCGAATTGAATTTCAATCGACAGGATTTTGCCGCCCGCCTGATTTGTGCCGGTATTGGTTCCGGAGACCGGGTAATGCTCATGGTCCGTCCCTCCATGGAGTTTATCTGTCTTACCTTTGCCTTGTTTTCCATCGGGGCCGTGGTCATCCTTATTGATCCCGGCATGGGGTACCGTAATCTCCTGCGCTGTATCCAATCGGTCAAACCCGACATTCTCATTGGTATTCCCAAGGCTGTGCTGTTCAGTCGGTTGTTTCCCAGGCCCTTTGCCACCGTGCGCAAGCGGATTTGTGTCGGTCGAGGTTTCGGCGTCCTGGGAGAATCTCTGGCAGTTCTGAAACCTGCGATGAAGGGGCAGGATTTCGCAGCGGCAACTGATGACCTGGCGGCTATTATTTTTACTACCGGTTCCACCGGGCCGCCCAAAGGAGTGCAGTATACGCATGGTATCTTTCACGCTCAGCTGCATCTCATTAAGGAGTACTACGGGATTGGGCCCGGAGAAGTTGATCAACCGGCCTTTCCGTTGTTTGCCCTTTTTTCCACGGCGCTCGGCGCATGTGCAGTTATACCGGACATGGATCCAAGCAGGCCGGCGAAGGTCAATCCGCAAAGGTTTATTCGCAGTCTCATGGATGAAAAGGTGACCTATTCGTTCGGCAGTCCGGCGATCTGGAATGTGGTCAGCCGGTATTGCCTGGATAAGCGTATCACCCTGCCCGTTAAAAAAATTCTGATGGCCGGCGCCCCGGTTCCCGGGGAACTGGTGGAGCGGCTTGCGAAAATCATTCCGACGGATGGTGAGATTCATACTCCCTATGGGGCAACGGAAAGCCTGCCCATTGCCTCCATAAACGGCCGTGAGATAGTGAGAGATTGCTGGCCGTTGACCGGCAGGGGGAGAGGGGTATGCGTGGGCAGGCCGTTGCCGGATATAACAATAACAATTATTCGTCCGGTTGAGGGACCGATTGGTGACTGGCAACAGGCGAGAGAACTCGATTCCGGGGAGATCGGCGAGATAGTGGTTAAGGGACCGGTGGTCACACGGGCTTACGATCATAATCCGGCTGAAACGCAAATGGCCAAGATAACTGACGGCGATTCTTTCCGGCACCGAATGGGGGATATGGGTTACTTTGATACCTCGGGTCGCCTCTGGTTCTGCGGTCGTAAGGCGCATGTCGTCCACACTGCGGACGGACCGATGTATTCCATCTGTTGTGAGGGTATCTTTAATACCCATCCGCAGGTGGTACGCTCCGCCCTGGTTGGAGTGGGAGAAGCGGGAGCGCAGAAACCGGTCCTGCTGGTAGAAAAAGTGGCTGGAATGGATGAATCCACCCTGATTTCCCAGCTAAGGGACCTGGCGGGACAGCATGAATTAACGCGGAGTATTGCAACCTTTTTCGTGCATCCTGGGTTTCCGGTGGATATTCGACATAATGCCAAGATTTTTCGAGAAAAACTTGCGCTTTGGGCCGAGAAAAAATTGCAGGGGCACTCCTGCCGGGACGGGCTCTGATGATGAGTACTTTCGTGGAGGTGTCATGAACAGGGTTGTTGTGACCGGCGGTGGCGGATTTGTCGGTTCAGCCATTGTCCGCAGACTGCTGGCGAGGGGTGACCGGGTAACTGTGGTTGGTCGTTCCAGGTATCCTGAACTCATCGCGATGGGTGTCACCTGCCTGCAGGGTGATATTGCCGACCAGAATCTTATGAATCAGGCCTGTAAAAATACCGACCTGGTGTTTCATGTGGCGGCCAAGGCCGGTATCTGGGGCAGATGGCAGGATTACGTTCAGACAAATGTTCACGGCACCATCGCCTGTATCAGAAGCTGCCGGAAGAATAATGTTCCTGCGTTGGTGTATACCTCAACCCCGTCCGTGGTTTTTGATCGACATGATCTTGAAGGGGCCGACGAGCGAACACCTTATGCGAAAAAGAGCCTTTGTCATTATGCGATGAGTAAAATTATTGCCGAAAAGCTTGTTTTGCAGGCGAACAGCGCAACGCTGTCAACCACGGCAATCAGGCCGCACCTGATCTGGGGACCGGGAGACCCTCATCTGGTTCCCCGACTGCTGGATCGAGGGCAAAGAAAAAAGCTTAAGATCGTAGGAAACGGCGCTAATCAGGTGGATATTACCTATATCGACAATGTCGTCCAGGCGCACCTGCTGGCCGCGGATAATCTTCTTGGAACAGGAAGTGCTGCCGGACGCGCTTTTTTTATCGGTCAGGAAAAGCCCGTTGTTCTGTGGGAGTGGATAAACGGTTTATTTGCGGAAATGGGCATTGAGCGGGTACGGAAAAGGGTTCCGTTTATGTTTGCCTATCTTGCCGGCGGCCTGCTCGAATTAATGTATAGTGGATTGCAACGCACCGTGGAACCGCCGATGACCAGGTTTGTCGCCCTGCAGCTGGCCAGGTCGCATTGGTTTAATCATGGTGCGGCTGAAGAAGTCCTTGGCTATCAACCTGAGATTTCAACCCGGGAGGGTATGAAACGGCTTCTTCGGTATTGCAGGAATGGAGTTGAGCGGTAATTATTGGTTTTAATTTTTTTGGCTTTCGCATCAATTTTTTTGAATGACGGCCGGAATGCGTAATCCCGCCCGTACTGGCGGGAAGTATCAGGCAAGCTGGGAAAAAAATGTTCCCCGTTACCCAGAAAAAAGATTTGACAATATGCCCTTTTTTAATTAGGTATCCCCTCGTGACCTGAACCACCATTCACTTTCTTTCGTTAGGGAAGAGATTTTATAAAGTCATCAGGAGTAGTTGTTATGATTACGTTAGACGTTACCTTGATAGTACATCTTGTTATTATGCTTACTATGATGTTTGTTCTCAATGCAATACTCTATAAGCCCATTCTTGCTATTTTGAAAAAGCGGCAGGAAAAAATCGATGGGCTTAATAATGATGCTGACCAGTTTGAAGAAAATGCCCGTCATCGTCAGGCCGAAGTAGATAAGAAGATGCATGAGGCAAGTATGAAAGCAAAAAAGGCTCTTGATGGCGCCCGGAGTGAAGCGCAGGTTGTCGGTGCTGAAAAGCTTGCGGCAATCAGGCAGGAAGCGGATGGGGAAAAAGAAAAACAGTTAAGCGCGCTTCGCACCGAAATACAGACCGCCAGAAAAGAGCTTCAGGATAATACGGCTGGGTTTGCCCAGGAAATGGCTGCAAAGATACTTGGAAGGAGTCTGGAGGCATGAAGGTGAAAATAATTAAGATTGTTCTGCCTGTACTGTTGGCAGTTGCCCTTTGTGCGGCGCCAGCAGTTTTTGCTGCGGAACATGGAGCTGCAGAGGCAATTGCTGCAGATGGTCAGGCGTTGCATGGTGTTGAAGCAGGGCACGGTGAGCAGGCTGCAGAAATGGCGGTTGCGGTTCACGAGGGTGCAGGTGGTGCTGTTGAGCACGCGGCTGGAGAGCATCATGCGCCAATGATTACACCAGCCAAACTGAAAGACTTGTTTTGGTTGACATTAAACTTTCTGGGTCTTGTAATTATCCTGGTAAAGTTTCTCGCCAAGCCCATCAGCTCCGCGTTAATCGGTCGTCAGGTACAGATCAAAGAGGAGCTGGAAAATCTGCAGCTGAAAAGAGATGAAGCCGAGCGTTCTTATAAAGAGTTCGAGTCTCGATTGGCCGGCATGGAAAAAGAGATGGAAGGCGTTGTAGAAAAAGCTGTTGCTCTTGCTGAAACTGAGAAAAAGAGAATTCTTGAAGAGGCTGAGCGGGCAGCTGAAGATATTAAGCGTCAAGCGGAAGCAGCAGTAATGGCTGAGCTGGTTGATGCGAAGCGTTCATTGCGCGATGAGGTTGCCGATCAGGCGGCCGCTATGGCTGAAGAGTTGATCGTGAAAAATCTGACCCCTAAGGATCAGGTCGCGATTACTGAACAGTATCTTGACAGAGTGGGTGCGGTACAGTGAGACAGACTATCTTAGCACAACGGTATGCCAGGGCGCTTTTTTCCCTTGGCAAAGAGAAAGGGAAAAATGAAAGTTACAGCAAGGCGCTCGGCGCAATTGCTGAGCTCTATAAAGAGGAATCTATAGAGAATGCTTTGATCAATCCGTTATATCCGCTTGATGTCAGGCAAAAGGTTATGGCAAAAATTGCCAAATCAGCCAAAGCGGATACAATCTTGACCAGTTTCTTGAATCTTCTCGTTGAGAAGAAGAGAGCGGATATCCTGCCGGATATTGCTCATGAGATGCAGGTCATGGTTGATCAGGAGCAGAACATCAGCCATGGTTCAGTGGTATCGGCCATCAAGCTTGATAAAGCCCTGAAGGAAAAAATCCAGCAGGCTCTGGAAAAAATTACAGGAAACAAGGTCATGCTTGAGGCCAGTGTCGATCCATCCATCATTGGCGGTGTCATCGCCAAGGTGGGCGACCTGGTACTTGATGGGAGTATAAAAACACAACTTAATGGATTAAAAGAGTCTATCAAGGGGAGAGAATAGTCAAATGCAGATCAAAGCCGAAGAAATCAGTCAGATCATTAAGGATCAAATAGCTGGCTACGAAAGTGATGTAGACCTGAAGGAAACAGGAACAGTTCTCTCCGTTGGTGACGGTATTGCCCGTGTTTATGGCGTAGAGAATTGTCAGGCCATGGAGCTGCTTGAGTTTCCAGGCGGTATTATGGGCCTTGCCCTCAACCTTGAGGAAGATAACGTCGGTGTCGCCGTTATGGGTGATGTGCGTTATATTAAAGAGGGTGATACGGTGAAACGAACTGGTCGTATCGCTGAGGTTCCGGTTGGTCCTCCTCTGGAAGGACGAGTCGTTGACGGTATCGGCCAGCCTATTGACGGCAAGGGGCCGATCGAAGGTGCTGAGAGCAGGAAGATGGAAGTTTTGGCTCCCGGTGTTATTGCCCGTAAAGGTGTTCATGAGCCCTGCTATACCGGTTATAAGGCCGTTGACGGCATGACTCCGGTTGGTCGTGGTCAGCGCGAATTGATTATTGGTGACCGCCAGATCGGTAAGACTGCACTCTGCGTTGACGCCATCATTGCCCAGAAAGAAACCGATGTCCATTGTATCTATGTGGCTACCGGTCAGAAAAAATCCACAGTAGCTCTGGTTGTTGAGGCCCTGCGTAAGCATGGCGCAATGGAATATACCACTGTTGTCGCGGCCTGTGCATCCGATCCTGCTCCAATGCAGTATGTATCAGCCATGGTTGGTTGCGCAATGGGTGAGTATTTTCGTGATAATGGTCAGCACGCACTGATCATCTATGATGATCTTTCCAAACAGGCCGTGTCTTATCGTGAGCTTTCCCTGCTGCTCAGGCGTCCTCCGGGACGTGAGGCCTATCCCGGTGATATTTTCTTTAACCATTCCCGTCTTCTTGAGCGGGCGGCCAAGGTAAGTGACGATCTCGGCGCTGGATCTCTAACCGCATTACCGATTATTGAAACTCAGGCCGGTGATGTATCCGCCTTTATTCCTACAAACGTTATTTCAATCACCGATGGCCAGGTTTTTCTTGAGCCAAGCCTGTTTTTTGCCGGTGTTCGACCCGCCATCAACGTTGGTATTTCCGTATCTCGTGTTGGTGGCGCCGCCCAGGTTAAGGCGATGAAACAGGTTGCCGGTACCCTTCGACTTGATCTGGCTCAGTATCGAGAGCTCGCTGCTTTTGCTGGTTTCGGCTCTGATCTTGATGCCGCTACCCAGGCCCAGTTAACCCGTGGTGAGCGTCTTGTAGAAGCTCTCAAGCAGCCGCAGTATCAACCCTTGAGCATGGAAAAACAGGTTACCATCCTGTTTGCCGGCACAAAGGGTTTTCTTGATGAATTTCCGGTGAATGTTATTGGAGAATATGAGCAGGAGCTGTATACCTACATTGAAAGCAATGAACCGTCTATTTTTTCCGATTTAAAAAATAAACAGGAAATCGACTCTGGTCTTGAAGAAAAAATGCGTAAAGCAATTACCGCATTTGGTGAGACGTTTAAGGCCACAAAAGGGCTGAATTAAGCATAGAGGAAGCAATCCATGCCAGGATTAAAGGATGTCAAAGATAAAATAGAGGGTGTCACCAAGACCTCGCAGATCACCCAGGCAATGAATATGGTTGCCTCGGCCAAGTTGCGGGGTGCGCAGGAGAAGATGGAAGCCTTCCGACCCTATTCGGAAAAATTTTCCGAGACCATGGGTGACCTTTCCGGAGGAATGGATGGAAGTAACCTTCCCCTGATGGAAGTGCGTGAAGTCAAGTCGGTAGAGATTGTCGTCGTAACTTCAGATCGTGGGCTGTGTGGCAGTTTTAATGCTCACATCCTTTCCACTGCGCTTAATCTCATGCAACAATATGAGAGTGAAGGGAAAAAGGTTTCCTTTGTAACGGTCGGCAATAAAGCGCAGCAGGGTCTGAAGCGAACAGGGAAGATTCGAGCTTCGTTTAAGGATATCATGGGTACTTTTCAGATGTATAACGCCCGTGAGATCTCCATGGGGATCAGTGAGAATTTCATCAACGGTGAAAGTGATCAGGTTGATCTTATTTACGGTAAATTCCATTCGGTAGCCGTTCAGAAACCTGAAGTTGAAGAGTTATTGCCCATTAAGCCTGTTGAAAGCGAAGAGGAAGTTGAAGAAAAGAAAAGCGAGGTGAGCGGCGCCTATATATACGAGCCAGATCCGGAAGAGATCATGGAGGTATTACTGCCGTTGTATCTCAATGTTCAGGTATATCATGCCATGATTGAGGTTGGAGCCAGTGAGCATGCCGCCCGTATGACGGCGATGGACAATGCAACCAATGCCTGTAAAGATATGATAGCTGAACTTACTCAGCTTTATAATAAAGCTCGTCAGGCAGCCATTACCGGCGAGTTGATGGATATTGTCGGTGGTGCTGAGGCGCTGAAAGGCTAACGAAACTACCTTGCGTATTTAATCTGATAGAGGAGGCCATTTCAAATGGGTGATTCGAGAGTTGGTAAAATTATACAGGTCATTGGTCCTGTTGTTGATGTTGAGTTTGAACCGGGAGATCTTCCCGATATTATGAATGCGCTTTTTGTCAGTAACCCTGCAATCAGCGATGAAGTCGATAATCTTGTTATCGAGGTTGCCCAGCATCTTGGTGATAATGTTGTACGGACAATCGCCATGGACCAGACTGATGGTCTTGTTCGTGGAATGGAGTGTCGGGATTCTGGAGAACCTATATCTATTCCTGTTGGTGAGCCGGCCCTTGGTCGAATTATGAACGTTGTCGGTCGACCGGTTGATGGGCTCGGACCGATTGATGATTCTAAAAAGATGCCGATTCATCGCCCTGCTCCTGCGTTTACTGAGCAGGATACCGAGGTTAATGTTCTTGAAACCGGTATTAAGGTTATTGACTTGCTGGTTCCCTTCCCACGTGGCGGTAAAATGGGGCTGTTCGGCGGTGCTGGTTGCGGAAAGACTGTTATCATGATGGAGATGGTTAATAATATCGCCATGCAGCATGGTGGTATTTCTGTATTCTGCGGCGTTGGTGAACGGACCCGTGAAGGAAACGACCTGTACATGGAAATGAAGGAATCAGGCGTACTTCCCAAGGCCGCCTTGGTTTACGGTCAGATGACGGAACCTCCCGGAGCGCGTGCTCGTGTTGCTCTTACCGGTCTTACTGCTGCTGAGTATTTTCGTGATGAAGAAGGACAGGATGTGCTCTTCTTTGTAGATAACATCTTCCGTTTTACACAGGCAGGTGCCGAGGTATCCGCTCTTCTTGGTCGTATTCCTTCCGCAGTTGGTTATCAGCCTACTCTTGCAACTGACCTTGGTGCGCTGCAGGAACGTATTACCTCAACTACAAAGGGTTCCATTACCGCAGTCCAATGTGTATATGTACCTGCTGATGACTTGACTGACCCTGCTCCAGCCACCACCTTTGCTCATCTTGACGGTACTGTTGTTCTTTCCCGTCAGATTGCAGAGCTTGGTATCTATCCCGCTGTTGACCCGCTTGACTCAACATCCCGTATTCTCGATCCGAATGTTGTTGGTGAGGAACATTATAAAACAGCCCGTGGTGTACAGGTCGCCTTGCAGAAATATAAAGAGCTGCAGGATATTATCGCCATCCTGGGTATGGATGAGCTTGCTGAGGAAGATCAGCTTACGGTACAGCGTGCTCGAAAAGTACAGAGATTTCTGTCGCAACCATTTTTCGTTGCCGAAGTTTTTACCGGTATGGACGGGAAATATTGTAAGGTTGAAGACACTGTCCGGGGATTTAAGGAAATCCTTGACGGCAAACATGACGAGCTCTCTGAGAACGCTTTTTATATGGTCGGTACCATTGAAGAGGCTATAGAAAAAGATGCAGCCGAGAAAGCTAAGGCTTAACGTAGAGAGCGTAAGCTGAACCGAGGTGTAAACGATGGCACAGATTCATCTTGAAGTCGTCACTCCCAGCGGACCTGTAATCAGTGATGATGTAGACATTGTCACTGCTCCCGGTGTCGGTGGTGAGTTTGGCGTCCTGGCAAATCATGCTCCTTTTTTGAGCACGATAAAAACAGGTACCTTGAATTTCAAGAAAGACAATCAGACCAAGTATCTTATGGTCAGTGGTGGTTTTTCAGAGGTATCAAACAATAAAATTACCTTTCTTGTGGAAAGTGCGGAGTTCGGGCATGATATTGATGTCGATCGCGCCATGCGGGCCAGGGAACGGGCTGAAAGGCGTATTTCCCAGGCTGAGTCACAGACGGAGAAAATAAATCGTGTTCGGGCTGAGGCTGCGTTACAACGCTCACTTGCCAGAATACGGACGGCGGAACTTGCCAAGCAATAGACATAATTCTTTACATTTTTTCAGGCCGTCCCGACAGGGACGGCCTTTTTTTTCATATCTGCATTACCCTTGTCCCGGAAGCTGGAATTTTTTTCAGTTCCTTCTCCTGCCGCATTTCCAGCCTTTCAATTTGGAGGAATTATGAAGCCCAAAGAACGTATGGCAATACCCCGTCACTATCCCAAGGAACTCCCCCCTGAAGAACGCATTACAAATTTCAAGGAAGTTACGTTCGGCTTTGATGAGGAAACGGCAATCCTTGAAGCAAATCGCTGCCTTCAATGTAAAAAACCTTTTTGTATACAAGGATGTCCAATTCATAATGATATTCCGGGATTTATAGCACTACTCAGGGAGAAGAAATTTGAGGAAGCCTATTGGAAGGTCAGGGAAACCAGCACCATGCCTTCAGTATGCTCTCGTGTTTGTCCCCATGAATTTCAGTGTGAAGGTGCATGTGTACGAGGCAAGAAGGGTGAACCCGTTTCTATCGGCATGCTGGAAAGGTATTTAACTGATTGGATGGTTGCCAACGGCAAAAATATGTACAAAGAGTGCGCCCGGGCCAATGGTAAAAAAGTGGCGATTATCGGCTCCGGACCGGCAGGGATGACGGTTGCCCACCTTCTTTCTCATCAGGGATACAGTTGCACTATTTTTGAGGCTCTTCCAATTTTTGGAGGAATGTTGTCCGTCGGTATTCCCCATTATCGACTTCCCCGTGATATTATCGGCGCGGAGCTCTACGCGCTTAAACACTGTGGGGTTGATATAGTGTATGGGACGACTATTGGACGTGATAAAATACTCGCAGAGCTTAAGAAAGAAGGATTTGAAACAGCTTTCCTTGGTATTGGCGCTCATGAAAGCCGGAAGCTTGGCATTGAAGGAGAAGAGGACACTCAAGGGGTTCTCCATGGTGTTGATTATCTTCGCCGGGTCCTGAGTGGCGAGGACGTAACTATCGGTAACAGGGTCGTGGTCGTTGGTGGTGGCAATGTTGCCATAGATGTGGCACGGGTCGCACTCCGCCGAGGTTCCAAAGATGTTTTTATTCTTTATCGCCGCACCAAAGAAGAAATGCCCGCTTCAAGCGTGGAAATTCATCATCTTGAAGAAGAGGGCGTTCGTATAGAGATGCTTGCAGCTCCAGTGAAGATCCACCAACAGGATGGCAAGATGACCGGAGTAGAATGCGTTCGCATGGAACTTGGCGAACCCGATGACTCCGGGCGTCGGAGGCCGGTGGTTAAGGAAGGGTCGAATTTTATTATTGAAGCGGATTCCATCATCCCTGCCATCAGCCAAAAGGTAAACCATACGGCTGATAAAGGACTGCAGATGAAAATTGAATCATGGGGAACTTATCGTGTTAATCCCAAGACATTGCAGACCAGTATTGAATGGATTTTTGCCGGTGGCGATGATGTTCTTGGGCCCCAGACAGTAGCTAAAGCCATCTATCAGGGCAAGGTGGCTGCAGAGTCCATGCACAGATATATGCAGGGACAGGACTTATTCGAAGGACGGGACCTTACCTGCTATATGGTTGACTGGTAGGAAAGTTTCATCTTCAGATAGAGCGATAGTTTATACCGGTATCGTATGTCGTCCCATGGCCACAATGGTAATCTCATATTTTCCAAGTAATCTGCTGCAAGACTTGAAAACACCATGCCTGCTTTGTTGCAGCTCCAAAAAGAATCCTTGATATACTTGATGGACTCGTAAAAAGTGCCAAGGCAGTTCAAGTCTTCAAATCCGTCATCCCCGAGGTAGTAGTCGGGGATCCATAACGTGGCGAAACAACTGGATTCCCGCCCAACAGACCACGGGAATGTCGAGATTAGCAGAATGCAGGATTACGGATTTGAAGACTTTTTAAGACTATGTCATACTTCAGTATATCTTCGATTTTTTTAGAGCTTTTCCTCGAAGGTCTCACTTCGTTCACTACCTGCATTCACTGCCTTTTTCGGTTTTTGGCGACGATTTTTGTAAAATATGCGGGTTAGAGCTGTGCCGCTGCCGTGGAATGGTGGCTGATGTAAGCGGCCACCCCTGCAGCAATTTGATCGGCAATGTCCTCAAGATAGTCATCATCTTGAAGAAGTCTTGCCTCTTTTTGATTGGTAATAAAAGAAATTTCCGCCAAAATAGCAGGCATTTGTGCACCGATCAGGACATAAAAAGGAGCCTGTTTAACCCCATGATCCTTCACGGAATACTTGTCCTGTCTCAGGCCCGATACCAGATTGTTTTGAACAAATTGGGCCAATCTGGAGGATTCTAGGATTTTTGAATTTTGCATCAGGTCGGTGAGGATATCCTGCATGTCACTGATGTTGTGCGTTGAAGTGGCATTTTCCCGGGCCGCCACCCGCATGGCTTCGGCATTCGTTGCCAGGTTCAGGTAAAAGGTTTCTATGCCCCGTATTGATTTGTCCGGATGGGCATTAACGTGAACGGAAACAAAGAGGTCCGCACCCGCTGTATTGGCGATTGCCGTGCGTTCCTCGAGCGGCAGAAATGTATCTGAGTTCCTTGTGAGTGTCACTTCATAATTATATTTTTTTCCCAGGATCGTTTTTATCTTTTTTGCGACCTTCAGCACAATATTTTTTTCTTTTAATCCAAAGGCCATGGCACCGGGATCTTTGCCGCCATGACCGGGATCAATGATAATTTTTCGTATGCCGAGACCTAACTGCTGAGCCAGAGAAAGACGCGGCACCGTGGTGTCCTTTTTTCGATCGTGTTTTTTATGCGTTTGTCGAGGTTTCCATTTTTTTATGTCAGCAAGAGTAACAAAGATATTTGTCGATTTATTCTCCCTGACCTCAGGTGTTTTTTTAGATTTTTCAGCAGGTGAAGATGGTTGTGCAGCTCTTTTCGGTTTGTTCTTTTTAATACCATGGACATCGACAACGACCCTGAAAGGATCGTTCAGGTTAAAAATTTTGTAATCCGAAATTGATTCAATATCGAGAACTACCCGTACCGTATCGCCATCGAATTGACCGGTACGTACTCGCCGCAGAAGTCCATCTTCAATGGGAAGAGGTACTCGAAATTTGGATGGAATGTAACTTTGACTGAAGTCAATATACAACCGTCTTGGCTGGTCCCCGTCTTTTTCTAAAAGACGGGTTGAATACTGGACTGCTGTTGAGGCTTGAACAACTACCCGGGTATAATCATCTGAAGACCAATATTTGACAGGGAGAATTTTGGCTGTCTGCTGGCGGGAATCTTTGTTTGCGGGATTCGGCAGGGAAATTTTTCCGGATTTGTCAATCTCTCTGAGGTGAGCGAGCGCTTGATTGTATTTATCACCTTTTGTATAGCTCTTGACTATTTTCCTATAGATCTTTGCCGCTTTTTTCAGGTCGTTTTTTCTATTCTTATAGAGTTCAGCAGCTGCGAACAGCGCATCGTCGGCAAGTTTGTTGTCTGGAAAAAAAGATGAAACTTTGAGAAAATAGTTGAGAGACTCCTCAAGATCGATGGGAAGATGAAAGCGTTGATACATCCGTCGGTACATCCTGGCAATCATATAAAGACATGAGGGTGCAAGCATACCTTTGGTGTCCGTCAGGTAAATACGGCGAAAGTTACGTACCCCTGATAACCAGTTTTTGCGTTCACCGCCGGCAAGAGCATCATGTTCCAGTGTATAGGCATATTTTTTTGCTGTTTTATACAGGTCGTTTTTATCAGCCCTCAGGATGAGGGCGCCCTGCGGATTATCTCCAGCGAACAAGGGGTGAAGAAAAGGAGGGGCGATCAGGCAGGCTCCAAGGGATAGGAGAATAAGCAGGCGGACGATAATGCAGCGAATGTCCATCAGGCGGGAAGAGATGAGCATCATGTTGTCACTGGCGCCTGTTAGAGCTGGAGTTTTTCAAAATGTATTCCAAGCATTGAGAGTTTCTGCAGATAGGTGCCATTATAGTATCCTTGCTTAACTATACCGTATTGACTAAGAGAGGTAAAATAAATTGTCCTGCAAGGGGTTCGGATTTACTCCATCAGGCGTTTTTTTACCTCACAGAGGATGTGCAGCGCTTCAAGCGGTGTGGTGTTATCGGGGTCGACTGCGGCCAGCAGGTTTTTAAGAGTGTCTTCCCCGGATTGGAAGAGAGAGAGTTGGCATGGTTGATGTTGCGCGCCTTCATTCGGCTCAGACATTCCCCGGCGGGTAAATTCGCCCTTTTCAATATTGCGTAGAATTTTATGCGCTCGTTGGACTACATGCTCCGGAACACCGGCAAGAGCAGCTACCTGGATGCCGTAACTGCGATTTGTCGCCCCTTTGACAAGTTTATGCAGAAAAATAATGGAATCCTGCCATTCCCTGACCGCAATGGAATAGTTTTCAATGCGTTTGTGGGTTGCGGCCAGTTCAGTCAACTCGTGGTAATGGGTGGCAAAGAGCGTTTTGATTCCGCGATTGTTTTTTTCGGCAAGCTCTTCCGCCACGGCCCAGGCAATGGAGAGACCGTCATAGGTGGAAGTGCCCCGTCCGATTTCATCTAAGATGACCAGGCTGTTTTCGGTTGCGTTATTGAGGATGTTGGCGGTCTCGTTCATTTCCACCATGAAGGTCGATTGCCCGCGTCGCAGATCATCCATGGCTCCGACCCGGGTAAAAATACGGTCGACAAGGCAGATGTCCGCTCTGTCCGCCGGGACGAAGCTGCCGATATGCGCCATGAGAACGATGAGGGCGGTCTGGCGAAGCACGGTGGATTTTCCGGCCATGTTCGGGCCGGTAATAATAAGCAACTCTTCCCTTTCCTGATCAAGGTGGACATCATTGGGAACAAATGTACCGGCCGGCAGTGAACGCTCAATCACAGGATGTCTTCCCTCTTCAATGGTGATCTGCTGGTCGTCATTGATTGTCGGGCGGGTGTAGTGATATTTTTTTGCCGCCTGAGCCAGAGCGATAAGAAAATCAATATGGGCTATTTTTGCGGCGGTCTGCAGAAGCCGCTCGGATTGAGAGCCGATTTTATTGCGGATCTCTATAAATAATCCATATTCCAGCTCAAGACGTTTTTCCTGGGCGGAAGAGATCTTGTTTTCCAGCTCCTTAAGTTCCGGCGTTATAAAACGTTCGGCATTGACCAGGGTCTGTTTGCGGATATAGTCATCGGGAAGTGTGGCGGCCCGGGCGCGGCTGACCTCAAAAAAATAGCCGAACACTTTGTTGTAGCCGACTTTTAGTTTAGGATTGTTGCTGCGCTCCCGTTCCTTGGCCTCAAGATTTAATATCAGCTGTTTGCCGTCACGAAGCAGGGTGATCAGTTCATCAAGTTCGGCATGAAAGCCCTCTTTAATCAGATTGCCCTCACGCAGGGAAATCGGTGCGTCATCACGGATGGCCCGGCCAATCAGGTCGCATAGGTCGGTAAGCGGATCAAGCGCGTGGCCAAGGGATTGTAAAAGGCCTGGCGGTGAGTTCGGAAGAAGCTCTTTTAATTCCGGCAACCGGGTCAGGGAAATTCCCAGACTCTTCATGTCGCGGGCGTTGCCCTGGCCAAGAACCAGGCGACTGCAAAGCCGCTCAATATCATAAATTTCCGTCAGGATCAGGCGTATATTTTCCAGCAGGGATGTATCGGCGAGCAGGTTTTCAACGCCGGCTAACCGTTGGGTGATCGTGTCCTTGTCCTGCAGGGGAAAAAGTATCTGTTGCCTGAGAAATCGCGCGCCCATGGGGGTGCTGGTCAGGTCAAGAACCCAGAGCAGAGAACCCTCGCGCCTGCCGCCGATGATTGTTTCAGTGAGTTCAAGGTTTCGGCGGGAAGACTCGTCAATAACGAGGTATCCGCTTTGCGCAAGCGGGCTGATTTTTTTGATATAGGAGAGATCCGTTTTCTGGGTTTCCTGAATATAGGCAAGCAGGGCGCCACCGGCCCTGATTCCGGTATGCAGATGGTCACAGCCAAAGCCTGCCAGCCCGGTGGTGCCAAAATGTTCGGTCAGGGTGGTGACAGCTGTTTCCCTGTCGAAGTGCATAACCCCTCTTATGGTGAGACAGAGGCTGTCGAGGAGAGTTTTAAGGCTTTCGGTTAATGGGGACAGGAGTTTCTGGTCGTTTTCAGCCACAAGAATTTCAGCGGGCCGCATACGGGTGAGATCATCAAGAGCTCCCTCAAAATTCTCTATCCTGCCGGTGCACTGATTGATGAGAAAATCGCCGGTGGAGACATCAAGAAAGGCAAGGCCAATGGTCAGCTGTTTTTTCGAACGCCTGTCAACGCAGAGGGCGGCCACGTAGGTATTGCTTTTCTCATCTAATATCTGATCATCCGTAGTTACGCCGGGGGTCACCACCCGGACAACCTCTCTGCGGACAATTCCTTTGGCCTCTTTGGGGTCTTCCACCTGTTCACAAATGGCCACCCGGTAGCCGGCCTTGATCATCTTGCCGAGATAGCCGGACACGGCATGGAACGGTACCCCGCACATGGGGATTCTGTTGTCGGCATCCTTGGCCGAGCGTGAGGTGAGTGTGATGCCAAGCACCTTCGAGGCGGTGACGGCATCATCGAGGAACATCTCGTAAAAATCACCCATCCGGTAAAAGAGGATCGCATCTCTGTGCTGCTCCTTGATCTCCATGTACTGGCGGAGCATGGGGGTCATTTTTACCGGTTTACTCATGGGACGCTCTCTTTTTCAGGAGCCTGCGAAAATCCGGGGCCAGCAGGTCAAAGGTTTGTTCGATATGTTGAGGAATGGTGCGTATTTCCGCGCAGACCGTCATGAAGTTATGATCATCCTGCCAGCGGGGCACAATATGAAAGTGAAGGTGGTCGGCGATGCCGGCTCCGGCAATACTGCCCAGATTAAGACCGATATTGAAGCCGTCGGGATGAAGCCGACTGCGCAAAATTGTTGCGCAGTCGGCAAGCATGGCCATGAGGGCGCTGTGTTCATGCCCCTCAAGCTCCGTAATGTCGGCGAGGTGGCGTCTTGGGGCTAACAACAGATGGCCGTTGGCATAAGGAAAGCGGTTGAGCAGGACCAAAAGCCATGAATCACGGTAGAGGAGCAGGTGTTTTTTTTCCTGGGGCCTCATTCCGGGTGGTTCAAACAGACAGCCTTCGGGTTTCCCGGCCTCGCCCAGAACATGTTCCATTCGCCATGGAGTCCAGAGTGTATTCATGGCAGTTGTGGAACCTGAAAGATTTTCCCTGTAAGTGTTGTTCCTGCCTCTATGACTGCATAGGTGCCGGCTGCTCCCCACCGGCCGGCGGCCTGGAAACTGCCGGGGTTTATAATCAGTACCTGACCCTTCTGGCGGCAGACGGGCCGGTGCGTATGTCCATAAATCATGCAGTCGACACCGGGAAAGAGATCCCACAGGCCTGCTTCGATATCGTAGCCAAGTCCGGCGCCATGGGTCAGGCCGATGGTAAATTTTCCCAGGTTGAACGTTGTTTCCCGGGGCAGCGTTTGCCGGGCTGCACCTCGACACATGTTGCCGCAGACGGCATGGACGGTTTTGTCGGCAAAGGCATCAAGGATGCTGATATCGATCAGGTCTCCGGCGTGAATGATTACTTCGCATTCGGAAAAACAATGGTCGACCAGCCGTCGAAACAGGTGATCGGGAGTTGTTATATGGGTATCGGAAAGAACGCCTGCTTTAATGGTCATGATTTTAAGGCAAATATTTGATTCTTTGGCCGGTATTCTAAAAGAGTTGGCCCTGGAAAACAAGTAAAGAGCGGGCCAGGGGTAAATTTCCGGCAAAGTCGAGGAAGCTGTTGCAAAAAGTAAAGAGATTGCGTAAAATTTTATCTTTTTTAGGGGTACTTTTATAACTTACTACGAATTTCTCAAATGTTCAGTTGATATCCCGCAGTTTGCTGCCGGGTGGTTTATTCGAGAAAATTCAATGGAAAAATATCCGATCTCCACTCAGCTCGCATTAAGGTGAATTTATGTATTCGGCATCCGATCTTCGTAAGGGACTTAAGGTTCAAATCGACAATGAACCATACATTATTATTGAATTCGACTTTTCCAAACCCGGCAAGGGACAGGCCCTGTATCGAACGAAGATGCGAAATATGATCACGGGAAACCAGCTTACCCAGACCTATCGCTCCAATGATAAGTTTGAAAAGCCCGATCTTGAGGAGCGCACCATGCAGTTTCTCTACTCACAGGGAGATGAGTTTCATTTCATGGATACCTCTTCCTACGATCAGATTTTTATCAGCCGTGAGCAGCTGGGCAACAATATAAATTTTCTTGTCGACAATATGGAAGTGCAGATATTGTTTTTCGGAGAGAAAGCCATTGACCTCAGCCTGCCGATTTTTGTCAACCTGACGGTCACGCGGGCTGATCCATGGGTGAAAGGTGATACATCCGGCACGGATACCAAACCTATAACCGTTGAGACCGGCTATCAGCTGCAGGTGCCTCCTTTTGTTGAGGAAGGCGATAAAATTCAGATAGACACCCGAACAGGTCAGTATATGACCAGGGTCAAGGAGTAGGGAAAATACAGGGTATTTGCTTTTCATTCCTCATTGTTGAAATCGGATTGTTGCATGCTCTCTTTTTCCTGGCTCAAAAGGCGTAGTGATTTCATTCAGGCGATTCGTTTATTTTTCCTTAAAAACAGATACATAGAGGTTGACACCCCCGTCCGTCTGCCTGTGTTGTTGCCCGAGGCAGAAATTTATCCCTTTCACAGTGAAGACTGGTGGCTGCAGACATCACCGGAGCTGTGCATGAAGCGACTGCTTGCCCGGGGAGCGCCACAGCTTTTTCAGCTATGCCATTGTTTTCGAAAGGGTGAGATCGGCCGTCTCCATGAGCCGGAATTTACCCTGTTGGAATGGTATCATGCCGGTTGGGATTTCCAGGATTTAATGCTGGAATGTGAACGGTTCCTGCAAGAACTGGCGGTTGCCTGCTCGGATTTTCCAGCTGTTCATGACCAGGAGACTCTTGATTGGAACAACCATCGAATTTCTCTGTCCTCCCCCTGGATTCGCGTGGGCGTGGAAGAGGCGTTTCGGAAATATGCGGGCATGAGCGCAATCAAGGCCGTCGAGAATGACTGTTTTGAAGAAATCCTGGTGGACAAGGTTGAACCGCATCTTGGTTGGGATAAACCGGTATTTCTCTATGATTATCCGGTTGAATTAGGCTCGCTGGCAAGACGTAAAGCAGGCGCTTTGCATCTTACCGAGCGTTTTGAATTGTATCTTTTCGGTATAGAGCTGGCCAACGGTTTTTCCGAGCTGATTGATGCCGGGGAGCAACGGGCGCGATTTGTTAAAGAGTTTGCGAAGATGCGGCGCAATGACCGGCCGGGAGAAATGCCGGAAAAGTTTTTACAGGATCTTGAGAAGATGGAAGAGACGGCAGGTATTGCCCTGGGGGTTGACCGCCTGTTGATGCTTTTTCTCAAAGCGCACCGTTTGTCGGATGTGTTGCCTTTTTCCTGGAATGAACTTTAGAAAATATTTATCTGAAAATCCCTTGAGGCAGGGCCTGCCCATGCCGGAGCAAGGGATTTTCATTGTTCGTTGTGGCTGTGACCTGAATATTATGGTCCAGCCATGCTGGTTTATTTGTATTTTATCTTTTGATGTTATATTCTGTTGCTACAGGTAACCGGGAAAGGGATGTTTTTGCTCGCCGTCAACCTGGATAAATTCCATGTCCGGCAGCAGAAGGGCTGTGAGCTTGCCACCGTAGACGGCACCGGTGTCAATGCCGATTTTATTGTCCTCAATCAGTGGTTCCCGAAAAACCGTATGCCCGAAAATAACCGGTTTGCCGAAGTCATGGGATGAACGGATAAAACGGTCCCGAACCCACAGGCACCAGTCTGGAGTTTGTTGGCTTAGATGTCTTCCCGGCTGCAGACCTGCATGGACGTAGATGCCCTGCTGATCTTCATAATAGAGGGCCAGAGACTCTATAAAGGCAATATGGGCAGAGGGAAGCAGGTCAAGGAGATTGCCGTCGGCTTGGGGAGAGATATTATAACTGTTTAGTGTTTGAAGGCCACCGACCCGAAGAAATATTGAACGGTCTGTACCGATGAGATAATTGTAGAACATCAATTCATGGTTGCCTTTCAGGAAAATTGGACGGGGATGGGTTTTCTGCAGCTGGATCAGTGTTTCGATTACCTGTTTGGAATCCGGCCCCCGGTCAACATA
The DNA here is from genome assembly GCA_024763055.1 of Desulfobulbaceae bacterium. Classification (GTDB taxonomy): domain Bacteria; phylum Desulfobacterota; class Desulfobulbia; order Desulfobulbales; family Desulfobulbaceae; genus DRLX01. Next base: position 52,073 of record JANTGH010000005.1, read on the forward strand.
GTCACCAAGAAAGATCAGGGTATCTGCCTGATCAATGACCTTGTCCAGCAGGGCAGTCAGTGAGGCACGACAGCCATGAATATCACCAATAACACATGTCTTCAATGATCATCCCGGTGTTTGAGAATTTGGAATAATGGTAAGCAATATTTTTTTTTACATAGCATAAATAAATCATGGAAAATCAGCAGCGTCAACAGGTAAAGAAATATCTCGATCTTCTTGTGCAGCGATGGAGGTTGATTGCCGCCTGTGTGCTGATATCCCTGACAATTGGTTTGGGAATGTACCTCCGGATGCCCAAGTTATATAAATGCACGGCCTTACTCAGTTATGAAAAGCAGCAGATCAATCCCGGACGCATGGCTCCTGAACGCGAAGGGCAGCGTTTGCGGGAGACCGTCAGTACCCTGAGTGAACTGGTTATGAGCAGAAATAATCTTGAACAGCTCATTAAGCAGCTTGATCTTTATCCCGAGAGTCGGCAGAAGTTGCCCATTGAAGATGTCATCGAAATGATGCGGAAAAATATTAAAATTACGCCCTCTTCCCGTGGTGATACTTTTACGGTTGCCTTTCAGGGTACACAGCAGGACCAGGTATTAAAGGCGACCAATGCCCTGGCTTCAAAATTTATTGAAGAAAATTTAAAGTATCGTGAAGAGCGGGCCACCGAGACTTCCAAGTACACCGAGGACGAGTTGAATATGGCCAAGGTTGTCCTTGATAAAAAAGAACAGGCCATGCGTGACTATAAACTCAAACATTACAATGAGATGGCTGACCAACGAGAGGGGAATCTGGCCCGGCTCACTTCGTTGCATACGCAGTACCAGGGTATCCAGGACTCCATTCTGGATCTGGAGCGGACCCGGGTGATGGCCCGGGAGCAGATATCTCTGCGCAAGCGGCTGGGCAGCGCCCTGGCTGGAGGCAATCAGGAAGGAACAGGCCGTACTCCCCCGGATCGTCCCATGGGCAAGTATGAACGGTTGCAGCAGTTAAAGCTGTATCTTGAGAGTTTGCTCAGGAAGTATACGGAAAAACATCCGGAAGTGCGTCGTACAAGACAGTTGATTGCAAAACTTGAAGCGGATCTGCAGTCGGAGCCTGCTCCTGATAAATCAGGTGTCGAAAAAGTACGCCATACACCTCAGGACCCGGAAATTCAGCAATTGCAGCTTCAGGTCAAGGAAATTGATCTGAATATTAAAAAGCTCAAAAAAGACCAGAAAAAAGTAAAAGCCGCAATCAGTCGTTATGAACAATGGATTGAGGCTGCTCCGGTTCGTGAGGCGGAGTGGAACGCGCTTACCCGGGATTATAATGAACTGCGTCGTCACTATGATTACCTGGTGTCGCAAAATCTCCAGGCCGCCTCAGTTGAACATCTTGAACACAAACAAAAGGGCAGCAAGTTCAAAATTATCGATCCTGCTCGTTTTCCGGACAAGCCCTTTAAGCCGGATTTTAAAAAGATGTTGCTTCTGGCCCTGGGAGCAGGTGGAGGGCTTGCGGTAGGGATTACTCTTGTGCTTGATTTTCTGGATACCTCTTTTACAAATGTCGGCGAGATTGAATCGTTGCTTGACGTGAGTGTTATCAGTGCCATCCCCTATATTGAAACCGAGCAGGAGAGACAAAAGAAACGTTTTCGCGCTCTTCTCTCCGGGTTTCTTTTTTTTATGTACACTACAGTTCTTTTTGCTGTCATGATTTATCTGTATATACAGGGACGTATTATTTTGTAGTCTGTGGGGGTTGGAGTGACGGAGTTTTAGTAAGTTAAAATTTATAACAAAGAGTATATGCTGAATGTATAAGAGATTCTACGGCTTTACCCGGGCACCCTTTGATCTGAGTCCGGATCCTGAGCATGTTTTTATGAGTTGGACCCATAAGGAGGGGCTGTCCGTCCTTGAATATGGGGTGGTTGCCAGGAAGGGCTTTCTGGTGCTGACCGGTGCGGTGGGGACGGGAAAAACAACTCTTTTGCAGGCCCTTGTCCACTCGCTTGAGGGCAATGTTCATTTTTGTCTTGTCAACAACCCCAAACTTTCCCGGGAAGAATTTTTTTCTTTTTTAGCCCATGAGTATGATCTCGTCTGGGATGGCAACAAAGCATTGTTTTTGATTGGATTCTCCAAGTTTTTGAGTGAATGCGCTGCCAACAATGAGCGGGTCCTGCTGATTATCGATGAGGCTCATGTTATTCCGGTTGCCCAGATGGAAGAGATCAGGCTGCTCTCCAATCAGGACC